>JAZLCQ010000001.1:0-35397 GCA_045614285.1 Alistipes sp.
GGGAAACGCTCCGAACGCAAAATACCCGAAAGGATACGCTGACGGTCAAAAATATTCTCGCGAAGCACCATAGTGCGCTCCTGCAAGGTGCTAAGGCGCAAGAGGATATCCTTGTCGATAGAGTCCTCCTTGGTGATGGTCTTCGAGAGTGCCGAAACCTGACGGCCTACCATCTCCACCAAGTCGGCATCGCAATCAATTCGCACCTCGAGCAACGAGATGAGGATGTGATAACCGGTCGAGAAGCTGCGATAGTTCATCTGCAGACGCTTCTCCGCCTCACGGAAGGTGCGCATATCGGCCTGTCGCACCGAGACCAAGACACCCTCGTTCGAGAGGATGAACGACACCGGCTCAACCTCGAAGCTATCGCCCGTAGGGACGAAGAAGTTCGAGTTCGAGATGATGGCATTCTCGTGCTCGGAGTATTTTGAGGTCGACTCAATCTCCTCGACCTGCTGTTTGGTCTGGAGGCTGATCTCCATAAAGTTCTCGACAGCCTTCTGCTCCTTGATGGTAGGCTGCACCATATCAATCCAGAGAATATCGTCGAAGCCGAGGTCGTCGAAGAGCTCGGTGTCGGCGTTGCGAATAATCTTGTTGTATTGCTTCAAGTAGATAGTAATCATCTCTTTTCCATTTTAAGAAACCGCTGGGTTTCATAGGTTTAACTTCGATTTTTTGTCTCTGTGGTGTGTTCGGTGGAAGTTTTGTCAAGAGCCCGAACACATTAGATTACCTTCAGCCGGGATTGACCTTCGGCTCAATCTTTAAGCCGTAGTCCCAGAACTTTTTGAGTGCGTTGTGTTTCTGTATGTCGAACAAGAAGTCGATATTTTCGGTCAAATACTCGTAAGCGTAGTCGCGGTCGGCGTAATCGCTCTCGAGAATAGCCTCGTAGATGTGCTCGATGCCATAGGTGAATGCTGCCTGCAACTCGTCACGTACCTCATATGAGAGCCCCTTGCGTGCTACCCACACAGCAAATGTGAATGGCATCTTGGTGGCCTTGTGCCACTCCTCTGCCAAGTCGTAGGTGTGGGTGAACTTGCCCTCGTTATCGAAGACTTTATCGCCGATAAGAAGTACGGCATCGTCCTCCTTGAGATTGTTAACTACCTCATAGTCAGTGAGTGCCACCCACTCAGGCTCGATGTGCCACAGCTTTTTGGCGAGGTAGCCGCAGAGCTGAACAGATGTCTTAGAATGGCTGTCGAGGTGGATGCGTTGCACCTTGCTGATAGGGGTGTTGCTCATCACCACTACGGTGCGAACTGCGCCATTTGCACCGATGCAGTAGTCGGTAATAATCTCAGCATCGGGGAGTGATGGCACCATAGCTACAGGCATAAGCGCAATGTCGGCTTTGCCTTCGATGAAGTTTTGATAACATGTAGCTGGGGGTGCAAGCAGTAGTTCGGCACTGATCTTATTGCAGTGTCGAAGTCCATAGATGAACGGTATCGTATTCAAATACGATACGGCGGTTATTTTGGTATTTACTGCCATCATCCACTTCTCAGAGGTGTTATTATCCGCGCAAAGATAAGCAATTTTTGTACAGAGTGTTCCCTTTTTGTCTAAAAAATTTAGAAAAAGTGGAATTTTTTTCGGTGCACCAATGTGCTATGGTTGAGATATTTGGGTGCAAATCTTTCTAAAAAGTTTAGAAAATTTTCGGCAAAAGACTTGACAACCCCTATTTCCAGATTATATATTTGCACCGTCAATCGACGTCAATCGATACGAGGTTTTCAACATACGGCACTCTGCTGTCGAAAACCTTATCAACATCCAAAATAGCTGACTGTGTGGGGCATTTCTTGTGTTCTCAACAGACACTAACACATTATTAACACATTTAACAACAATTTTGACCTATGAATCGCGCTTTTTTGTGCAGTGCGATAGAGGGGTTGGTGTCTCCGTACGGCTACCATTTCACAATGAATGACGAGTCGTGCTATCCCACCACCGTCTCTCGCTATCCTGCCGCCTTTATGTTGCCGCCCGAATTTGTTGGTATGGAGGGTCGACGACGTGGTAGAATAACCTACAAAGTGACACTTCGCCTCTCTCGTCAGGGCGCAAAGCTCTCACCGACGGAGCGAAACAGCCTTCTTGCCGAGATGGAGCAGCAACTGACCGAGATGTTTGTAGCCCTCTCACGCAGTGAGCGAGTGGCTGTGGTCGAGAACCTCACAATCCGCCCTGTGGCGGGCGTGGTAGATCATCACGGAGCCATAGCTATGGAGGCGCAGGCGAAAATCGAAACTATTTTTTAACCGAGAAACTAACCAAAATGAGACTTTACAAACTTTCGAATGACTTTACGCCTCGTCACGAGGGGCTTCTCTTCGGCATCGAGACCGAGTTCGACGAGCCGCAAGATGTGGAGGTTGAGGTGGTCGATGTGACGACCGATGAGGTGGTTGCCACGCAGCTGCTCCACGAAGTGACCACTGCCGAGGTGAATATCGCACCCTATGTCGCACCTCTCGGCGATTATGCACCCTCTCGTCCCCTCTACACGACCTTTGTCGAGGCACCAACCCGCCTCTTTGCGGTGCGTGTCGGAGATACCAGCTCCGAGCCGATAGTGGTATCGGTGAATAGAGAAGCGGTTACTCTGCCGACACTCCTCACCTCGATGCCGCAAACTCGTCGAATCGCCTACGGCGAGTGGGATGAACTGCTTGTGCTGACCGAGCGAGGAGCTATTATTGAGGCCAATATCGATGCCGATACGGGCGAGAGCATATCGGTGGAGTATACGAGCGAGAATGGCGCAGCAACACTCTGTATCCTGACCAAGGATTTTGGCAAAAAAGTTCGCACGTTCGATGTGGAAATCATCTGTGACGGAGCGTTGCTCACCACCTTGCGCTATACTGTTGTTCCTAAGCGCAAAGGGGCTCTTCGCCTGGCTTGGCTATCTGACGGGGGCTCTATCGAGCGCTACACCTTCCCCATCTTGGTGAAGCAGCAGCGCACCGTCGAGAGAGAGTGCATCGAGACCCTCGAGGGCTCTCGCGTGGTCAGCACGGTGGCGGTGTCGACACTCTCTATGAAATCGCACTATGAGCCTCGTGAGGTGGTCGAGGCACTCGCCCAAATAACATCGTCGACAAGGGTGTGGATCGAGTCTGAGGAGTCCTATAGCGAGGTTTTACCTTTGACGGCGGTGGTTGAAGTCAACATTTTTGGCGAGCCCGAGTCACTATCGATTGGCGTGCAGTTGTGGCGCAGAGAGGAGCGTGCCTTATGATAGAGATCTTAATTGATGGCAAGAGGGGTGACCTCGAGAAGTTGCCCGTAATTCCCATCGGCTTCGCCATCGAAAAGCTGACCGATGTCGAGGGCGAGCGAAGTGGTCGAGTGGTGGAGTTGGAGCTACCGGCTACGCCTCGAAACAATGCCATCTTTGGTGCCTCAGCGGATATCTATGCCTCACAGCGCTTCAACAGTGAGCACCACACGGCGGTGGTTAAGCACGATGGTGCGGTACTCTTCGAGGGTACGGTCTACCTCCTCAAGACAAAGATGGAGAAGGGTGAGTGCTGCGGCTACTCGATTCGCATCAGCGAGGGTGGTGCCGAGTGGGTGGAGGATGTGGTCTACGGTAAGCTCAATGACCTCGACATCCCCTTCTCAGGCCGATTGGACTTCTTCACGATAGCCTCTTCGTGGGAGGAGGATGAGGCGGTGCGATTTCTGCCGATACGTCGTGGCAACAGGCGCTCGGGCTACTCCTCGACGACAATGCCTGTCGAATGGGTGATGCTGACCGACGACTACCACCCATTTATCTCGATTGCAGAGATGGTGCGTGCGATGTTTGCCAAGTCGGGATATAGGATGCGTAGCGACTTCTTTGATAGCGAGTTCGGGCGCTCACTCTTTATGAGTGGCGACTATGGTCGAACCGACGTCTCCGAGGCGAAGAGAATGTGCGACTTCTTTGCGCGTCGTTCATCGCCCACCACCGCAGCTGCCGATGCCATCGGACGCATCTACGCCTCAAACAGCGTTGCCAACCACTCGGTAGGCCCTCTTGTCGATACGGCTGACCCTACAGCGGTAGATAGTAATGGTGTGCAGATGGTTGAGACCTTCAACACAAACAACGCCTTCTCGAAGAGCGAGGCGGGCAATATCCGATTCACGCCGTCGCGCTCGGTGAATGTGGGATTTGTGCTCCACCTCGAGTATACGACCGACTTCAAAATCATCTCACGCGAGGAGCTCAAAGGTTTCAATGTTGTCGAGGGCGAGAATAACCTGCGAGTGCTATTTCCGCTTGTGAACACCTTCCGTGATTTGCGCAATCAGCTCGATGAGAATTGGCAGTATCGTGCCATCGTCTTTGACCACGTCGAGGGTCGCGAATATTGCCTCCAGGCCTCGTATGGCGATGGTATGCGCTCCATCCTTGCAGAGTGGTCGGGTCGTTCGGCTCTGGTGATGACCACCGATAAACCAGAGTCTCTGCAGCTCTACTATCGTACCGACTCGACGCGGAGTTGGTTGCCGTGTGGTAGCGACTGGGCGCTCTATGCGGGATATGTCGAGGAGACGGGTAGGGTGGATGTGGTGATGGATCTGCGACTCCCACCCCAAGATGTTGCAGCAGGCGAATACCTGCGCCTGGATAGAATCTACTTCTCGGGTGGTGACCCCGGAATGAGCCTCACGCTCGGCGTGGGTACAACACTGCGCCCCTACTTCACCACAGTGCCCGGTTTCGGCTCGCAGCTCGAGTTCAAGGATGTTGCCCCTCGCCATATCCGCCAGGTGGATCTCCTCGCTGAGCTTGGCGATATGTTCAACCTCGCCTTCTTCACCGATAGGGCGCGACGCGAGGTGAGAATCGAGCCTCTGGAGCAGATTTACGACGACGAGGTGGTCGACATCAACTCCCGCATCGATTATCGCGGTGGACTACTCCTCTCCGATGCAGGTCTCGACACCCCGCAGACCCACCGTTTCATCTACAAAGAGTCGGACGAGGCGTCGCGCAAGTTCAATGACGAGGATGGTACCACACTTGGCAGGTGGAGTTTCCGTAATAGCCTCTACGGTACGAAGGATTCGGTGTGCGAGAAGGGTGGTAACATCTTCACTACGACCATCAACACCGAGTGTGTGGTGAGCTTTGCCCCCTCGGCCTCGCTGATGCAGGTGGGCGATACGGGGTCGACGGATGAGGGAATGGATGAGCCTTTTACACCTCACATCGTCTGCTACAAGGGTTTGCGACTGCTACCCTCGGATGAGAGCTGGGTTGTTCACACGAAGTATAACAAATATCCCTATGCGGCATTTGTCGATGCGAAGGGGGTAAACCTCGCTTTTGAGGAGCGTAATGGCGTGGAGGGACTCTCCCGTTTCCACAAGGAGCGTCTGCGACGTCTCGAGGAGAGTCACCGCGTGACCCTCGACCTCTATCTCACAGCGGCAGAGATGGCATCACTCCTTACGGAGAGTGGCCCGAAGCCATCAGTGCGAAAGTTGTTTCGATTTGATATTGGGGGAGAGAGCTCTCTCTACCGTATTGTCGAGGTGGGGTCGTGGAGTAGCGAGACAGGCATCGTGCGATGCACCTTCGAAAGAGTATTAAAAGATTGAATATGAAAGAGATGGATAGAAAACTGTTGACCTCGGTTTTGCTCTCAGTAGAGCATAAATCCCTGCCCGAGGCGGTGGCCGTAATGTGGCAGCAGGGGTTACTCAATAGGAGTGCTGTCGAGCGACTATACATCAACAATGAGGTGCATCGCCGTGTGCGTGCCGGTGAGATGAAAGTTCGTGCCATAGAGCAACTCTCCAACGAGATGTCCTGCTCCTACGAGAAGGTGAGGGCGGCAGTCTATTCCAAAACGATTAAGAAGTGAGAAAATGAGAACAAAGATTGAAATTAGGAACGAAGCCTCGCTCTGCTATATCGACATCGAGGGTGTCATTGGTGCCTCGGAGGAGGAACAATTCTCCCCCTCTTCGCAGAGCATAGCCACCTACGAGCGCCTCAAGGAGGAGATAACAAAGGTGCAGGCGCTCGATGTGAAGGAGGTCGTTGTGAATATTCGCTCGACGGGTGGCGACGTGAACGATGCGCTGTTGATCTATGAGGCTCTCTCGTCGCTCGATGCCAAGATTATCACCCGTTGCTACGGCTATACAGCCTCGGCAGCGACGATTATCGCCCAGGCGGCGAGTGAGGGGTGTCGCGAGATTGCCGCCTCGGCACTCTACCTCGTCCATATGTCGAGCAGCGTGGTGGAGGGCAATAGTGCCGACCTCGCCGAGCGCATCGAACTCCTCACAAAGACCGATGACCGCATAGCTACACTCTATGCCCTTCACTCCTCTCGCGATAAGGCGGAGTTCATCGCACTGATGGGCGAAAATGGGGGTCGAGGCCGATGGCTCTCACCCGAGGAGGTTGTCGAGGCGGGACTTGCCGATGTTGTAATCGGTGGTGAGGAGACAGCTCCAAAGCGTGGGCTTATCAATAGGATTAAGGGGTGGTTGAACCTCTCGTCTCAGAGTAAAAGCGTGGAGCCTTTACCTGTGGATATCAATATCTTACACGCGCCAAGCAACCTCCAGACCTCGACCTCGGTAATAGCCTTTCGTGAGGGTCAGCACGCAGTGTCGTCGACCCAAACAATGATGAAGGAGGATCCTTCGCTCGATGGTGTAGCCTTGTCGCAGAACGCTTTGGCCTATGCCGACGATGCACTCAAATTGAAGAGCCGATAGAGTTCGGAATGCAGAGTGCAAAATGCAGAATTATTAAACAAAAAACTACTAAAAATCACTAAAACTATGATTATCGAAAATTCAAAGACCTACAACGTAAATGATGTTGAGAACTTGTTTTTCCGCCCAACTTTCTGCGGAAAGGCTGCCGAGGAGTTAGGTATTCGTGTCCTCTACAATATGCCGCTTCCGACCAAGGTGCCGGTATTCTCGCACAACAATAACATCCTCAAGAACTTCAAGGCCGGCTGGCAGGGTGGCACTTCGGCTACGCTCTTGCAGCGCGAAATCGAGATGTCGAAGTTGAAGGCCGAGTCGTCATACTCGGCAGATGACTACTTCTCGACCATCTACGAGATTATCACCAACTCGTCGGATGTAAACCTCGGCGACTTGACCGGCACCGACCTCGAGAAGGCTGAGACCGAGTTGTTCCGTCGCTCCTTGGCTGATAGCATCTATGCGACAACCTGGTTTGGCGATACAACCGGAACGATTTCGCAGCATACGAGCTTCGATGGCTTCCTTGCGCAGATTGTAAAGGCGTGCAACGAGGAAGAGCCGAATATTCAAGTAACACTCCAGGAGGAGGAGTGCGAGTACCAAATCGAGAATCTCTTCAACAACGCTTGGTGCTATGCTTCGGATGATCTTCGTGCGCTTGTTTCGGAGGGTAACTTGGCCTTCTTCGTATCGTCGGATGTCTACGATGCTTACCACTTCTACCTCGATGAGAAGGGTGTGATTGATGTAAGCGCAGCGGGTGAGGGTTGTCGTCCGATGCTCACCTACCACGGTATTCCTCTTGTCGAGGTGCCATCGAAGGGCTACAACTTGACTAGCTGCGAGTCGTTCTGCATCTTGACCGATCGTCGCAACCTCGTACTCGCATTGAATACCGCCGACTCGCCTGAGAAGGAGATTCGTATGTGGTACAACCCCGACGAGATGGAGAATCGTCAGCGTGTGGTATTCCTCGCCGGCACAACCATTGTCGACGAGAAACTCCTCTCGGGTGACCTCTTTCTCTACGGTGTAAGCTTCAACTAATTATGAAGTTGGCATACAAACCGGTTGGTGGGGTAGAGAGTGTGGTTCTCTACCCCGCTGATGCGGTGCAAACGGTACTCTTCTCGAGTGAGGGGTGTAGTGCCACACTCTTGGGCGATGAGTTGGAGGTGGCGCTCCTCGACGATGGCTCCTACTATGAGGAGAGGGCTGAAAGCGACGAGGGAATAACCAAGATTGCGCACCGCCTCCACCTCGTTGCCGATAGGGGCGAAGCCGAGGCGTGGCTCGATGCCGACTTTGTAGAAAGGGCCTCGATAGAGGGTGTTGTGGCTGTGGTGTCACTCGCCGACGGTCGCAGATTGTTGGTGGGTTACTCCTCCCATTTCGGCAGTGAGCAGCCCCTGCGACTCACCCTTCTCACCTCCTCCTCGGGTAGTAAATTGCACGATAACCCTACCGTAACGCTGCAACTTGTGTCGTACGACACGGAGTTTTCGTGCGAAATGTTTAACGATTTTAATGATTAAAAGCTATGGGCAATATGGAAACTATAGGGTTGGGTGGCTCTGCGACGAAGGAGAGAAAAAGCGTTGTCTGCACCACCCAAAATCGGGCGGATAGCCTCTATGCCCTCTCGGCGCAGAGGGTCGAGAGCAAGGAGTTTTGGCGTTGGGGCATCGATAACAATCTGCCCGAGGCGCTGGCTCTGCTCTCGAGGCGCTCTACGGCACATCGACGCATCATAAACGATAAGGCCGACTACATTTCGGGTAAAGGAATTAACTACGACGCGACGATTCCGCTCCTGGGCGAGGTGGTCGAGAGGGTGAATGGCGATGGCGAGTCGTTGCGACAGGTGCTCAACAAGTTGGCATTCGACAAGTCGCTCTTTGGTAATGCCTTCTTGGAGATTATCACCGATGAGTCGCACTCTTTCCTCTCGTTCTACCATCAGGATGCCACCCGCTGTCGCGTAGCGAAGGATTCGCAGCATATCATACTCCATCACGACTGGGCACACTTTCGAACAAGCGAGGCGAAAACACTCCCGATATATCCTCTCTACGAGAAGCAGAGCGATGGCACCTTGCGCTCGATTGTTCACTACAAGGACTACGAGCCGATGTTCTCGCACTATGGCGTGCCGCAATATATTGCCGGTATGAACGTCTCGGCAATAGCCTACAAGACAGACCGTTGGAACATCGCGCGACTGGACAATTCGTTCCAACTTTCGGGCGTGATGATGATTGACAATGCGGTCGACAGCGAGAGTGAGGCGTCGGAGTTGGCTCGTATGGCCGAGCAACGATTTGCGGGCAAGCCGGGTCAGGTGATGTTTATCATTCGCGACGAGAGTTCGGACGACAACTCGCGTTTTATACCTATCGAGTCGCAGAACGATGGCGACTGGAAGGCGTTGCACGACCAGGCAACAAGCGATATTGTGGTGGCGCACTCGTGGTTCCGTTCGTTGAGCGGTTTGGACTACTCGACGGGCTTCAGTGCCGAGCGTATTCTGCACGAGTATGAGGTGGCGCTCAACACGGTCATCATAGGTGAGCAGAGCGAGTTGTTGGAGCCGATTTGTACCGTCATCAGCGAGATTTTAGCCTTGGATTGCTCCTCGCTCGAGATTATCAATCGCCCACCTACACGCTCGAAACCTATCTATATGAAGGTGTGGGAGGCCCGCAAGGCAGATGGCCTCGACTACGACGAGAACGATGAGCGACAGCAGCTCTACCTCTCCGAGATAAGCAAATACAACATCAAATCAATTGACTAAAAACCTATGCAAAATGTTATCACAAATGAACAAGTTATACAGTTGGCTTTCGGCGATGGTGAGTATCTTTCGCCGAGTGTGGTGCTCGATTCTGACATTGATTCGGCAGCTCATCGATATCTGCTCCCGATTGTGGGAAAAGAGCTTTACAAGGAGATGCTTCAAGGCTCTCACGCGACTCTGCTCAGCGATTTTGTCGCACCTGCGCTCGCTATGGCAGTTAGAACAATGATTCAACCATCACTAAATGTCCGCACCGGTCAGGCGGGATTGAGTATCTCCTCATCGTTGCACGCCGACTCCTCAACCACGGCGGCGATAAATGCGCTTCACAAGTCGTTGCGATTGCGTCGACAGTCGTTGTTGAAGCGACTCTCCAACTATTTGAGGGATCACGAGGCTGAGTTTCCGAGCTACGATGCAAGTGAGGATATTATGCAGAAATGTAGTATCAATGGCGGCTATGTACAAGGTTATTAATGGGTTGGTGCTCGGTCTGGCGGCCCTCTTTTCGCCCATACAGCCTGTGGTAATGTGTGCCCTGCTCTTTATTGCGGTCGACTTCGTGACGGGAGTCTTTGCCTCCCGCTCAGAGGCCAAGCGCAGGGGCGAGAGGTGGTACTTCTCATCGCGTGAGGCGTGGCGAACAATCCGCAAAGCGGGTTTTGTGCTGCTGACGATAGGAATGTGTTGGCTGGTAGAGAGTTGTATCTTGAGCTTTTTGACGCTCAACCTCACCCGCATTGTGGCAGGGGCGATATGCGGTGTGGAGATGTGGTCGTTCCTGGAGAATGCTTCGGTGCTGAGCGATGCCAAACTCTTTGCGTGGCTCCGCACCTATGTTAAACGAAAAGTAGAAAGAGAGATAGGAGAGTATGAGAAAAATGAGTAGAGGACTTCGCAATAACAATCCGGGCAATATCCGTCGCAGTGCGGTGCGCTACAAGGGCGAGAAGGCGACGAGTAGCGACGTGGCGTTTCGTCAGTTCGAGAGTATAGAGTGGGGCTACAGAGCGATGTTTGTGTTGCTGCACACCTACGCCAAAAAACACGGTTGCAACACCTTACGAAAGATGATTAATCGCTACGCTCCGCCCATCGAGAATCACACCGAGAACTACATCCGTCGTGTTGCCGATGCTACGCATCTCGACCCCGATGAGAGAATCTCGACCACGAATGGAGCGGTGATGACAGCTGTCGTGGCGGCTATGTCGGCGGTGGAGAATGGCGTGAAGGCCGATATGAAGGAGGTCTACAGCGGTTGGGAGCTATTTGTTGCAGATATTTGACCAAAATCACTATCTTTGTAGTGATGTTGAGAGAGATGTTCGAAAATCTGAAGAGTAAGTTGGCTAAGATGCCTATGGTGATGGTGGTGCTACCGTTTGCCGTAGGCATCTTTGTCGCTGACGGAGTCGAACTCTCGGCGTGGCTTCTGCTCCTTGGCTCGGTCGTGGCATTGGTAGGTGTAGCGTGGCTCAAGGAGGGGTGGCGCAACTTTGCGATTGTCACCTCGCTTGCGATGGTCGGAGCGCTGTTGCACACGATATCTTGTCACGAAAGGGTGGAGTACAATCGTGCCGTGGATATGGTGCTTGAGGTTGATCGCTCGTCGGTCGATCGTGAGGGCTACACTTCGGCCGAGGCGACCATCGAGGAGTGCGAGGAGCGCTCGTTTGAGCGTTGCAAGGTGGTGATTTGGGGTGATTCGCTCGTTCATTTTGCCGCAGGCGACAGGCTTCACCTCACAACTCCGATACGCCCATTCCGTGCCGAGCGTGAGCGTTATGCACGCCTGATGAAACATCGTGGATTCGTCGGCTCGATCTCGGTAAATCATCATGCAACATACGAATATATCCCCGCCGAAAGGCCCTCTCTGCACGATAGGGCGGTTGTGAGACTAAGGTCGGCTATGGGGCCGAGCGATGAGCGCGCTGTGGTTCTGGCTATGACCACGGGCGAAAAGGGTGAGCTCTCGACCACTCTGCGACAATGCTATTCGGCGAGTGGTGCGTCGCATCTTTTAGCCGTCTCAGGCCTCCATATCGGCATAGCCTTTATGCTTATAAACCTCTTGTTGCTGCCACTTGTTTTGCTGCGCTATGGTAATGTCGTGCGCTCGGTGGTGGCTGTGGCACTTGTTTGGTGCTATGTGTGGCTCTGTGGACTCTCGCCAAGTGCCGTGCGTGCCGCCATAATGTTCTCGATGTTGCAACTTGCGCTCTCCTCCGAGCGTGAATATATGAGCCTCAATATCTTGGCGGGTACAGCCTTTGCGATGTTGGCATTCGACTCGCATATGCTCTTCGATATCTCGTTTCAGCTCTCGTTCATCGCTGTGATGGGCATTGTGCTGTGGGGTGCACCTCTCTATATGGCGTGCGCTACTCGCTGGAAGGCGGTGAATATGCTCCTCGGTGTGCTCCTTGTGGGTGTAGCTTCGACCTTGGCGACTATGCCTCTTGTCTCGCACACCTTCTCGACGGTGTCGCTAGTCGGAATATTGATAAATCCGGTGGTTATAATCTTGGCCAATGTGATACTCCTTGCGGGGGTGATTTCGCTCGCCTTGCCCTTTATGTCGGTGGTGGCGGAGTGGGCTGCGTGGTTGCAGAATGGGGTCGTAGAGTGGGCTTCGAGAGTTCCGTGCGGTCACTTCGACGTCGAGATGCCGAGTTGGGCAATGTGGACGATATATGCGCTCTATGTGGTGGTGACAATTCTGCTTTTATTGCTACCAAAACCGAAAAAAGCGCCAAAAATTGAGGGATAATTATTAACTTTGCAGATATGTTTACCGCAGAGGAGATTTCGATACTTTGTAGCGACGAGGTTCGCACAGCCATTGAGGGTAATATTGGCCGCAATCCGACCGATATCGCACTCGATAAGCGTGTGCCGCACGCCTCGATAGTTGCTACACAGGTCAAGAATTTGCAGAAATCGCGTACGAAGCTCCCATCCTACTTCGATGCAAGAGCCATAGTGCCCACACTCGCCTATGAGCAGTCGTCGAGCGAGGAGTGTGCCGAGCGCAAGGTGCTTGAGGGTGAGAGTGTGCTCGATCTGACCTGCGGTTTGGGTGTCGACAGCCTGGCGTTATCGAAGCGCTTTAGGAGGGTGGTGACCATCGAACGCAACGAGGGTGTTGCGGCGGTGGCACGTGAGAATTTCCGCCGCCTCGGTGCCGATAATATCGAGGTTGTGTGCTCGTCGGCTGAGGATTATATCGCAAGTTGTACCGAACACTTCGATTGGTGCTTTTCAGACCCTGACCGACGTGGTACGAAGGGCGAGAAGCTTGTGCGATTGGAGGATTGTTCGCCCAATGTGGTGGCATTGATGCCGACGTTGAAGCGTTTGGCCGACAAGATTTGTATCAAGTGTTCGCCTCTCTTCGATGTTGACGAGGCCTTCCGACTCTTTGGTGAGTGCTCCGTGGAGTGTGTCTCGCTTGGTGGCGAGGCGAAGGAGGTGAATATCTATATCGATGGCTCGCCGTCGCAGTTGAAGGCTGTGGCTGTGGGCATTGGCGAGGTGGCTTGCAGCGTCGAGGAGCGCAGTGCGGCAAAGTGGAGCGCCCAGCCGAGTGACCTCTCGCAATATCGCTATATAACCCTGCCGGATGTGGCTCTGCAGCACGCGAGAATGGTGGCTGTGGCTTTTGCGGGTAGGTGCGATGTGTGGTCAAACAATGGCGTGGCGCTCTCGGTGGATGAGCCTGAGGGTGCACTCGGTCGCACATTTGCAGTGGAGGCAATATATGATGTCGACAGTGCGTTTAAACGTGTGATGAAGGGTGTGAAGGCGGAGATTTATCGTCGCGATTTCCCACTCTCGAACGCAGATATCTGCAAGCGTTACCGTTGCTCGGAGGGTGGCTCCGAGAGGTGGTGCTTCACTCGCATAGGCGAGAGATTGGTAGCTATAAAGATGAACAAGATATGAAAGTTGTAGTCGTAGGTAGTGGAAATGTGGCTGAGTCGTTAGCTGTAGCGCTGTACGAGGCGGAGGGTGTCGAACTTGTGCAGATCTATGCCCGCAACGAGGAGTGTGGTTGCAAGGTGGCCGAGTTGGCGCACACTGCGTGGAGCGGTAGTGAGCTTGCCGAGGCCGATTTGTACCTCATCTCGGTGAGTGACAACGCTGTGGCAGAGGTTGCCAAGTCGTTGTCGGTGCCCGAGAGCGCTGTGGTGGCACATACTGCGGGTTGCTGCCCGATTGAGAGCCTTGAGCCCCATACCCATCGTGCGGTATTCTACCCATTCCAGACCTTCTCGGTGGGTCGCAGAGTAGATTTTGCGAAGGGTTACATCTTCTTGGAGGGGGCTACCGAGTACGCCTTGAAGGTTGTCGAGGAGGTGGCGCACGCACTAACTAAAAATGTTCTGCCTGCCGATACGGCACGACGCGCAGTGATACACCTCTCGGGTGTGTTTGCCTGCAACTTCGCAAATGCAATGTATGCGAACGCTGCTGAGGTGCTTGCCGAGGCGGGATTGCCATTCGATATTGTGGCTCCCGTAATCGAGGAGACTGCCAAGAAGGCTGTCGAGGTGCTCAATCCTGCCCAGACGCAGACCGGCCCCGCACGCCGAGGCGATAGCGAGACCCTCAATCGTCACCGCGCGATGTTGAGCGAGAGCCCACTGAAGAGAGAGATTTATGACAAAATAAGTGAAGATATATGCGAGAGAACAAAAATTTCAAAGAGTTGTTAGCTGATGTTGAGGCTATGGTCTTCGATGTCGATGGCGTGATGACCGATGGTGGCATTATGCCCCTGGCTGATGGCGATTTCATCCGTAAGTATAACGCCAAAGATGGCTATGCCTTGGCCTATGCCACTTCGCACGGCGTAAATATAGGCGTCATCTCGGGTGGCTTCGGCAAGACCTTGGAGAGTCGTCTCAATCGTCTCCACATCGAGCACAAGTACCTCTGCTGTATGGATAAGATTGCCGCTATCGACGACTTCATCGCAAAGACGGGCGTTAAGCGTGAGAATATCCTCTATATGGGCGACGACATTCCTGATTTGGAGGTGTTGCGCTATGTGGGTATCCCTGTAGCCCCTGCCGATGCGTGCAGCGAGGTGTTGCAGTCGGTGGTCTACATCTCCGAGCGCAAGGGTGGCGACGGTGCTGTGCGTGATATTATCGAGCAGGTTTTACGTGTCAAGGGCATCTGGGCATTGGATTCGCGAGGTGTAATCTCGGACGATGCCAACGAGGTGGCATCACGATAGTATGCAGGAGATTGAACGCAAATATTTAACTGCGGACGAGTCGTGGCGAGTCGAGGTGGTGCGTTCTCTGCGCATCGCCCAGGGCTATCTCTGCTCTCGTCGTGTCACCGCGCGCGTGCGTATATGCGATGATAAAGGTGTGCTCACCTTCAAGAGCAAGAGCCACGATGGAGGCTTGAGCCGCTTTGAGTGGGAGCGCGAGGTGCCACTGGGTGTGGTGGAGCGTCTGCTTGCACGATGCGAGGGCGTGGTCGATAAGGTGCGCCATATTGTCGAGTACGAGGGTCATACCTTCGAGGTGGATGAGTTCAAGGGTGACAACGAGGGCTTAATCGTTGCCGAGGTGGAACTCTCCTCGGCCGATGAGGCGGTGGTGCTCCCTCCGTGGATTGGCGACGAGGTGACGAGCGAGCGATGTTTTTATAACTCGTTCCTCATAAAACACCCCTTCAAGAGTTGGACAAAGTAAAATAAAATCGGGCAGGTCTTCCTGCCCGATTTCTTTATGTTTTACCGAAATGGTTAGTATACCAATTCGTCGTTCTCCGAGCCGAAGCCGGGGAGAAGAACACTATCACCGTAGCCGCCCTCGACAGCTACCTCGAAAATATCAAATTCAGGTTTTACGTAATTTTTCATAGTAGATGTAACTGTTTTCGGGGTTATTAAATGGTTGGTTTAGCAGCCAATGCGCTACAGCCGTCGTAGTTGTCAACACCACTCCAATCGGTTGTGCCACCATAGATATAATTGAAGAAGTTAGAGTTGTCGATATTGATCTCCTTGTACGCCTCATCCTCAGTGTCGTAATCGCCCAAGACTATACCACCAATCTTACAGTTTGTAGCCAAAGTTTCCGCTGCACGAGGTGTACCCATAATCCAACCCATGTTAGTCAAATTCTCGGCTGTGATTGTGCAGTAGCTCTGCGCTCCAGCGATAGGCGAGAGAGTATCACCGACTATACCTCCGACGAAGGCTGTATCGTTTGGTACATCAATGCCACTGATAGATATATCGCCAGTGTTAATGAACTGAGCATCCGAATTAACAACACCCGCCTTGTTCAGATGGCCAAACACACCACCAACATATAGCGCAGGAGACTTCAAGTTAGAGACTGTGATATTACCCGAGTTGTAGATATCAGATGTGATAGCACCTCCAGTGTGATATGCAACATATCCAGCTACGGCAGTTTTAGTTGTTGCAATGGTTTTTGCACCTGTCTTATTTCCTACTGTGATGTTACCAGCATTATAGCACTGTGGATATTCGCTATCCTTTACGATTGTAGATACCGACGAGCCTGCTATTACACCACTAACATAGATGTTTTTGAAGGTCTTACCCTCTGCGATGATGTCGCCATCGTTGGAGCAACCCTTTAAGGTGGTTACGCCTCCGCCCTTCCAGCCAATGTAGCTGCCGAGACAAAGGTCCTCTGTTGCCGACGAACTTGGAGTGGTCACCATTGTTGCGTGGTTGTGGCAACCCAAGAACTCTACTAATGTCTTCTTTGCAGTGTAAGCTATATATCCTCCGATATAGAGATCGCCGTTGGTGTGCTGTGCTCCGCAAGTAATAGTCGCTGTTTTGGTCAATGAGCAGTTCTTGAAGATTTGAACATTTTCGGCGTTATCATTTGCGGGATAACCCAAGAAACCACTGATAACAGCATATTTCGAGGCGCTTGATTCAAATGAAGTTTTGTCAGTCAAGAGAATCTTACCGCTGAATTTGCAATTTGTCAAGGTCCACAATCCTGTACCATAACCGCCATAACCGCCAATTTGAATCTGGTCATTCTTGGTGTACTTACCGTGGATGTTAATCTCGCCCGCAAAGTCGCAATCAGTGCAAATAGTTGGAGCGGTGAACATTGAGTGGAAACCCGCAGTTTTCATCTTACCTGCAAATGTGTAGCCCTCGATAGGAGTAGCAACACCTGTCTCGAGATTCACATCGTAACCTACATACATCTTTGTAGTGGCGATGGTGTTGTCGATAGTCACGGTTGTACCATATTGAGTATATGCGTGAATGGCTCCGAATGCCAACTCAATATCCTTGTTGCTGAAATCCTTAACAGTCATAATACCACTTGAGATGCAATCCACGATATTCACAGGTATGAGTTTGTTCTTAAGATTGCCATAACCATAGATACCGCCAATTACGCGAAGACCTGAATGGACAGCATCGGCAGCGACATTGTAGACAATATTACCTGTATTCTTGCAACCGGTTATGTTGAACGGAACATTTAGAGTATTATCAGCTGCGATATATCCCTGAGCCAAGATACCACCAATGTTTGTAATGGCTGCTACTGCAAGGTCGTGAACGAGAGTACCGTGATTCTCGCAGTTGATTATATTAGCCCAGGAGTTGGTACCCAAAATACCTGCAAGGTAGGTGTTTGCTACAGAGCCCTCAATTGTAAGCTTACCATAATTCTTCGAATTCGAGATATCGGCTGTAGAGGCATATGCCATACCAGCGAGGTAAGTATTACCATTCTTTGCATCAGCATCACTCTTTACAATGAAGCAACCCTTTGTAGCGTCAGTAGCCGAGCCGTTTACGAGATTGCTGGTCTCCGTGTTAATCGAGCCCGAGATACCACCTGCACGATACTCCTGACCATTACCTACACCGTAGAGATAGCCACATCCCAAGTTTGTGAGGTCCGAAACCTCATTAGAGCCGCTGTTCAAGGTGCCCGAAATACCACCAATAACGAACGTGTTGCGACGAATAGCACCCTCGCTAACGGTGATGTCACCGTGGTTTGTACACTTCTTGAAGACCTTGATTGCGCCCGATAGGTTTGAACCACCGGTCATAGCACCGAGGTGGTGAGCCTTGCTCTTTGTGTGCTTAGCGTTGTAGGTGAAGTTACCATAGTTCTCAGAGTCGGTAATCGATGAGCCGCCTGCAATCATACCGATCATTGCGCCACCCTTTACCGAGAAACCGGTTGTGTGAGCGTCGTTCCACATCGAAGTTACGGTTACATTGATGTGGTTCTCGCAATTTGTCATTGTCGCAGCATCGAGGATACCGATCATACCGCCGAGGCAGACATCGTAGTAGTCGCCGATGATAGTCTCCGCATTGTACGAGGTGTTGTTCACCTCTACACTACCCGAAGCGTAGCAGTTCACAACCGAACCACCCTTCACGTGGTAAGCAAGCGCACCCGACAATACAGAAACCTGCTCACCGTGAGCATAAGTCTCAGTCTCGACGATTGCAACATCAACCAACTTTACATTCTTGATATTTGCTGCAGTTGTAGCGAAGAGAGGAGCGGTCAAACCCTTAATCTCGAAGTTGCCACCATCGAATGTGAAGTTGCCATAATCCTCGATTGGAGCCCACTCAACGCCTGTCATATCGATAGCTGCAGTCACATTAGCCGACTTGGTTGGAGCAGCAGCAAATGCGATAAGCGCCTCCTTGCTGTCAATCTCGATAACACCACCCTCGGTAACGTTAGCGGTGAACTCGAATGGAGTGAACTCACGTACAACACCTGCCGAAACAGCCTTAGCCGATGTGTCGAACTTAGCGACCATCTTCTCGCCAGAAACAGCGTCGAGAGTTACGGTAACGATGCCGTACTCACCGGCTGGAACAGCCACATAGATTGGAGTTGCTGTTGCACCGAGTGTCAATCCCTCACCAAAAGTGAGAGTAACCTTCTTCGATGCAGTGCCCTCAACCAATGTCAACGCACCGGTTGCGCAATCTACAGCGTAGGTACCTGCGAGGTTGCCATTCTCGGCCTCAACAGCCAAGCTCGACAACACTACTGCACCCGAAACCTCGAAGCGGAGAGCACCTGTGAGGTGGTGCATCTGAATAGCCTCGTTAGCGCTTGCTGCATAGCCATACATTGGAGCTACGCCCGAAGCGAAACTACCCTCAGCATACTCCTGAGTTGCAGGGAAGGTCACCTCGTTAGCCAAAGCTGCGGGGTAAACCACGCTGTAAGGGTGAGCAAGTGTAGTAGCGAATGTGAAGGTTGTGCTTGCAGCACCCGCCTCATCCTGCGAGAGGAGATTCGAAGCTACGCCATTGACCGAAATCTGGTCATTTGCGCTCCAATAGAGTGGATATACACCGTCAATCTTCTCGCCGAGCTGAGTACGAGACTCCTCCAACGATACGGTGAGGGTAGTCTGACCGCCGACAGCAACGCCGAGGTCAGTTGTTGCATCGGTTGTACAGGCAAAACCTGCCACCAACACTGCAACAGCCACGAAAAGTTTAGTTAAATTTTTCATTTGTTTTTGGTTTTTATCTGTTAGTTTTTGAAATAATCTCTCCAATATGCTGCAAATATACTCAAATTTTAATTAATTGTTCCTTTTTTATGCAATAAAAAAGAGATAGTCCAAGCTTCGGCTTCGGACTATCTCCCAGAGCGTTCAAAATGGTTGCTATTTAGTGAATTGGAGCAACCAGCTCAAGTTCTCGACTGTGAAGGCCTCGCGACAAACCTCCTCGCGTGAACGGACATTGAGCACAATCTCCTTCAACTCGCCTCCAGCATCGCGTACCTGATCGCCAAACGAATCGAGCGTAAGAGCCACGGCGTGGACATCGCTCTCACCCTTAACTGACAAGACGGGTGTTTTAGCTATGTTTGCTGCGACGATTGTCTCGTCGGGGTCTGCCGCTACGCTCATTCCCGCTGCAAAGAGGTCGGTGTAGTCCGAGAGCATACGCCACACAGCGCCACCACCTGCAGGCTGTGCGCCATCCGAGTAGCCCACGAGATAGACCTTCGAAGGGTCGATGTTGCTCTTATTTGCCACGTAGTTATCGATAAGAGCCTTGAGTGCTTGCGGCATTGTGGTGCCCTTGACATCCTTCTCGGTCTCATCCCACTGTCGACGAGCACTGCACTGAGGTGCAAGAATGACAGCATTGGTGTTCGAGGTGTAGAGGTGATGCCAGATGCGAATCATTGCATCGCTACGGAGCTGCGAGATATTGTCTGAGCCCGACGAATATTGTCCGTGGAGCACAACCACGAGAGCTGCTCGACCTGCCGACGAGGAGAGTGTTGAGCCATCGCGGTAAGCGATGTTGATATTGTCGTACGAGAAGCTTCCCGATTTGAAGTGTGATTCGATAGATGTTGGATAATCAGGAGTTTCGCTGTCGTTGTTTGTGCACTGAACAGAGAACAAAGCTACCATCAGCGCGAGGGCCAGAATTCTAAATTTGGTAGTCATAGTAGTAAAGTTTTTTAAGGTTGTATTTCTACCTTATTAGATACCGCCGCCGCCCAAAGGTTAAATCGAAAAAGCGAAGAATGCACAAAAAAAATCCCAAAAGTTCGAAAACCTTTGGGATTGTGTATATTACCCTCGAGGGGCTCGACTACTAATAGTTCTCAGCCTTGATCTCGAAGTAAGCCTGTGGGTGTGCACATACTGGGCATACCTCAGGAGCCTGCTTGCCAACTACGATGTGACCGCAGTTCGAGCACTGCCAAATCATATCGCCCTCACGCGAGAATACCAAGCCACCCTCGACGTTCTCCAAAAGCTTGAGGTAACGCTCCTCGTGCTCCTTCTCAATCTTAGCTACGCCCTCGAACAAGTTAGCGATGTGGTCAAAGCCCTCCTCACGAGCCTCCTTAGCGAAGGTTGAGTACATATCGGTCCACTCGTAGTTCTCGCCCTCAGCTGCGTGCTTCAAGTTCTCAGCAGTGTTGCCGATACCACCGAGCAACTTGAACCAAATCTTAGCGTGCTCCTTCTCGTTGTTAGCGGTCTCCTCAAAGAGTTTTGCAATCTGTACATAACCCTCCTTCTTCGCCTTCGATGCGTAGTAGGTGTACTTGTTGCGAGCCTGCGACTCACCTGCAAATGCTGTCCACAAATTCTGCTCAGTCTTCGAGCCTTTCAAATTTTTCATAATCTTATTTTAGTTTAAATGTTAGTTTTTTCTTGTTTGCTACTGCGAAGATAGAATAAATTTTCGTTATGTGCAAATACTATTTTCTTATGTAGCTATAAGTTTATTCTATATTGCCCATTGTGGCGGCTGTTAGTTCTTGACGCGGTAGGCTCGTTGTACCCCCTTGATGCGCATAATTGCGTGAATCAGCGTGTCGACAACGCCCACCGAAGGGACTTCGACACTTATCGTTCCCACGCCCGTGCCATCACCACGCGAGTTGAGGTTAATCGAGCGAATATTTAACTTCATATCGCGGCTTACCACCTCGGTAATCTGGTTTACCAATCCAGCCGAGTCGTTTGCGTTGATGGCAATTGTCACGCGGAATGCGCCCTGAGCACTCTCACGCCACTTCGCATCCATCACGCGGTATGGATACTGCTCACGCATACGCTTTGCGTTCGGGCAGTCGGTGCGGTGGATGGTGATACCGGTGCTGATGGTCACAAAGCCGAAGATGTCGTCGCCCTTGATAGGGTTACAGCACTTCGCCAACTTATATACTATATTATTAATGCTCTCGTCGATGATAAGTGCATCGCTCGACTGCTTGGTAGGTGCCGATGTGTTAGCTCTACGACGAGCCTCAGCCTCAGCCTCGGCTGCGCGACGCTCCTCATCCGCCTCACCCGAAAGCCACTTTGTCAGGAGCTCCTTCACTACGGCGAGATCAACCTTCTCCTGCGCAATAAGCTCGTAGAGGGCAGTACCTGTGCGCTGCTTATAATATTTACATAGGTAGGCAACAACCTCGTCGATGCTCTTCGAAATCTTCCAGTTCTTGAGCTTGCGCTCCAACTCCTCACGTCCGAGGTTTGCACTCTTGGCCTGCTCCTCGCGGATAACAGACTTAATCTTGCTCTTGGCGCGGTTTGTAACCACGAAGTTCAACCAATCGGCCTTTGGCTGCTGGTTTTTCTGTGTCAGAATCTCGACGATATCGCCGTTCTGCAACTGCTCGCGGATTGGCACGGCACGACCATTCACCTTACCGCCCGAGCAGGTGCAACCCAGGTTCGAGTGGATGTCGAAGGCGAAGTCCAATACGGTAGCCCCCTCAGGCAACTTGCGGATGTCGCCATTTGGCGTGTAGACGAAAATCTCGCCCGATGCAGGCTTTGCGTCGAATCGCTCGGCGATATCCTCCTTGGTCTCGCTCATCAGCTCGCGGAGGCGCTGAAGCCACAACTCGCTTGTCTGTGCGCCCTGGTTTACACCCTTGTAACGCCAGTGAGCTGCGATACCGAGCTCTGCCACATTGTCCATACGCTCGGTGCGAATCTGAATCTCCACCCACTTGCCATCGCCCGCCGCTACGGTAGTGTGCAACGACTCGTAGCCATTCGACTTCGGAATCGAAATCCAGTCACGCATACGGTCGGTATTTGGGGTGTAGAAGTCGCTCACAATCGAGTATGCCAACCAACACTGCGCCTTCTCCATCGGCTGTGGGCAGTCGATGATGATGCGGATGGCGAAGATGTCGTAGACACCCTCGAATGGCACCTTCTGTTTGCGCATCTTGTTCCAGATGGAGTAGACCGACTTCGTGCGGCTCTTGATGTGATACTTTATGCCCGCTGCATCGAGTCCCTTCTGAATTGGCTCGACGAAGTGACGGATAAAGTCCAGACGCTCCTTCTCGCCTTCGCGCAACTTGTCGGTGATATGCTTGTAGTCGGCAGGTTCGAGCTGCGAGAGCGACAAATCCTCCAACTCGCTCTTGATGTTGTAGAGACCGAGCTTGTGAGCAATCTGCGCATAGAGGTTGAGGCTCTCCCACGACTTCTTGAGTCGCTTCGCCTCGGGGAACATCGCAATCGAGCGCATCACTTCGAGGCGGTCGGCCAGCTTGATGAGAATAACTCGCGGATCCTCCGAGTAGGCAACGATCATATCGCGGAAGTTCGAAGCCTGGTCGGAGCGGGTGTTGAGCTTCAACTCGGAGATATTAGCTAAACCGATGGTGATGCCGGCTACCTCGTCACCAAACTCCTTGCGGATGGTCTCGAGGAGCTTTTCGAGAGCCTCATCGTCGTCGCCCATAGCCACCTCACGCACCACGTCGTGAATCACCGAGGCCACGGTTGAGTTACGTCCAAGACCAACCTCGGTAGCGACAATATGAGCCACCTCCACTGCGTGATCCATCATCGGCGTACCATTATAGCGCACCTTGCCCTCCATTCGCTCACTTGCAAATTGAAGCGCCTTGTCCACCAACGCTTGAGTAACAACCGAAAACTGCTTTGCAACGGTTTCGCGTAACTTGCTATATCTCTCGAATAACTCCATAAGCCTTGATTTGTAAATTATATCTTGTAGACAATGTACAAACGCTCACCGGCGGTTGCATATTGTTTGCGCTCCTCTTCGGAAAGGGACTTCTCGTATTCAATCTCCTCCACCTCGAAGCCGCACTCGGCTACGCGACGAGCGTAGTCACGACCATAGCTGCGACGGTGGTCGTACTGACCAAAGATGCGTGCACGCTCCTCGGGAGAGGTTATCGAGTCGTCCTCGAAGGTCTCCTCACGCTCATAATCCTGCGGTACAAGCACCACGCCCCAGCCGTTGCGTGTGAGTATGCGGTGCAACTCTCGCAGTGCCTTTCTGTCATCCTCGACGTGCTCGAGGATATGGTTGCAAATCACTACGTCGATGCTCTCGTCCTCGAGCGGGATATTCTGCACATCGAAGTGCATCTTCGCCAGCGGACTCTCCAGGTCGGCTGTTATGTAGCGGTCGCCATAGACCTTGCCGTAGTGTGCCTCAAATTTACCCTTCAAAGCCACCTCGGGAGCGATGTGAAGCAGGGTAGGGTAGCCTTTGAGAAGTGATGTTTCGCGCTCCAGGTAGAGCCACAAGAGACGATGGCGCTCAAGTGCAAGGCAACGTGGGCAGAGAGCATCCTTGCGAGGTGTGCCATAACCATATGGCAGAAACTCGCGCACGCGCTTACCACAAATCGGGCACTTGCGTCTGCGTCCGGCATAGAATATGCCGAGCATAGGCACACCCCAGCCCGCCACCTTCTGCAATAGGGGTCGCGGAATGTGGTTTAGTGTCCACTTTATAGCCTTACCGATGAGTCCCATATCTACTCCTCCAAAACCTTTGCTACATCACTCTCGGCCTTGCGCAACTTAGCACGGCAGTGTGCAATCAACTCTGTAGCGCGTGCTACACGCTCAGCCAACGTATCGACGCTATTCTGCTCCTCTCTGAGCGAACGCAAAATAGCCTCAATCTCCTCCATTGCCTCCTTGTAAGACAACTCCTTTTTCTTAGCCATTAGCTTTTGATAAAATACTTAAATTGTCAATTATCAATTATCAATTTTCTCAACGACTTTAGCGTTGAGGACTCCGTCTGCGAGCGAAATATCTATCGTATCGCCCACCTCGATGCCCTCGATGCTTGCCAACGCCTTGCCCTCCTTGCGAGCTATGGCATAGCCGAGTCGGAAGATGCGCTCAGGGGCGAAGTTGGCAACCAAAGTGGCCAATCCGTCGAGCTTTTGAGCCTCTCCCTGCAAGGTGCGCTCCACGAGGTGACGCACATCTGTCGCCATCTGCTCCAGTCGAAGTGTCGCTGTGTGGGTTGTTTGACGGCAAATATCGCGCAACGATATCGCGTAGTACTCCAATTTCCCGTCGAAGTTGGTAGCTTGCTGGTCTATCCATTGTGCCACCGCCGTCGGTGTCTTGAGCATTGTATGAGCCACCATATCGGTAACGCTTGTATCCTTGTCGTGGCCGATACCTGTCAGCACGGGTAGCGGCATCTGCGTCACAGTAAAGGCGAGGTGGTAGGAGTTGTAACACTCCAGGTCGCCCGTTGAGCCTCCTCCACGAATTATCGCCACTGCGTCGAACTCCTCGCTGCGCTCAGCTATGGCATAGAGTGCTGCCACGATACTCTCGTCGCACCTCTCGCCCTGCATTATAGCCTCGAAAAGCTCAGTTTTGATATCGTAGTTGCTACGCGAGAGCTCCATCATAAAGTCCTGATATCCCGCCGCCGTAGCGCTCGAAATAACCGCCACGCGCTGCACCACAAGTGGCATCGTCTGTTCTCGGTTGCGATCCCATACGCCCTCCTTCTGCAGCTGCTCGATGGTCTGCTGACGACGACGCTCCATATCACCCAGGGTGTGGAGTGCATCAATCTGCAGAATCTGCAACGACATGCCGTAGACTGCGTGGTGCGAAATGGTCGCCTTGAAGAGTATCTTCATACCCTTCGTGAGGCGTTGTCCGCTCTCTCGCTCGAAGCGTCCCACTGTGCTCATCACCTGCGAACGCCAAATCGTAGCTCTCGATTGTGCCTCGGTCACTCCCGTCTTCTCGTTCTTCTCGATAAGCTCGATGTAGCAGTGCCCCGAAGCGTTAATCTTTATATCGGCCACCTCCGCACATACCCATATCGGCATAGGCAGAGCATCTGCCAATGCGATAGAGATTATCCCCTGCAGTTGCGATAGGGTTATGTGACTTTTAGTCTCCATTTTTATCGTATAACAATATACGGTTCACGTGGCATCTCTTTGCCTTTCGGGAGTTGAACGGCGAGGACATAGTCGCTCTCGACCGCTTTGCCCTGCTTGGTAGCGGGTTGCCACTTCGGCAGTGTCTGCAACACCTTCATCACGCGTTTGCGGAGTTGATGGTCGGTAGACTCGAGCACCGTACCGAGACGGAACGAGCCATCGGCCAAAACCGTGTAGCGTGCGACAAATCGTGCTACGCCATAGTTCTCGGGCCACTTCACGCGCTCACCGACATAGTCGGAGAGTGGTTTTCCGCCCGTAAATTCCGCCTCGCGGTCGTAGCGGAGGGTGATGACTATAACGCCATTATTTGCCCTCTCGCCATACTTCGCGACGGTTGTTTCGTTGGCCTCGAGCTGGTCGATATGTTCGATATTCGCCTCGGGAATATGGCGAACACTCTCCATCTCTACGCCATTGACAATATAGAGAGGCCTCTGTGCCCAAGCCGACACAGAATGCACAATGCAGAGTGCAAAATGCAGAATTAGAATATGTAGAAATCTAACCCTCACCTATGCTCACATCTCTCCTTTATCCGAGCTCCTGCTCCTTCAAACGCTCTGCATTCTCGGCTACGATGAGGTGGTCGATGCAATCCTGGATATCGCCATCCATAAATGCCGAGAGGTTGTAGATTGTGTAGTTGATGCGGTGGTCGGTGATACGTCCCTGCGGATAGTTGTAGGTACGAATCTTAGCCGAACGGTCACCTGTCGAAACCAATGTCTTACGCTTCGAAGCGATCTCGTCGAGGTACTTCTGGTACTCGAGGTTGAAGATTCGGGTACGCAACTCCTCGAATGCCTTCTCGGTGTTCTTTAACTGTGACTTCTGATCCTGACACTGCACAACGATACCTGTAGGGATGTGGGTGAGTCGAATAGCCGAGTAGGTGGTATTTACCGACTGTCCACCCGGACCCGATGCACAGAAGATATCCTTGCGAATATCGTTCCACGAAACCTCGCAGTCGAACTCGTCAGCCTCAGGCAACACTGCCACCGACGCCGCCGATGTATGAACACGACCCTGGGTCTCGGTCTGAGGCACACGCTGCACACGGTGTACGCCCGACTCATACTTCAAGGTGCCATATACGCTGTCGCCGGTAACCTTGAGGATAACCTCCTTGTAGCCACCCACAACACCCTCCGAGAAGGATGTCACCTCGTAGCGCCAGCCCTTGGTCTCGATATACTTGGTGTACATACGGAACAAGTCGCCCGCAAAGAGTGCTGCCTCGTCGCCACCGGTACCGCCACGAATCTCGAGTACGGCATTCTTGCCATCCTGAGGATCCTTCGGGATAAGGAGCAACTTAATCTCCTCCTCCATCTTCTCGATTGCGGGCTCCAACTCGGTAATCTCCATACGAGCCATCTCGCGGAACTCCTCGTCCTTCTCATTTGCGAGGATATCCTTCGCGTCAGCCAAAGCCTGTACAGCCTTGCGGTAGCGGTCAGAGGTCTCGATGATAGGCTCCAACTCCTTGTACTCCTTTGTGAACTGAATAAAGTTCTTGACGTCTGCAATCACCTCGGGGTCGGTAAGTTTCTGTCCCAACTCCTCGTACTTGATTTTCAGACCATCAAGACGCATCAAAATTGAACTTTCTGCCATAAATCTTATAGTGAATTTGAATTATTATTTGCCTAATTCATTCAACCAGCGGAGCAACAGGTGCTGCCACTCCTTCTGGTACGAGAAGGTCTCGTAGTTACCCCAGCCGTGACCACCCTCAGGGAAGACATACATCGATGCCTTCACGCCGTGGTAGCGCAACGCTGCGTAGTACATCGCCGAGCCTGCCGCAGGTACGGTGGTGTCGTCATCGCTCAAGATAAGAATTGTCGGCGGAGTATTTGCATCGACACACTTATCCATCGACCACTTCTCGGCCTCCTGCTCAGAGTGCTTCTTGCCGAGGAGGTTGCGGAACGTGCCGCGGTGTGTGGTGTAGTCGTTGGCGGTAATTACGGGGTAGAACAAAATCGAGAAGTTTGGTCTATCCTCAACCTGAGGCTTGTTCGAAGCCGAAGCTGCGAGGTGACCTCCTGCCGAGAATCCCATAATACCCACCTTCGATGGGTCGATATTGAACTTCTTAGCCTTCTTGCGTACCACACGGATAGCCTCCACAGCATCCTCGAGCGGTACCTCCTTGTGGCCATTTGGTAAGCGGTACTCCAACACAAATGCTGCAATACCATTCTTTGCCAACCACTGAGCCATTAAGTAACCCTCCTGGTCCATCGACAACTTGCCGTAGCCGCCACCCGGGCAGATTACTACTGCCTGACCTGTCGCCTTTGTCTGGTCGGCATTGTAGACATAGAGTACAGCCTTTGTGGTGTTCACCAGGCGGAAGGCCTTCTCGTTGTAGGCCTCACCCTCCAAGCCGTTCGAGTGAGGAGCCTTGTCGTTGTCCCAAAGAAGGATTGTATCATCCTGCTGATACTTCACCTCTTGCTGCTCTTTTGCCATAACGGATGTCGTAAACAACGCTGCAATAATGATAAGCGCTCTCTTCATAGCCGAGACTACTTCTTCTCAGGGGTATTGATAAACTTCAACCACTTAGCGAGCTGGTGCTGCCAATCCTTGTGGTAGCGGAATGACTCGTTGCATACCCAGCCGTGACCACCCTCAGGGTAGATGTGCATCGATGCCTTCACGCCGTAGTGCTTGAGAGCCTTGTAGTAGAGGATCGAGCTGATTGGCGGCACGGTGCGGTCGTCGGTGCTGAGCAAGAGGATTGTCGGAGGTGTTGTCTCCGATACACGATTCTCGAGCGAGTAGTACTCACGCAAGTATGGAGCGTGCTTTGCACCCAACAAACGACGGAATGTGTTCTGGTGAGTCATGCAGCTCGAACCTGTGATTACAGGGTAGAAGAGAATCGAGAATGCAGGCTTCTCAGCGTCTGCTGTAAAGTTCGATGTGTAGGCTGCGAGGTGACCACCTGCCGATGAACCTGCGATACCCACCTTTGTAGGGTCGATACCCAACTTCTTCGCATTCTTGCGAAGGTAGCTCAAACCTGCCTGAGCATCCTCGAGCGGTACCTCCTTGTGGCCATAGTTTGGCAAACGATACTTCACCACCAAAGCGGTGATACCGATGCTCTTGAAGTACTCAGCCAACTTGAAACCCTCGCGCTCGATGCAGTTTGCACCATAGCCACCACCAGGGAGAACTACTACAGCCTGACCAGTTGCGATGCTTGCATCTGCCTTGTAGAGGTAGAATACGGTCTGCGAAATCTCGCGGAGGTTACCTGCCTCGTCACGAGTCTCGTCCTTGGTGATCTCGTTCGAGTGTGGAGCCTTGCTGTTGTTCCACCACTTGATGGTCTGATCTGCGTTGCACTTGAGGTCAACGAAGGTTTTCTGTGCCGATGCCGAGAAGAGTACACCAGCGATAATTGCCATTGAAAGAATGATTCGTTTCATAATATGATTGTTTTTTGTTGTTATCGGTTTGTGTTTTAGAATCCGAGCCATTTGAGCCAATCGGTGATGGCTTCGTTACGCTCGTTTATCTCTTTTTTGAGGTTGTGTCCACCCTCAGGGTAGATGTGTATCGAGGCTTTCACTCCATAGTTTACCAACGCCTCGTAGTATGCCATAGGGCTTGTTGGAGGCACTACGGTGTCGTCGTCACACAACATAATCAAGGTCGGAGGGGTTGTTGCCGACACCATATTCTGTGCCGATACATCCTCTGCCTCCTGATAGGAGAAACCCTTTCCGAGAATGTAGGTGTTGTTTGGCTTCGACTTGTAGTAGTATGGCGATACTCGGTCGATAGCAGGGTAGTGGAGAATCGCAAAAGCGGGCTTCTCCTCATCTGCCATCAAGTTCGATGTCCACGCTGCAAGGTGACCACCTGCCGAGTTACCGCTCACCCCCACCTTCTTAGGGTCGATGCCGAGGTCGGTACGAGTGCGAAGGTAGCGCACAGCACCTACAGCATCCTCGAGCATAGCCTCCTTGTGTCCGTTTGGCAGGCGATACTTCACCAATGCCGCAGTCACACCCTGCGAAGCGTACCACTTGGCGAGCTTCACGTCGAAGCCCAAGCTCTGGTATGCTCCTCCGGGGTAGATGGCTACCGCGATACCTCGATTCTTGCTCGGCTCAGCCTTGTAGATGTAGAGTTCGCAAGATGAGGTGTAGGCCATCGCCGTCTTCTTGCCCTTGACAAACTGCTCGTCCTTGGTCTGATGGTTTGAGTGCTGCGCGGTGGTGTTGTCCCACAGGCGCACAGTCTCGTCAGCACCCTCCAATGAGATGGTCTGCTGAGCATTAACCCAACCGAATGCCAAAAGCGACAAGCCAACTAATAAAAACCTCTTCATAGTTCAATTCTCTATTTTTTGAGCAAGCCCAACCAGTCGAACCAGTCGAGAATAGCATAGTGCTGCTCCTTCATTGCCTTCTTCAAGCTGTGGCCACCCTCAGGGTAGATGTGCATCGAGCACTTCACGCCGTGGCGTACCAACGCCTCGTAGTAGAGAACCGAGCTCTTAGGCAACACTACGTTGTCGTCATCGCAGAGCAACAACAAGGTTGGAGGAGTCTTCGAGGTCACCATATTCTGAATCGACATATCCACAGCATCCTGGTAGCTGTAGTTGTCGCCGAGGAGGGCTGTGTTAGCCTTTGCACCGGTGTAGAACTCCACGCGTGACATCGAGCCGTAGAGTGGAATAGCGAATGCAGGCTTCTCATCGTCTGGCATAGCGTTCGAAACCCAAGCTGTGAGGCAACCACCTGCCGACGAGCCTGTTACACCCACCTTCTTAGGGTCGATGCCGAGGTCGGTACGAGTGCGGAGGTAGCGAACTGCGCCCATTGCATCCTCGAGCATAGCCTCCTTGTAACCATTTGGCAAACGATACTTCACGAGTGCTGCGGTGATACCCTGAGATGCAAACCACTTAGCCTTCGAGATGCTGAAGTGGAGCGATGTGAAGCTACCGCCCGGATAGATTGCAACTGCAATACCGGTGTTCTTTGCCTCGTCAGCCTTGTAGATGTACAATTCGCACGACGAGGTGTAGATCATACAGTTTTTGCGGCCTTTGCGCCACTGCTCATCGCGGGTCTGATGATTCGAGTACTGTGCGGTTGTGTTGTCCCACAATCGTACGGTCTCATCTGTGCCGGCGAGCGTGATTGTCTTCTGAGCCGATGCCCCGCATACGAATGCGAGTGCAAGGGCAAATGTTAAAATTCGTTTCATAAGTTTAAGGTTATTTTACAATGTTGATAATCTTTCCTGGTACAACGATGATCTTCTTCGGAGCTGCACCCTCCAACCACTTCTGTGCCTCCTCCTTGGTGACGATATCCTTCTGGATGTCGGCAGGTGAGGTTGTGAGTGGGTACTCCTGCTTGAAGCGGAGCTTGCCGTTGATCATTACTGGGTACTCGAATGCGCTCTCAACGAGGAACTTCTCCTCGCATACTGGGTACGAAGCGTCGCATACGCTATCCGAGTGGCCCAACATCGACCACAACTGCTCGGTGATGTGCGGTGCAAACGGTGCGAGGAGCACTGTGAGAGGCTCCAAGATCTCACGCTTGTGGCACTCGCCCAACTCGTTCACGCAGATCATAAATGCCGCTACCGAAGTGTTGAACGAGAAGTTTTCGATATCTTCTCTAATCTTCTTGATGGTCTTGTGCAAGGTCTTGAGCTCCTTGTCGGTCGCCTTCTCGTCGGTCACAGCCCACTCGCCTGTGCGGGTGTGGAACAGACGCCAGTACTTGCGCAAGAACTTGTGTACACCGTCGATACCGTTGGTATCCCAAGGCTTCGACTGCTCCAATGGGCCGAGGAACATCTCGTACATACGGAGAGTGTCGGCACCATACTGCTCTACGATGTAGTCAGGGTTTACGACGTTATACATCGACTTCGACATCTTCTCAACTGCCCAGCCGCAGATGTACTGACCATTCTCGAGCACGAACTCAGCGTCAGCAAACTCAGGACGCCAAGCACGGAATGCATCGAGGTCGAGGATATCATTCTTGACGATGTTTACATCGACATGAATCTCCTGAGTCTCGTACTCCTTGCGGAGGTTGAGCGACACGAACTTATTTGTTCCAACTACGCGGTAAACGAAGTTCGAGCGACCCTGAATCATACCCTGGTTCACGAGCTTACGGAATGGCTCGCTCTCGCATACGTAGCCGAGGTCATAGAGGAACATATTCCAGAAACGAGAGTACATCAAGTGGCCTGTTGCGTGCTCGATACCTCCGATGTAGAGGTCTACGCTGCGCCAGTACTCGTTTGCCTCCTTCGATACGAGCGCCTCGGTGTTGCGAGGGTCCATATAGCGGAGGTAGTATGCCGACGAACCTGCGAAACCAGGCATTGTCGAGAGCTCATACTCCCAACCCTCAACGCGTGCCAATGGTGGCTCGCCCTGCTCGGTAGGACCGAAGTTCTCGATTGGTGGCAATGTGAGTGGCAACTCGCTCTCGTCGAGTGGAAGTGCCACATCATTCTTATATCGAATTGGGAATGGCTCACCCCAGTAGCGCTGACGCGAGAAGATGGCGTCGCGAAGGCGGTAGTTGATGAGCTTCTTACCGAGGCCGCGCTTCTCCACCTCTGCGAACATCTCAACGATGGCAACCTTTACATCCTTGCCGTTGAGGAAGTCCGAGTTGATGAGGCAACCCTCCTTTGCGTCGTACGACGACTCCTCGAGGTTTCCACCCTCCACTACAGGCACGATATCCAAGCCGAAGTGACGTGCGAAGGCGTAGTCACGCGAGTCGTGAGCAGGAACAGCCATAATAGCGCCTGTTCCGTAGCCTGCCAATACATAGTCCGATGCGTAGATAGGAATACGCTTGCCGGTGAATGGGTTTGTGGCGTAAGCACCTGTGAAGACACCGCTCACACGCTTAGTCTCGGCGATACGCCCACGCTCCGAGCGCTTCTTGGTCTGCTCGATGTAGGCCTCTACAGCCTCCTTCTGCTCGGCAGTAGTCATATCTGCGATCCACTCGTGCTCAGGAGCCACAACCATAAATGTCACACCGAAGATAGTGTCAGGGCGTGTGGTGAAGATCTCGAGCTTACGAGTCGAGCCATCGGCCATCTCTGCGTCAAAGAATACCTGAGCACCCTCCGAGCGACCAATCCAGTTGCGCTGAATCTCCTTCAACGACTCGCTCCACTCGAGAGTGTCGAGGCCGTCCAACATACGCTGTGCGTATGCAGTAACACGAAGCAACCACTGCTTCATACGCTTCTGCTCTACAGGGAAGCCACCTCGTACCGACAAACCATCCTTCACCTCGTCGTTAGCGAGTACGGTACCGAGCTGTGGGCACCAGTTCACCATTGTGTCGGCACGGAATGCGAGACGATAGTTCTGCAACACCTGCTCCTTCTCTGCCTCGCTCTTTGCGTTCCACTCCTCAGCCGAGAACGAAAGCTCGGTTGTGCAAGCGGCGTTGATACCCTCGGTACCCTGCTTCTCGAAGTGTGCTACGAGCTCTGCGATAGGCTCAGCCTTCTCGGTTGTGCGGTTATAGTAGTGAGCGAACATCTTCAAGAATGCCCACTGAGTCCACTTGTAGTACTCTGGCTCGCAGGTGCGTACCTCGCGGCTCCAGTCATACGAGAAACCAATCTTATCCAACTGCTCGCGGTAGCGAGCGATGTTCTGCTCGGTAGTTACAGCTGGGTGCTGACCTGTCTGAATTGCGTACTGCTCTGCAGGCAATCCGAAGGCGTCGTAGCCCATTGGGTGCAATACATTGTAGCTGCACAAACGCTTGTAGCGTGAGTAGATGTCCGATGCGATGTAGCCGAGTGGGTGTCCTACGTGCAAACCTGCTCCCGATGGATAAGGGAACATATCCAATACATAGAACTTCGGACGTGAGCTGTCGACCTCCACTTTGTAGATGCCTCGCTCCTTCCACTCTTGTTGCCATTTGGCCTCAATCTCTTTGAAATTGTATTCCATATCGTTGTAATTGTTTGATTATTTTTGTCTTATCTCTTTCCGTTGCACGCAGTGTATGTGTATGCGCGCGCACTCAATCCGCAAATATAGAGAAAAAAGTTGAGAGTTGAGGAATGATGGTTGAGAAATTTTTTCTAATTTTGTAGAAACTAACTTTAACAAACAAAAAATATGAGACGATTTACAACCCTTATGCTTGCCCTTTTCGGGCTTACAATTGCGGCTTCAGCAGAGAGCCGAATCGAGCATTTGACCCTCAAGAGTGAGCTGCTCGGAGTTGAGAAACACTACTCGGTTTATCTCCCCGACGGCTATGACAGTTCAGATGAAAAATACCCTATTCTCTACCTCCTCCACGGAGCCTGGGGAACACACCTTTCGTGGGTGCGATATGAGGGTGATCGAGGCGGAAATTTGAAGGGAATTGCCGATGCCGAAATCGCTGCAGGCCGCTGCAAAAAGATGATTGTCGTGACCCCTGATGCGCGTGGTGAAGGCAAGAAATATGGCGGTAAAAATATGGGCTATTTCAATGTCGAGAATTGGCCTTACGAAACCTTCTTCTTCGAGGAGTTCCTTCCTCATATCGAAAAGAAATTCAAAGTGTTAGGTACTAAGGAGGGTCGCGCAATCGCCGGTCTCTCGATGGGCGGAGGCGGCTCATTCGTTTATGCTCAAAGACACCCCGAATTGTTCAATGCCGCATACTCGACAAGTGGCCTTCTCGACCACCGTTATCGCCCTAAAAAAATAGATAGTTATGAGAACATCGGATGGTACTGGTCGGTGGCTGCAACATCGCCTGTTGAGTATGTCCGAAATGCCACTGCCGAGCAGCTTGAAAAGCTTCGCACTGTTCGTTGGATGTTGGACTGTGGCGACGACGACGGAATCATCTTTACAAACATCGATTTCTTCGTTGAGATGCATCGCGAAAAGGTGCCTGTTGAGTTCCGTGTTCGCAATGGCAAACACAACTGGCCGTTCTGGCGCGAGTCTTTGCCTCTCATTCTCGCCTTCTCTTTTAAATAAAATAAATAAAAAGACAGATTGCACGGCTCTTTTGTCGTTAAACTGCGATAGCCGAGTTGCTCACATACGCTTCAAGTATGCTGCGCACTCGGCTTCTTGTTTGCCTAAAAATAGCCGCACACTCTGCCTTTTTAGGTGGAGCGTGGTACGGTCGTTCGTCGTTCAAACTGCGTATTGGTTGAGTTGCTCACATACGTTCGAGTATGCTGTGCACTCGGCTTCTTGTTTGCCTAAAAATAGCCGCACACTCTGCCTTTTTAGGTGGAGCGTGGGGCGGTCGTTCGTTGTTCAAACTGCGTGTGGATCGAGTTGCTCACATACGTTCGAGTATGCTGCGCACTCGGCTTCTTGTTTGCCTGAAAATAGCCGCACACTCTGCCTTTTTAGGTGGGGCGTGGGGTGGTCGCTGGTCGTTCAAACTGCGTATGGACTGAGTTGCTCACATACGTATTGGTATGCTGCGCACTCGGCTTCTTGTTTGCCTAAAAATAGCCGCACACTCTGCCTTTTTAGGTGGAGCGTGGTTCGGTCGTTCGTCGTTCAAACTGCGTATGGATTGAGTTGCTCACATACGCTTCAAGTATGCTGCGCACTCGGCTTCTTGTTTGCCTGAAAATGCCCCCTGATAACCACCTCTTTCCCTCAAAATTTTTCACTTTTTTCCGAAAGTTGAACAGATTGTTGATAAGTCGCATTTTTGCCAAACAACGAAATTTTCAACATATTAAAAATCAATTAGTTGTAAAATTGATGATAAATGCAACCTATTTTGTTGAGAAAAGCATAAGAAAAAAGAATAGGATTCGAGGGCAAAATGGGCTAAATCGCTGAAAAATCAGGGGGTTTTGGGTAAAAAAAGTTGCATATATATATTGTAATCCAAAAAAAATGCTTACCTTTGCGGGCCTTTTGGCACAATGAAATAGAGATTTGGGGCGTCAAACCCCCGTGATTATTAACAAATTAAAGGTTTAAAATGCCAACAATTCAACAGTTAGTTAGAA
>JAZLCQ010000002.1:0-36299 GCA_045614285.1 Alistipes sp.
GTATATGGCTATGAACTACTTGCTCGTTAGCGCAGACAAGGCTCTCGTTGACGTGGAGTTCACTTACACTAACGGTACTGCTGAGAAGGTTCGCACTGTAGGTTCTGTACCTGTACAGCGCAACTACCGCACTAACATCTACGGTCAGTTGCTCACCAGCGACGTTGATATCAACGTAACTATTGAGCCTGAGTATGCAGGTGTTTACGACAACCCAGGTTATGTTGTTGTTGAGGACGCTAACGGTGTAGCTACTTCGGTTGCTGTTGAGTCTGCTAATGGTTTGGCAACTGTAGCTCAGATGATTGAGGAGGGTGAGCTCCCAACCAATGTTGACATCGCATTGGAGGGTGATATCGACCTTTCGAAGCTTTCACTCACTCGTAGCGCTGTAAACTGGACTCCAATCGGTACTGAGGCAGAGCCATTTGTGGGTGTATTCAATGGTAATGGCTACACTATCAAGAACCTCAACATCGTTGAGACTGAGGCTAAGGAGGATAAGGCTCACATCGGTTTCTTCGGCTACGCTAAGAATGCTACTATCAAGAATGTTACTTTCGAGAATGTAAACATCTTCGTTCCTTGCTTGGATATCGACCACAGCCAGGGTCACATCGGTGGTGTTGCAGGAACATTGGAGGGTACTTCACTCGTTGAGAATGTTACTGTTAAGGGTGATGTAACTATTGAGGCTACTGTTGACGCTAACGGTGCTAGCCGTGTTGCAGCTGTTGTTGGTGGTAATTATTACGCAGATGTTACAATGAAGAACGTACACGTTATCGCTAACGAGGGTAGCTACGTTAAGGCTAACAACAACACCGGTGCTCTCGCAGGTCAGCTCCAGGGTAAGTGCGTATTCGAGAACTGTACTTCGAACATCGACGTAACTGTTAACAAGTTCTTCGCTGGTGGTATCATTGGTATCGCTCCAACATCGAGCCTCTTCACAAACTGCCACACTACTGGTGACATCGCTGTTGTAGCAGGTCGTGCGGGTCGCGCTAACGACCAGTACCGCGTAGGTGGTATCGCTGGTGGTTGGGCTGATGGCAAGAACAACGTATGTACTCTCATCAACTGCTCTTACACTGGTAAGGTATCTGGTAAGAATGCTGACGGTTCGGTTGCTAACCCACTCGATTACTTGGGTTATGTAGGTCGTGGTTACACTCTTGCAGGCTGCGCTGGTAGCACAGTTATCATCGACGGCATTCGTTTCGTTCAGAAGAACGACAACGAGTACGGTATCTACGATGTTATCAACGCTGAGGGTGAGTCTGTAGTAGCTGCTACTTCTAAGGAGGATTTGCCAAAGACTAATGACGGTAAGATCGACACTAACTTCACTGAGGACACTACTTTGTTCGGTGACATCACTGTATCGGCTAACGAGACAAATGCAAACTCGGGCTACGGTGCAACAGGTGTTAAGGTTGACGGTTCTGTACTCGATGGTAAAGGCAACACTTTGACTGTAACAAACGCTGGTGGTACTTGGGATTGCGTTGTAAATACAACAGGTGGTACTATCAAGAACTTGACAGTTAAGGGTGCAATGCGTGGTATCTTCATGGGTGGAGCAAGCTCTGACTTGTACATCGACAATGTAGTATTCCAGAATGTAATCTACACATTCAACTCGGATGGTGGTAACACTAACTACGGTGTATACATCTCGAACTGTACTATCAACGGTTGGACTTCGCACTCGAATGTTCACAAGGAGGTAGTTTACACTAACTGCTCGTTCGGTGAGGGTAGCGGCTATGCATTCTGCCGTCCTTACGGTCCAACAGTATACAAGAACTGCGAGTTCTCTCAGGAGTTCGAGTTCGATACAAAGCAGTCGAGCAGCATCGTATTTGAGAACTGTACTCACAACGGTGTTAAGATTACAGCTGAGAACGCTGCAACTTTGGGCGGTGTAGACAAGCAGGGTAATGCTGTTACCTTCTTCTACAATGGCGTAAACAACGCAGTTATCAAGTAATCAATTAGACTACAAGATATAAATGACTGCACTCCTTCGGGGGTGCAGTTTTTTTGTTTGTATCTATTTTGGGGTTACTACTTGACTGACTCAACAATTTTTCGTATATTTGAAGGTTATTTAACGAGATATTGCATTGTTGGCAGTGCCTTGCCGCAAGAATATCGAACGCAAACAAAGAAAGATGAAGAAGGTAATTGGAATTGGTAACGCACTGACCGATGTGTTAGTCAATCTTCGCAACGAAGAGGTGTTGCACAGACACAATATTGCACGTGGCTCGATGTCGCTCGTTGATAGCGAACTCCAGTCGCAGATCTCGAAGGAGGTAGCGGGACTACCCCACTCTCTCTCACTCGGTGGCTCGGCCGACAACACCATACGCGCAATGGCTCGCCTCGGCACAAAGGTGGGATTCATCGGCAAGGTGGGTCACGACAACACCGGAGACCGCTTCGAGCAGGCACTCCACAATCTCGGCATTGAGGGTAAGATTTTCCGCGGAGAGAACCCTTCGGGCAAGTGTATCTCGCTCGTTTCGCCCGATGGTGAGCGCACAATGTTGACACACCTCGGCGCAGCAGCCGGGATGCACGCATCGGACATCTCCGCCGCAATCTTCGAGGGTTACGACTGCCTCTACATCGAGGGTTACCTCGTGCAGGAGCACTCGCTCATCGAGACCGCAATCCGCACCGCAAAGGAGTGCGGCCTAAAGGTGGCTATCGACTTGGCAAGCTTCAATGTAGTAGCTGAAAATCTCGACTTCTTGCGTCGCGTAGTGACCGAGTATATCGATATCGTCTTCGCAAACGAGGACGAGGCACGCGTATTTTCGGGCGAGGAGGAGCCAATCAATGCCTTGCAGTATATCTCGGAGATGTGCGACCTCGTAATCGTGAAAATAGGCACTAAGGGTGCGTTAATCAAGCATAAGGGCGAGGTTATCCATGTGGGAATTATGGCAGCGGCAAAGCGCGTCGACACCACTGGTGCAGGTGACTTCTACGCTGCAGGATTTATGCACGGCTTGTGCGAGGGTCTTTCGCTCCGCCAGTGCGGCACAATCGGTGCAATCACCGCAGGTAAGGTTATCGAGGTGATGGGCCCAACCCTCGGCGAGGAGGCTTGGAGCGACATCGAGGTGCTTGTAAACAGAGTCAAAACCGAAAAATATCTATTCTAATGCGAAAATTTATAGCTATCATAGCTCTGTTCGCAGTGGGCATCGCAAACGCTGAGGAGCGCAAACTCCTCACTATGGAGGATGCGATTCTCAACCAGGAGCTCACGCCGAAGAACTACGATATACGCTTCAGCAAGAAGAATCCTGCCATCTACGAGCACGCCAATGGCGACGTAATCGAGCAATACGATATTCTGAGTGGCGAGTTGGTGTCGAGCAAGCCGATACTTATCGGTATGCCCAACCCATTCCGCAACAAGGCTGATATATGGAACAATAATATTGTCTGGTACGATGGCGAGGGCAAGAAACATAAGGTGACCGACTTTGAGGATGAGAATATCGTCAGCGGCCAGGCTGTTTCGCGCCACGAGTTCGGCATTAGCGGTGGTTTGTTCCCATCGCCCGACAACTCTTTGTTGGCATTCTATCAGAAGGATGAGTCGAGGGTTGCGACATACCCATTGGTGGACATCACCTCTATTAAGGGCAACTACCTATTAGAGATTAAGTACCCGATGAACGGTCAGCCGTCGGAGCATGTAAAGTTGGGTATTTACAATGTTGCAGCTCAAAGCGTTGTATATTTGAATGTTACTAACTTTGACGAGGAGCGTTACCTCACAAATTTGACCTGGTCGCCCGACTCGAAGGTAATCTACGTACAGGTATTGAACCGCGCACAGAAGGAGATGCACCTCAATGCCTACTGCGCAAAGAGCGGTGCATTCGTAAAGACTATCTTGACCGAGCAGAACAGTCGTTGGGTGGAGCCTCAGAATCCGCTCCATTTCATTGATAATGACCGTTTTATCTACACCACCGACAACCGCGACGGATACAAAAATTTATACCTCCACACCCTCTCGAAAGGTACAACCGAGCGACTGACAAAGGTGGCAGCAGATGTGGCATACGTGGCACATACCGAGGAGGCCGTATACTACTACTCGTCGGAGATTTCGCCCGTAGAGCAGCACCTCTTCAGCCTCTCGCTCAGCGATGGCAAGGTGTGTCAGCTCACACGCGGTGAGGGATGGCACAACTGCAAGATTTCGCCCGACGGAAAGCATTTTGCAGACAACTACTCATCGCTCAACGTGCCTCGCGTGGTGGCTGTAGGCTCGACCGACGGTAAGTTCTACCGCGAGGTGTTCCGCGCCGAGGATCCATCGAAGGATTTTAACTACTCGACCATCGAGCTTGGCTCGGTAAAGTCGGCTGATGGCAAGTACAACAACCACTACCGCCTTATCAAGCCGCTCGACTTCGACGAGAACAAGAGATACCCCGTAATACTCTATGTCTATGGCGGTCCGCACTCGCAGATGGTACGCAACTCGTTCCAGGCGCAGCTCCGTCGCTGGGAGATGTATATGGCACAGCGTGGCTATGTGGTCTTTGTGATGGATAACCGTGGAACGCTCTACCAGGGTGCCGAGTACGAGAAGGCTATTCACCGTCAATGCGGAAAGGCCGAGATGGAGGATCAGATGGCGGGTATGAAGTGGCTCCTCTCGCATAAGTGGGCAGATAAAGAGCGCGTAGGCGTTCACGGCTGGTCGTATGGCGGATTTATGACTATCTCGCTGATGACGCACTACCCTGAGGTCTTCAAGGTGGGCGTTGCGGGTGGTCCCGTAATCGATTGGAAGTGGTACGAGGTGATGTATGGCGAGCGCTATATGGAGACCGAGGCGACAAACCCCGAGGGCTTCGCTGCGACATCTCTCATTCCGCAGGCCAAGAATCTGAAGGGCAAGCTCCTTATTTGTCAGGGCGCAATTGACGATGTAGTGGTATGGCAACACTCGCTCTCGTTCGTCGATGCTTGCGTAGTGGCGAATGTGCCGGTGGACTACTTCCCTTATCCGCGTTCGAGACACAATGTTCGTGGCAAGTGGCGTGTGCACCTGATGCAGAAGGTGACAGATTATTTCGAGGATTACTTGCGTTAATATGCCAAAATGGCAGAATTGGCCGCTTGGCACGCAGATTGATAAGAGTATAACCAAACAGAAAAACAACAAAAACAGATACAATTATGACAGTAAAACCACTTTCAGACAGAGTACTTGTACTCCCTAATCCGGCCGAGACAACTACGGCTAGCGGATTGATTATTCCCGATGCAGCAAAGGAGAAGCCTGCAGCAGGTAAGGTTGTGGCCGTAGGTCCGGGCACAGCAGAGATTAAGATGGAGGTAAAGGTTGGTGACGAGGTGTTGTATGGCAAGTATGCCGGCACCGAGTTGAATATCGACGGCGAGAGCTACCTTATGATGGCTCAGCGTGACATCCTCGCAGTAGTTGAGAAATAACGGAAAGGTTAAAAAAGTGCAAAAAGAGTCCATCGGAACGATTTTTTAATAAAAGCAATTAAGATTATGGCAAAAGATATCAGATATAATGTCGAGGCACGCAACCTCTTGAAGGAGGGTGTTGATGCTTTGGCTGACGCAGTAAAGGTAACTCTCGGTCCTAAGGGTCGCAATGTTATTATCGGCAAGTCGTTTGGTGCTCCACACATCACCAAGGATGGTGTGACCGTAGCTAAGGAGGTAGAGCTGGAGGATCCATTCGCAAATATGGGTGCACAGATGGTGCGCGAGGTGGCATCGAAGACTAACGACGATGCTGGTGACGGTACAACTACCGCAACCGTACTCGCTCAGGCTATCATTGGCGTGGGTATCAAGAATGTTACCGCAGGTGCAAATCCAATGGATCTCAAGCGCGGTATCGACAAGGCCGTTGCAACTGTAGTTGAGAGCCTCCGTGCACAGTCGCAGGAGGTTGGCTCGGACAACTCGAAGATTGAGCAGGTGGCTACAATCTCGGCTAACAACGACAATAACATCGGTAAGCTCATCGCTGAGGCTATGGCTAAGGTGAACAACGAGGGCGTAATCACTGTTGAGGAGGCTAAGGGCACCGACACCTATGTTGACGTAGTGGAGGGTATGCAGTTTGACCGTGGTTACATCTCGGCTTACTTCATCACCAACACCGAGAAGATGCAGACCGAGTTGGAGAAGCCATACATCCTCATCACCGACAAGAAGATCTCGACAATGAAGGAGATTATGAATGTCTTGGAGCCTGTAGCGCAGAGCGGTCGTGCTCTGCTCATCATCGCTGAGGATGTTGATGGCGAGGCTTTGTCAGCTCTCGTGGTGAATAAGTTGCGCGGCACTCTCAAGATTGCGGCTTGCAAGGCTCCGGGCTTTGGCGATCGTCGCAAGGAGTTGCTCGAGGATATCGCAGCTTTGACCGGTGCAACAGTTATCTCGACCGATAAGGGTATGCGCCTTGAGGATGCTAACATCGATATGCTCGGTTGCGCTGAAAAGGTAACTATGAACAAGGAGAACACCACTATCGTTGATGGTTGTGGCAACAAGGATAATATCAAGGCTCGCGTTGAGCAGATTCGTGCTTCGATCGAGGTGTCAAAGTCGGACTACGACCGTGAGAAGTTGCAGGAGCGCCTCGCTAAGTTGGCAGGTGGCGTAGCAGTTCTCTACGTTGGTGCTGCTACCGAGGTGGAGATGAAGGAGAAGAAGGACCGCGTTGACGACGCCTTGGCAGCTACACGTGCTGCAGTTGAGGAGGGTATCGTTCCAGGTGGTGGCGTAGCCTACATCCGTGCCAGCGAGTCACTCGAGGGCTTGAAGGGCGACAACGACGACCAGACTACAGGTATACAGATTGTAAAGCGTGCTATCGAGGAGCCACTCCGCCAGATTGTAAACAACGCAGGCGGCGAGGGCTCAGTAGTTGTAAATAAGGTACGCGAGGGCGAGGGTTCATTTGGTTACAACGCTCGCGACGACCGCTACGAGGATATGCTCGAGGCCGGTATCATCGATCCTACAAAGGTATCGCGCGTAGCTTTGGAGAACGCGGCTTCTATCGCATCGATGTTCCTCACTACCGAGTGCGTCTTGGCTGAGAAGGTAAAGGATGTTCCTATGCCTCCAATGCCAGCCGGCGGTATGGGCGGAATGATGTAAAAGGCGAAAAGCGGAAAAAGAAAGGCCTTCGGGATAGTACAAGACGTACAGCCCGAAGGTCTTTACTTTTTAGGGATATGCCGCAGATTGCGGCTTATCACAAGAAATTCTAATTAGTTTTTCTTTGGCTTTGGAGCAAGAATCATATTCATCTTCTTACCCTCCAACTGAGGCATAACCTCAACCTTAGCAATCTCCTCGAGGGCGGTTGCAAAGCGGAGAAGAAGAATCTCGCCCTGCTCCTTGAAGACGATGCTTCGGCCACGGAAGAATACGTAAGCCTTAACCTTTGCACCCTCCTTGATAAAGTTCTCGGCGTGACGAAGCTTGAAGTTGAAATCGTGCTCGTCGGTCTGCGGGCCAAAACGAATCTCCTTGATTACAATCTTGGTCTGCTTAGCCTTGATCTCCTTCTGCTTTTTCTTCTGCTGATAGAGGAACTTCTGGTAGTCGACGATACGACATACCGGAGGCTGTGCGTTTGGTGAAATCTCCACGAGATCAAGCTCCATCTCGTCGGCCATCTGCAAGGCCTTAGAGAGTGGCAACACGAGGTTTGGCTCGACATTGTCGCCTACGATACGAACGCTGTCGGCTGTAATCTCATCATTGATACGGTGTGGGTTCTCCTTCTCGGGACGACGTCCGCGAGCAGGCTGGTTGCCCGGACGTGGTGCTGCCGGACGTGGCGTAAACGGTTTAAATCCTGCCATTAAAGTGTTAATCTAATTGTTTTATCTATTTTGTTAAATTGCCTCAATCTCCTTAGCAACAAGGCCTGCCATAAAGTTTGCGTACTCGTCGAGAGTCATCGAGCCCTTATCGCCCTCGCCCTGTGCACGTACCGATACGGTGCGCTCAGCAGCCTCCTTCTCACCTACGATGAGGAGGTAAGGGATACGCTTAAGCTCGTTGTCACGAATCTTACGGCCAATCTTCTCGTTACGGTCATCAATCTGCGCACGTACATCACGCTCATTGAGGTAAGCAACAACCTCCTCAGCATACTCGTTGTACTTCTCCGAGATTGGGAGAACAACAGCCTGATCAGGTGAGAGCCACAATGGGAACTTACCTGCAGTGTGCTCCAACAATACTGCTACGAAGCGCTCCATTGAGCCGAATGGTGCACGGTGAATCATAATTGGACGGTGGAGCTTATCGTCTGCGCCCTTGTAGGTCAAGTCGAAACGCTCAGGGAGGTTGTAGTCAACCTGGATAGTACCCAACTGCCAGCTACGTCCGAGAGCATCCTTAACCATAAAGTCGAGCTTAGGGCCGTAGAATGCAGCCCCGCCATACTCAACAACAGCATTCATTCCCTTATCCTTACAAGCCTGGATAATAGCTGCCTCAGCCTTATCCCAATTTTCGTCCGAACCGATGTACTTCTCCTTGTTGTTAGGGTCACGCAACGAAATCTGTGCTGTGTAGTTCTCGAACTTCAAGGTCTTGAAGATGTAGAGAACGATATCCATAACCTTCTCGAACTCCTCCAACAACTGGTCTGGACGTACGAAGAGGTGAGCGTCATCCTGAGTGAACGAACGTACACGGGTCAATCCGTGCAACTCACCCGACTGCTCGTAGCGGCAAACTGTACCGAACTCAGCCAAACGAACAGGGAGATCCTTGTACGAGTGTGGCTTGCTGCGGTAGATCTCGCAGTGGTGAGGGCAGTTCATAGGCTTGAGCAAGTACTCCTCACCCTCGATTGGGGTGTGGATAGGCTGGAACGAATCCTTACCATACTTTGCGTAGTGACCCGAAGTGACGTAGAGGTCCTTATTGCCGATTGGAGGTGTGATAACAGGCTGGTAGCCATACTTCTTCTGAATCTGACGCAAGAAGCGCTCCAAGGGGTCGCGCAACTCTGCGCCCTTTGGCAACCAGAGTGGCAAACCCTGACCTACACGCTGCGAGAATGTGAACAACTCCAACTCCTTACCCAACTTACGGTGGTCGCGCTTCTTAGCCTCCTCGAGCATAGCGAGGTACTCGTCGAGCATCGACTTCTTAGGGAATGAAACACCATAGATACGGGTGAGCATCTTGTTCTTCTCGTCGCCACGCCAGTAAGCACCTGCTACAGCGGTCAACTTTATAGCCTTGATGTGACCTGTGTGTGGGATGTGTGGACCACGACAGAGGTCGGTGAATGAACCATTTGTGTAGAACGAAATTGTACCATCCTCCAAGTCTGCGATCAACTCGCACTTGTACTGGTCGCCCTTCTCGGTGAAGGTCTTGAGTGCCTCAGCCTTAGAAACCTCGGTGCGTACCAACTCCTCCTTACCGCGAGCCAACTCGGTCATCTTAGCCTCAATCTTAGCGAGGTCGCTCTCCAAAATTGGAGTTGGCGAGTCTACATCGTAGTAGAAACCCTGCTCGATAGCCGGACCGATACCAAACTTGATACCCGGGTAGAGCTCCTGCAACGCCTCTGCCAAGAGGTGCGAAGAGGTGTGCCAGAAGGCGTGCTTACCCTCGGCGTCGTCCCACTTGTAAAACTTGATAGCACAATCCTGTGCCAATGCGTGCGACATATCAACGGTCGCACCATCTACCGCAGCCGCAAGACAGTCCGCAGCTAAACGAGGGCTGATACTCTCTGCTACTTGGTAGGCTGTTGTTCCCTGCTCAAATTCGCGTACTGAGCCATCGGGAAACGAAACTTTAATCATAATGTTTTTTAAGTTTATTAAATTGTTTATGTTTTGCGCCTTCACAGCTCCACAATCACGAGACGGATTACTGCTCAGTTGCGCGGTATTTTTCAGTTTTTAGCCATTGGCTATTACTCTTTTTGCTCCTGCTGCTCCTTTTGAGCTCTACGCTCCTCGGCAGCCTGCAAGTCGTGCATCGAGACATCGCGACCCTTCTCACGCTCGAAGTGCTCGAGTGGATTGCGGCTCCAATATTTGTAGTTCGAGCGACGACGAACGATATCAATAGCCTCATAAATCGCATTACGCATCGACTGCGCATCGGCCAAATCCTTACCTGCGATATCGAATGCAGTACCGTGGTCAGGCGAGGTGCGAACAACCGACAAACCGGCTGTAAAGTTCACACCCTCAGGCGACAACGCCTTGAATGGAGTGAGGCCCTGGTCGTGATACATTGCAAGGATAGCGTCGTACTTCTTATATCCGCCACCTGCGAACAAACCATCAGCTGCCAACGGTCCAAATGCCAAGACGCTCTGCTTGGTAGCCTCGATAATGGCAGGGCGGATAATGCTCTCCTCCTCCGAGCCGAGCAAACCACCATCACCGGCGTGCGGATTGAGCGACAAGACTGCAATGCGAGGCTCAACAACGCCGAAATCCTGCTTCAAGGTGTGACGCAAAGCAACAAGCGATTCGGTAATCTTCTCGACCGAGAGCTCCGCTGCGACCTTATCAACCGGAATATGAACGGTCTGTAACGCTACACGCATCACCTCGCTGCACATAATCATCATCGGCGTACCCTCAGCCTTCGAAGCGAAGTACTCAGTGTGACCCGTAAAACCGAATCCCACCTTCTGCATCGACTCCTTGTTGATTGGAGCGGTAACAACTGCCGCCAAGCTACCCGATGCGAGGTCTGCGCTGGCCTTCTCAAGCGCCTCGAGAGCCATCTTTGCCGACTCCTCGGTTGCACGACCTGGCTCGATGTGAGCATCCTTGGGACCGCACTCTACGAGGTTTATCTTACCGTGGCGAGCCTCAGACGCCGAGTGGCAGTAGTTGAAATAGAGCGGCTCAATCTCCTCCAGACCTTTAGCGTAGAAATCGGCTGCGCCCTTGTTGCCATAGACTACCGGGGTGAACAACTCCGTCATCGAAGGGTGCGACAATGCCTTGATTATCACCTCCCATCCGATACCGTTGGTATCGCCCTGAGTAATGCCTATTTTGTGCTTATATTCTGACATAAATCTTTCGTTACAAATCTATTAGGGTACAAAGTTATAAATTTTACTGACAATTAGAACACTGCACCTCATTTTTTTGAAAAAAATATACATTAATTGCATATCTCGGAGATTTTGACTAACTTTGTCGAGAATTATATATCTATATATAAGCGCAAATAATTTTCACTAAACATAAATTAACACACAATGAAAAATTTAACAAAATTTTCTTGGCAGTTGCAGCGTTGGTGGCGTTTTCGTGTACCACCGATGTAACTGAGGATCTTGGCGTTAATGTCGGTGGTCAGACAACATTGACCGTATCGTTGGAGGAGTCGCGTACTCAGCTCGGCGAGAAGGCAGAGGGGCTCTATCCGCTCTACTGGAGCGAGAACGACCAGCTCTCAGTCAATGGCGTAGCATCGTCGGCTCTCTCGGCTGACGAGGCTGGTAAGGCGAGTGCTCAGTTCACTTTCAATGGCACACTCAACTACCCTTACAGCGTAGTCTACCCTGCTTCGAATGGCAATGAGGTAACATTCCTCGCTGTTCAGAATCACACAGAGGGCACTTTCTGCGCAGGTGCAGCACCGATGTATGGTTATGCCGAGAGCGCAAGCAGCGCTATTCAGTTGCACAACCTTGCGGGCGTTCTTCGCTTTGCAATTTCGGGTGAGGCTACCCTCTCGAAAATCGTAGTTTCGGCTGAGGGCGCAAAGCTTTCGGGAACCTTCGCAGTTGACTGTGCAACCGGTGCTTTGACCGCAGTTGAGGGCGCTACATCAGACAGCGTAACTCTCTCATTTGGCGAGGGTTTAGCTCTTAGCTCGGAGGCTACTCCAATCTACATCGCAGTGCCTGCAGGATCGTATGGCAAGGTTAATGTTGTAATTTCTTCGACCACAGGCGAGACTATGAGCCTCAATTTCGACAGCGAGGTTAAGCCTATCTCTGCCGGTAAGGTGCGAGAGTTCGCTCCAATCGCATTCAAGGGCGCAGTTGAGGGTGAGGAGTTCATCATCGACAGCAAGGATGCACTCATCGCATTCGCAGCAAACCCTACCAAGTCGGCTCGCGTAACTGCAGCTATCGATATGACTGGTGAGGCGTAGACTCCAATTGAGGGCTTCGTTCACACATTCAATGGCGGCAACAACGAGATTAAGGGCTTGACCGCTCCATTGTTTGGCGCAACAAACGGTTCGTTCGTAAACGTGAAGTTGGTTGACGTGAACATCTATGAGACCGTAAACCCTAACGTTGCAGCACTCGCTCGTAACCTCAAAGCTACAGACACCAAGACTCCAGTAGTCCAGAACTGCTCGGCAAGCGGTAAGATTACCGTAAAGTGTACCGAGTATGTTCCTACCGAGTCGCCAACCCACACAAACTGCGCTGTGGCAGGTCTCGTAGGTCACTCAACAGGTACTTTGTTTGTAGGTTGTACCAACAGCGTTGAGCTTGATGTTAAGCAGGTTATCAAGGAGGGCAACACCGTTTCGAATGTAATTTGCATTGGTGGTATCTGCGGCTTTGTTTACCCGCACAAGTGTGCTGACGGCACTCTTATTACTACATCGGCTGAGAATTGCGAGAATAAAGCAAACATCAACGTTATCGAGAGGTCGTTCACTGATGCAGTTTCGGCTGAGGGTGCAGGTACATTTGCAAAGACCAGCCTCTGGGTTGGAGGTATTTTCGGCTCGGATTATAACTCAAGCGGCGTTTCGAATGCTGGCGCTGTAGCAAAGAACCTCACCAACCGTGGTAACATCACAGTCGAGGCCTCTGCAAGCGACATCTTCGTAGCGGGTATCTCTGCTAACTCATACGCTTGCGACCGCGACAACTTGGTCAACTATGGTAAGCTCAGCGTAACCAACAGCGAGTCAACTCGTATTTTTATTGGTGGTATTTGCGGTTGCATCCAGTCTGCAACGCTCGTAAACTCGACTAACTACGGTGAGATCTACACCGCTAATTCGTCGATTCGTGCAGCATATATCGGTGGCGTGCTTGGTCACAACAAGTCTAAGATTCACAACTGCGTGAACAATGGTGCACTCAACATCGACTACAATATCTACTCTCGCTCTGAGGCATATGGCGAGGTTAAGGATTATGGCGTTGGTGGTGTTGTAGGTAACTCTACCACTGGCGATGGTTGCGAGGTATTCGACTGTACAAACAAGGGCGTAATGAAGATTAGCGGTGAGCTCTTCAATGCCAATGCAAAGATAGGTTACTACGGTATCGGTGGTGTTGTAGGTCTCCTCCGCTGTACAATCAAGCGCTCGAAGAACGAGGCTGACATCACAATCAAGGTTAACACTTCGCACCTCGCTGACGACAGCAACGCAGATGCAGCATATTTGCACATCGGTGGTGCCGTAGGTAGCAGTTTGGTTGCTAACTACAATGACGACACATTCCACAATAGCGGTAATATAACCATTGAGAGCGGTACTCACAACAACTTCGTGGATATCGCAGGTTTGGTTGGTTACGCAGCTAAGCGTGTTGGTGGTATATCGGCTACACACTGTGTTAATACCGGAAACGTAACTCTCGGTAAAGAGGGTGAGACGCTCACCTTCAACAAGTCTATCTACCTCTCAGGTGGCTCGGCACACCCAATGACTTGGGTTGTAGATATCGACAACCACGGTACCGTATCTGTTACAAAGGATGTAACCATCAGTGGCTACAGCTATATCGGCGGTTGTGCAGGTCGTGCTTACTTTACAGATGCAAACGTTACACGTTGCCACAACTATGGCGCAATCGAGTTGGCGGGTACATTCAACGGTCGAGTTATTGTAGGCGGTTTGATTGGCGAGGCTCGTAACAATGCTGCAAGCGATGCAAAGACAGGTCTAAATATCACAGATTGTACAAATAGCGGCAACATCACGCTCAAGAACGGATTCTCGGCAAATCACAGCGAGAGCACCACTGTGGGTGGCATTGCAGGTGTATGGGCAAGTAAGAATGCAGGTTTGAAGCGCTCTTCGAACTCGGGTACTCTCACCATCGAGGATGGCGCAACATTCACCCCTGAGACACGTATTGCAGGTATCTGCGCTACTCCTGATACGGGTGACATCGTAGAGGTTACAAATACCGGCAACCTCGTGCTTGGCGGTACTCACACAGGTCGCCTCTGCGCAGGTGGCATCTTGGGTTACGGCACTGCTCCTATTCAAAGCAGTTCGGTAGGTGCTACAAACGACGGTACTATCACCTTCGTTGAGAGCGGCAAGTGCAAGGAGCTCGAGATCGGTGGTATCTGTGGTCTTACAAAGCAGCCACTCCGCAACTCAGTCAACAACGGCGACATCATCTTAGCAGGTCAGGTTACCGGCACTACTGTACGTGTTGGTGGCGGTATTGGTTGGATCAACAGTGGAGGTATGAACACCATCACAAACCACGGTGATATCACAGTCAAGTCGACCGCTAAGATGCCAAGTGTTACAGGTCAGATTTCGGGCGTTATCGGCCTCTCTCAGGACAGCAATAGCAACGTATTCAACACAGGTACTATCACTATCGAGAACGGTGCAACAATGGCTGCCGGCACAATGATTGGTGGATGTCTCGCCGACACTCGTGCAAGTGTAACAAATGCCACCAACATCGGTAATATCAACTTCCAGACCGTATTGTCGAGTGGCAATGGTTGGTTTGTTGGCGGTTGCGTAGGAAAGGCCTCAGCCAAGACCTACAAAAACTTCCAGTGCTACTGCTCGTTAAACGCAAACGGTGCTACCAACGCAGGATTCCTCATCGGTACTCCACGTACTTCGAGCATCAAGGTTACAAGCGGTGCAGTAGGTGGCTACAGCTTGACCTGGGACGACACCGAGGAGGTATATTCGCAGAAGGCCCTCACAGAGAATGACTACTTCGACTACATCTATGGTGGCACAACCGATTGGAGCGGCACAACCGACCACGATGCGGTAACATTCCTCACCGAGGCACCGGTAATTGAATAACCCTTAAAACAGTTACGTCTACTATGAAAAATTACACAAAACCAAATTTTGATATCTACGAGGTAGCTGTCGAGGGCGGCTACGGCGATAGCGTACTCCTTCCGGGCTTCGGTTCGGAGAACGACGAGCTCGTTTACTAATCGGGCTATCGGATAAAATAGAGAGAATCGGGCGAGGAAACTTGCCCGTTTTTTTTGTTTTATAATATTTATTCATTAATTTTGTGGAGACTATGATGAAATCATAACAAACTAAAAGCTAAACTATATGAAAAATTTGACAAAGATTTTCTTTGCAGTGGCAGCGATGGTAGCGGTTTCGTGTACCACCGACACTACTGAGGACCTCGGCGTTCAGGTTGAAGGCGGCGCTGTAGGTCAGACCACGCTCACCCTCTCGTTGGAGGAGTCGCGTACAATGCTCGGCGAGGCTGTGAACGGTCTCTACCCTGTTGCTTGGTGCGCAGACGACGCTATTTCGGTAAATGGCGTGAAGTCTACTTCGATTGCTATCAGCGACAACGCTTCGGTAGCGACATTCGCATTCGACGGCGTATTGAACTACCCTTACGCAGTGGCATACCCTGCTTCGGCCGAGGGCAAGGTCGTATTCGCTGATCAGCAGAGCTACACCGAGGGCACTTTCACCGATGGTGCAGCTGTAATGTACGGCTACGCTGAGGCTGAGGGCGGTATGGCATTGAAGCACCTCACAGGTGTTTTGAAGATTGGCGTTGTCGGCGAGAAGACTCTCTCTTTCGCACAGATTTCGAACGTAGACCGCACCCCTATCGCAGGTGAGTTCGACCTCAACTTCGCAGAGGGCACCGTTTCGGCTACAGCAACTTCGAAGGAGACCATCAACTACTCGTTTGGTGAGGGCGTTGAGCTTTCGAGCACTCCGACCTACCTCCACGTAGCAGTCCCTGCAGGCAAGTACGATGAGCTCTACGTTACATTGTACGACAATGAGGGCGGTGTGATGTACGCAACCATTAAGGCGGGTGACGAAAAGCCTCTCGCGGCAGGTAAGGTTCGTGAGTTCACCAGCTCAATCGTTTACGCTGCAAACGCTGCGGTATACGTAATCAAGGACAAGGAGTCGTTGTTGGCATTCGCTGCTCAGGCTGCCGATTTGGAGAAGGATGCTCTCTTCGTGGCTGACGTAGATATGACCGGCGAGACTTGGACTCCAATCGAGGGTTACACAAAGACCGTTCTCGGAAATGGTTTCTCGATTAAGGGCTTGACTGCTCCTTTGTTCAACGAGACCAGCGCTTCGATTAAGGGCTTGCACCTCACCGATGTAAATCTCGCATCGAACGATGCAATCTATATGGGTGCTTTTGCCAACAAGCTCACATCAAACGACAACAAGAACGCTGTGATTGAGCACTGCTCGGCTAGCGGTGTTATGACCGTTAAGAACGCCAATTTTGCTTCGACAACTAAGAATGATAAGAACAACCTCTTCTACGGAGGTTTGGTCGGCTACGGTCTTGGTGTAGATATCAACAACTGTGTAAATGAAGTTGCAATCTCGGTTGAGCAGTCAGCTGCTACAAGCGCAACGGTTGCTCAGGTTAGTATGCACGGTGGTATCGTTGGATACATCACTCGTTATGTAAACACAGCCGACAGCTCACTCATCACCTACTCTACCGTTAAGAATTGTACAAACAAGGGTGCTATCTCGGTTGACGAGAAGTGTTGGGCTCTCGGTGAGGGTAAGGCTTCGCACTTTATTGGTGGTGTTGTAGCTTTCACCTCTAAGTACAATGTTGCAGGCGGTGAGATATCGAACTGCGTAAACGACGCTCCTATCACACTCCACAACCCTAACAACCACGGTGATGGTGCCGAGTACACAATGATTGGCGGTATCGTTGGCTATACCCAAATTTTAAATAAGGAGTTGTTCAAGATTTCGGATTGTATCAACACCAAGAATGGTAAGATGACCGTTTCGGGTAAGGGTACCAGCGTATATGTAGCTGGTATTGGTGGTTATGTTTACAACTGCGACTGGAAGAACGTGACCAACTATGCAGATATCGAGTGTTCTGCTATCCTTTCGGCTCACTTCTACATCGCGGGATGTCTCAGCTCGCCAGGTTTGAACGATAGCGACGGTAACCACATCTACAAGGGTGACAACATCAACAACTACGGTAATATCAACGTAACAGGTGCTGGTGCTACTTTATACGTTGCAGGTGTATTTGGTCGTGCTTCGCAGGGTGATGTATCAAACGCTAACAACTATGGTGCAGTTACCGTTAAGCCAAGCGACACAACTCCTCTCGCAAGTATGATTATCGGTGGTTTGGAGGCTGTAGGTGTAGGTGATGGCGACGCAGGCACGCTCACAAACAGCCACAACTACGCTCCGGTATACATCGAGATTAACGGCGCACAGGGCGTTAAGCAGCTCCTTGCAGCAGGCTTCTCGGCTTACAGCCACCGCAAGTGGGATAACTGCTCGAATGCGAAGGAGGGCACTTTGACCATTAGAGGCTCGATGAACCTCATCTCGAACAATGTTTTGGAGGATGGTACTACCGATAGCCACTACGCAATTGGTGCGATGTGCGGATATCGTGCTTCGCAGGCGAATGCAAACAGCGTGAACTACGCAGACGTTGACATCGACGTTACTTGGACCTCGTCGGGCACAACCACTGAGGGTGTAGCTCACACTCCATTCCTCCAGATTGGTGGCTACTTCGGTCGTACACACCAGAATATCCCTGACAACTGCCAAAGCTACGGTACTTTGAAGGTTGCAGGTAGCTCGGTTGACTCTTCAATCAATATGGCAGTTGGCGGTTTGGCTGGTAGCAATATCTATACTTGTGCAAATTGGACTAACAACACCGACATCTACTTCTCGGGTAACCACAACAACTTGTATATCGGTGGTTGCGTAGGCTACAGCCACGGTTACAAGGGCGCTCCTATGAACAACGCTGTAAACAACGGTAATTTGTACATTGGCGTTGACAAGAACGGTAACGCAATTGGTACAACCTTCACACTCGGTCCTAAGGTTGGTGGTATTATCGGTTACACACTCAGTGCAATGACCGATTGTGTCAACGAGGGCGAGATTTACTACAAAGCTAGTCGTGCAACAGGTGCAAGCGGCACTCTCCACGCTGGAGGTGTCGTTGGTTATGCTCAGGCTGAGGGTAGCAAGGCTTGTAACACAACACTCACACGTGTTACCAACAATGGTAAGATTACTATCGAGGGTTGCAATGGCGCTTGCGAGGTTTGGGCAGGCGGTGTCAACGGCTACTTGTACGGCAAGAGCACTCAGACAGGCCTTGTAAACAATGGCGACCTCACCATCAATATGGATAACACTTGTACAGGTCACTTCAAGGTTGGTGGAGTTTCGGGCGGTATCCGTAATGCTGTTTCTGACTCGGAGAACAACGGTAAGATCAGCATCTTGGGTAACACAGGTAAGACCATCTATCTCGGAGGTATCGTAGCAAACGCTAACGGTTACCACCGTACAAATCTTACTAACAATGGCGATCTCTATGTGGATGCAAATGTCAAGTACGACTGCTTCATCGGCGGTATCACCTACGATGCAGCAAATGGTAACCCTATCCGCTTTACCAACTGCCACAACACTGGAGACATCACCGTTTCGGACAAGACATACGTGAAGATGGGTCTTGCAATCGGAGGACTTATTGCTAAGTACGCTACAGCAAATGAGAAGAAGATCTTCATCGGCTGTTCGAACAGCGGAGATATCTATTGCGGAGCTAAAACTGAGAATGCGGCTCACCTCGGTGGCTTTATGGGCTATGCAAGTGCAGGTATCGTAATTATCCAGGATGGCTTTGTCAACAGCGGAAACATCACCCACGGAGGATCTACCAATGGTGCTGATGCTATCAACGTGGGCGGTTTGTTCGGATACATCACAGGTGCTCCTCTCACATACGATACAACTACCACTACAGGCGAGGGTGACGACGCAGTTACAACAACCACAACCGTATCTTGGACTGGCGATGTCATCAACAAGGGTACCATCACAGGTGCCGGTAAGTCGGAAGGTGGTAAGTGCCGTTTCGGTGGTATCGTGGGCTTGTGCCAGCAGCCACTCGTTGGTACTGCGAAGTATATCAACGTCGGCGATATCGTATTCACAGGTACTGCGGGTGTCAAGAATGATGTTCCGGGTACTGCATATCTCGGTGGTCTTGTTGGTGTATTGGAGAATGCATCTGTAGACAATGGCGAGGTTCACTGTTCAATCTCTGCGGGCGAGTCTAAGGACTATGGTTTCACTATCGGCGTACCACGCACAGATGTTGTTAAGGCTACGAATTGTAAGGTTGGTGGCTCTATCCTTGGCGAGTATGATGCTGAGGATGAGGCATACAAGACCATTACATTGGATGCATCGAACTTCTACAAGTATATCTACGGTAGCGGTGAGGCAACCGATTGGGGCTCTACAAGCGACTACGATGGTTGTACTTTCCTCTCGGCAAAACCTATTCAGTAATCCCTAAATAGCTACAGATATGAAAAATTACTTGAGACCAGAATTTGAGATTTTCGAGGTAGCTGTCGAGGGCGGCTACGGCGATAGCGTACTCCTTCCAGGCTTTGGAAGCGAAAGTGACGAGTTGGTATACTAATATAATTACTTATGTATAAAAAATCGGGCGAGGAAACTCGTCCGATTTTTTTGTTTTTTTGTAGACATTTTTATATATTTGTAGAAGAATGCATGAAAATCACAAACTATAAACACTATAAAAATGAGACATTTTACTAAATTTTTATCGACTGTCGTTGTCGCGTTACTCGCGTTTTCGTGTACAACCGATACAACCGAAGATCTCGGCGTTGCAGTCGGTGGTCAGACTACTTTAACCATCTCGTTGGAGGAGTCTCGTACTCAACTTGGCGAGAAGGCGGACGGCCTCTATCCGCTCTACTGGAGCGAGGGTGACCAGCTCTCTTTGAATGGTGTAGCATCTGCAGCTCTTACTGCCGATCAGGCGGGCGTAGCCTCTACACAGTTCACCTTCGATGGCGTCATCGGCTATCCTTACAACATCATCTACCCTGCAAGCGCGACAAACGAGGTTACCTTCCTCGCTGAGCAAAGCTACGTTGCGGGCACATTCGCATCGGGTGCTGCGCCGATGTATGGCTATGCCGAGAATGAGAACAGCGCCATTCAGATGAACAATCTCGTTGGCGTACTCTGCATTCAGCCTTATGGCGAGGGCATAACCCTTACAAGCGTATCGGTGAAATCGCAGTCGGGTGCTATTGCAGGTTCTTACACCGTTGATTGCGCAACAGGCGCTTTGACCGCTGTAGCCGACACCACTTCGGACACCGTAACCATGTCGCTTGGTGACGAGGGCTTGGCACTTGGTGCAACCCCAACCCCAATCTATATCACCGTTCCTGCAGGTGAGTATGGCCTATTCTCGGTTACACTCAGCACTGCAACCGACAAGATGGCTCTCTACTTCGACAGCTCATCGAAGCCTATCTTGGCAGGTACCGTTCGTGAGTTCACCCCATTTGCCTATGCAGCAAATGTGGCTGAGGGCGAGGAGTTCCTTATTGACAGCGCAGATGCGTTGATTCGCTTTGCTAATATCGCAAACAACTTCGCACCATACAAGGTGGCTAAGGTTGTTGCCAATATCGATATGACAGGCAAGAACTGGACTTCGATTGAGGGTTTCGAGTTCGCATTCGATGGCGGCAACTTCGAGATTAAGGGCTTGAATGCACCATTGTTTGGTGAGACTATGGCTGCCGAGATTAAGAATGTGAAGTTGGTTGACGTAAATATCACCACCGAGCGACCTGAGGCAGGAGCGTTGGCTTGTAGCGTTTTGAACGAAGCAGCCAATATCTCAAACTGCTCTGTAACGGGAAAATTCACTGTTGTAGGTAAGGATGTAACAGTTCTTCATACAGAGCTTCAGTATGGTGCAATGATTGGTTATAGTAGCTCTAAACAGTGCTACAAGAATTTGTACACCAATGTTGCGATAGAGGTTAAAGAGAGCTTTGTCCAGACTGTACAGATTGGTAATGCTGTCGGCAACTGTCTCGGCAAGCTCGAGAATGTAACTTGCCACGGTACCATTAACTTTGTCGGAACTGTAGGTGGCAGTAGCAAGCGTCTCCGCGTCGGCGGTATTGCTGGTCGAGTATATGGAATGAAGAACTGTGTTAATGGCTCGCCTGAGGATGCTACACAGGCACTCGGCTCCATCACCCTCGGCGGAGTACGCAAACAAGATACTGAGGTTGGTGGTCTTGCAGTGTATATAATTGGTGCAACAGAGAATTGCCACAACTATGCAAAGCTAACTGCCGGAGGCGAAGCAGTTAATACATATGTTGGTGGCCTCTGTCGATATGCTTATTCAAGTACCATTTCGAACTGTTCTAACCACGGTGATATCGTTATATCATCTAAGAGTGCACAATGGTATCTCGGAGGTTTGGTTTCGGAGGATGGTTCTTCATCAGGTGGTACATTTGTAAACTGTGCAAATTACGGAACTATAGATATGACCAAAGAGGCTGTTTCTACATATGTATATGTCGGAGGTTTGATAGGTCGTAAAGCAAAGGATTATGCGACAACTTTCGATAACTGTACCAACGAAGGTGATATCAAGTTTGCTTGTACCTTGACTTGCGGTATGCGTATCGGAGGCTTGATTGGATATACCGACCAGGCAAAGCTCGTATTGAAGAATAATAATACCAACAAGGGTAATCTCTTTGCGGAAGGTCAGTGTAAGTACTTAAATTATGGTGGTATCTTTGGTCAGGTGAGCAAAGCATATAGCACAGACTCTTATGGTACTATGACCAATACAGGTGATATAACTTGTACCACCAAAACATCGGTTAATACTGAATTTATCCGCGCTTCAACTATATTTGGCTACATAAACAATACTACCGATTTGAGAGATGCCGATATGTTCTATGTCAACACAGGTGATATCTCTGTGATTACCGGACAACCAGACAACGCTATGGTGGGTTCTATCTGCACCTATCGTGTAGGTCACTTCTCGAATGCACGTAGCTTCTGCAATGTCACAACCGATGCTACCTATGTTGGCTTGATGGCCACAAATACCGATGGCTATCTCTCGAAATATGCTCACGAGCATTGCTATGTTGGTGGAACTCTTACAAGAAATGGCGTTAAGACCGAGATTACTCGCGACAACTACACAACTTTGCTCTACTATACCGGTATTACCGAGGGATCGGATGCTGAGAAAGAGGCCGTTACAAAATACTACAATGGCTATATCTCTTCGATCGATGCTACACCTCAGTACAAGGAGATTGGCGTACTCGAGATTGCAACAGCTGATGACCTCGCTGCATTTGCTGCAAAGGTTGCTGCCGATGCAACTTGCGCTGACTATGTTAAGGTTACTGCAAATATCGATATGACGGGTAAGAGTTGGACTCCAATCGCAGGTTTTGCCGGTATATTCGATGGTGGCAACTTCGAGATTCAGAACTTGGCTGCACCATTGTTCGGCGAGACAAAGTTAATGTCGCTTCAGAACGTCAAGCTCACAGGCGTAAATCTCTCGGCTTCACCTTCGGGCAGCGCAGAGTTTAGATATGGCGCAATTGCTAACTACGTGAACAATGCAAATGCTACTATCGGCAACTGCTCGGCAAGTGGCGAGATTGCTGTACATATGACCAGCTCACAGACTGGCCACACTCGAATTGCCGGTCTTATTGGTCGAGCATCTACAACTTATCCTATCTCAGGATTGGAGAATAGCGTAAATGTAACCGTTACTGGTAACGGCAGCTTTACCGGAAAGGATGTATTCTTGGCTGGTGTAGTCTCTGAGACTGCGGGTGGATTGACAAAGTGCAAGAACTTCGGTACAATCTCGGCTGCGACATCGCTCTCATCTGCTTACATTTCAGGTATCGTATCGCGCTCACTTGGCAATGTAATAGCGTGCGAGAATGGCGTTGCGGGCAATAAGGAGATTGGTAAGCTTATCTGTAATTGCGATGCTGCATACACAATTTGCGTAGGAGGTATCTATGGCGCATTCGGCGGTAATGCTCCGACAATTGTATCGGATTGCGTAAACTATGCTAATATCGAGGTTGGCGGTACTCACGCTAATAATAGAAAGTATGCGATGATTGGCGGTATCACATCTGCTCACGAGGCCTTCAAATACGAGTTCTCGAGATGTAAGAACTACGGTGATATCACAGTATCTACCGTAAGTGGTACAGTCGACGCTACCAATAACTTCTTCATCGGTGGAATTTCAACAGGCGGCACAACAAATGTACTCACTCTCAAGGATCTCGAGAATCACGGTAATATCCACGTCACAAAGGATGCGGTATTCCCTAAGAATCTCTTGGTTGGCGGTGTTGTGAATGTCGCTATCTCGTCGAGCTACACCTATGGCAAGCTCGTCAACACAGGTAACATCACTATCGAGGGTACCGTGAAGGGAGAGTTGCACTGCGGTGGCGTTGCAGGACGTATTGGCGCTTCGACATTCGTTGGCCCACTCATCAATACCGGAACAATCAACGTTGACAATATGGTTGAGTTCACGGCCGACAAGTCGTTTGTCGGTGGTATCTCGGGTGTACTGAATGCCGGTTGCAAGATTGTCGATGCAGTAAGCTATTGTGACATCATTGCAAACAAGGTCTCGAATGTCGGCTGGATTACCGGTTCGGCACGTGTCGAAGGCTCTGTACTCGTTAACAATTGTCAGCTTGGCGGTGCTAAGGTTGCCATAGAGATTGACGAGGAGGATGAGGCTGTAATCGAGAAGAGAGCTCCACTCACAGCTGAGAACTACTTCAACCACATCTATGGCGGCACAACCGACTGGACAGGCGTAGCGAACTACGACGGCTGTACATTCCTCACTGCAGCTCCATCAATTCAATAACCTAAAAAACCTTACGACTATGAAAAACTATTTGAGACCAGAATTTGAGATTTTTGAGGTCGCTGTCGAAGGCGGTTATGGCGATAGCGTACTTCTTCCAGGCTTCGAAAGCGAGAATGACGAGTTGGTATACTAATATAATTACTTATGTATAAAAAATCGGGCGAGGAAACTTGCCCGATTTTTATATATGGGTAAATGTTTGATTTGTAACGATTTTTTTACTAATTTTGCGTCTAGAAACATAGGCGTAAAGTGCTGACACACCTTCCTCCAAGCCACCACTTGGGGGGGGGTATTTAGTTGAGTATTAACACTTTACAATGATAAAGCCCGCTAAATAGGGCAAACAAATGAAACCGATTAACTAATTAAATAAGTACATTATGAAAAATTTGACTAAGATTTTCTTAGCGGTTGCAGTTTTGGCGGCAGGATTTTCTTGTACGACAGACACAACCGAAGACCTCGGCGTAAATGGCTTGGGTCAGACAACCATCACTCTCTCGCTGGAGTCATCGCGTACTCAGCTCGGAGAGAAGGTGGGCGACCTCTACCCCGTTTATTGGAGCGAGGGCGACCAGATTTCGGTTAATGGTGTAGCATCGAACGCCTTGACTGCCGAGCAGGCAGGCTCGTCGGTAGCAGCATTTACCGTAAATGGCACACACGACACATTTAACATCGCCTACCCTGCGGCTGAGGCCAACCAGGTGCTCTTCGCTGCAAGTCAGGCACACACCTCAAACACCACCTTCGCAAGTGGCGCAGCTACCCTCTATGGCGTAGGCTCGACTGAGGCAGGTGTAGAGTTGCACCACCTCACAGGCGTATTGAAGGTGGGTGTAGTTGGCTCGGCAACCGTGAAGAAGGCACAGATTTCGACTATCGACAACGCCCCTATCGCTGGTGCTTTCGATATCGACTTCGCAAGTGGTGAGGTTTCGCCAAGCGCAACAGCAACAACCGTGGTAAACTACTCGTTTGGTGAGGGTGTAGTGCTCTCAAGCGAGCCTACCTTCATCCACGTCGCAGTTCCAGCGGGTGTATACGATGAGTTGTACGTGACTTTGTACGACAACAACGACGGTGTAATGTTCGCAACCGTAAAGGCTAACGATGAGAAGCCTCTCGCAGCGGGCAATGTTCGTTCATTCTCGAAGCACATCGAGTTCACACCTATCAACTCGGCTGCACACATCATCAGCGAGGCTGCCGACTTGGTTAAGTTTGCATCGGAGGCTGCTACAACGACTAAGGATGTAGTATTCGTTAATGATATCGATATGTCGGAGGTTGAGTGGACCCCAATCGAGGGTTATGCCGGCACAATCAACGGTAACGGCTACTCTATCAAGGGTTTGAAGGCTCCATTGTTCGGCACAACAAATGCAAAGATTAAGGGTTTACACCTCAAGGGCGTAAACCAGGAGTGGACAACCCTCACACACGGAGGTCTGTTTGCTTGCGATATGAACGAGGGCAGTATGCTTTCGCACTGCTCGGCAGAGGGTAAGGTACTCATCAACAACACATCCTACAAGGGTACAGCTGAGAGATCACAGTACGATATCATCTATGGTGGTTTGGTTGGCTATGTTGCAGGTACTACCATCGACAACTGTACAAACTGCGTAGACATCACCGTTCAGTCTGTTGCCGACACATCGGATACCGACACCAAGCACGGTTTGAGCCTCGGTGGTATCGCAGGAGCGAGTGACTTGGTAGATGGTGGCACAGCTACATCAATTACCAATGTGGCAAACTATGGCGAGATTTACTTCACCAGCACCCAAAAAATGGTCGGTGGATACTACTGGGTTGGTGGTGTATTTGGTCAGACCATCAACGATTTGAGTATCTCGAACTTCCACCACTGCTACAACTATGGTAAGATTCACACCATAGCAGATTGCTTTGTTCACGCAATTCGCGTAGGTGGCGTATTTGGCGACCTCGGCACAATCAACCCTACAGAGTCGTGCGACTTCATCCAAAACCACGGTGAGTTGGATGTTCGCGGTCAGAGTCCTACATCAGCACCTATCGTATGCGGTATCGGCTACACATTGGGTGGTAGTAGCAGCAACAAACTCGCTGTAGGCGCTAACGACTGTCTTAACACAGGTAATGTAACCGTTCAGGTGAGCGCAAGTAGTAATGTATATGTTTGCGGTGGTATCTTGGGTATGTACTGCGGTGTTGTATCAAATGGCGTGAAGAACGAGGGTAACATCACCGTTTTGCGTTACAAGGAGACAACCATTGGAGGCACACTCACTGTTGGTGGTCTCGGAAACAACCACTACAGCGATATCACCGGTACCGCAGACAACCCATCGGGCAATAGTGGCAACATCTCGGTAAGCGCAGCTGTTGTAGGTAGTGTAACTATCACAGGTCTTGCGAACAAGACTTACGGAGTTTTGACAAATGTTGCAAACTCGGGCGATATCACCTTCACAGGTTCATCGGATGCTGAGGCATTGACATTCGGTATTGCAACCGAGGTGCGTGCAGCATACAAGAATGTAACCAACAGCGGCAATATTCTCTCGGCTGGTACTTCGGGTACTAACACTGCTGTTTATGGTATTGCACGCCTTGTATATGTAAAGATGACCAATGTTCACAACACAGGTAATGTAACCTGCACAGGTACCGCAACTGCAGGAACAATACAGATTGCAGGTGTATGCGGTGCACTCGGTAACTACTCGGTAACCACCAACGCAAATAACCCATCGAGCAACAGCGGAACAATCACTTTCAGCGGCAAGTCGTTGGATAGCTCTAAGGAGGTGAAGGTTGCCGGATACGCTGTCATACTCAACTACAACAAGGGTATGGCTAACTTGCTCAACAAGGGTAAGGTACACTATGTCGCTACAACCGACAACCTTTCAAAGGTTTCTGTTGGTGGTGTTGCTTGTGATATCAACTTTGCTATCGAGGATTGCGAGAATCGCGGTGAGTTGGTTGTAACAGGTACAGCGGCTACGGCTGTTAATGTATCGGCTATCGGACACACCGTAAAGGGCACCCTCACAAATGTTAAGAATAGCGGTAAGCTCACCTCTACAGCAACCCACAACAAGGAGATTCGTTTGTCGGGTATTGTAGGCCCAAGCTTTACAGGTATTACAATCGAGAACGCGGTAAACACAGGAGACATTGAGTTCAATGGTGCCGCTAAGTCGGGTCTCGGCGTTGCAGGTATTTGGGCTGTTAACCAAGCTGGCGAAGCAACCCTTAAAAATTGTCACAACAAGGGTGCTATTACCGTTATAAGTTCGGCAACAAATGCATCTTCAAACCATGTTGCGGGTCTTGTGGGATACACCAGCAAGAGTATGACTTTCGATGGCTGTAGCAATAGTAACAACAGCGCAGGCAAGGGTATCTATGTAGATCAGACCGTAAATCACGGATACTTCGATATCTCGGGAGGTGTTGGTTATGTATATGGCAAGGCTGCGGCTCCATCGGCAATCACTTTCTTGAATGGATACACCAATAGCGCAGATATCCACACAAAGGCTATCCACACATATGCAAGTGGCTACCCTGTTGCAGGTGTAATTGGTACATATCACCTCTCTGGCGCAAGCTATGAGGGTTGGACCGGCACAATCAAGAATAGCGGAAATATCACATTCGAGGGTAAGAGCACACAGGCTACCGACATCCTCGCTATAGGTGGTATCGTCGGTCGTTCGGTAGCATCGGGATGTTCGGCAAACCTCGTAAACACAGGTAATATAATCATCAAGGCAGTTGAGGGCGCAACATACCCTACAACTTATGGCATCGGAGGTATCATTGGTGTATCATCGCACTCTATCGAGAATGCACAGAGCTATTTCTCGGTTGATAATGAAGACCTTACAAACTTTGGTTGGATTACCGGCTCGGCTCGTGCAAATGGCTCAGTAGTAGCAAGCAACTGTAAGATTGGTGGCGGCGTGTTAAAGTTTGATGACGCTGACGAGTCTATGAAGGTTGTCGCATTCACCGATGGCGACTTCCACAACTACATCTACGGTAGCGGTACAAACACCGACTGGACTGGTACAGACAACTACGATGGTTGCACACTCCTCTCGGCTAAACCAGAATAAGTAACCCCAAAACAGCATAAACTATGAGAAACTATTTAAGACCAGAATTTGAGATTTTTGAGGTCGCTGTCGAAGGCGGTTATGGCGATAGCGTACTCCTTCCGGGCTTCGGTTCGGAGAATGACGAGTTGGTATATTAATCCACAATTCGCATAATCAGATAGGTCGGCATTTGAAATGTCGACCTATTTTTCTACCCGTGAGCTTTCGTTTTTTCGATTTGTTTTTCTTATCTTTGCACCAAACTACAGAGAATTATGAAGAATAAATATACATTGATTCCTATCTTGGTGGTGGTACTGCTCATTGCCGATCAAGCACTCAAGATATGGGTTAAAACCAATTTCCAGCTCGGCGAGGCGTTGGTTATCTTCCCGAATTGGTTTCAACTCCTCTTCGTGGAGAACAACGGTGCAGCCTTCGGTATGCAGATTGCGCAGACAGGCAGTTTCGATTGGGGCAAGCTCCTTCTCTCCATCTTCCGCATTGTGCTCGTAGGCGGTTTGTCGTACTACACCTACACTCTCGTGCGCAAGAAGGCTCCTATGGGCGTACTCGTAGGCCTTGCACTCATCATTGCGGGCGCTCTCGGCAATATCCTCGACAGCGCATTCTATGGCGTGATGTTCTCGGCATCGACACCTGCTACCATAGCTGAGTTTGGCGGCTCTTACGCACCTTTTATGATGGGTAAGGTGGTAGATATGTTCTACTTCCCACTTTTCCAGTGGAGCAACCACCCACAATGGCTCTCATTCCTCTTTGATGGTCACGGCTACTTCTTCGGCCCGGTATTCAACCTCGCCGATACCTATATATCGGTAGCTGTGGTATATATGCTGATTTTCCAGTACAAGTTCTTCAAATAGGATTCCTATGCTAAAGCCGATACCATCCTTTGTCTATAGTAAGGCGAACCAGATCTTTATGATCTTGTTTGTGCCTCTATTCGCATTGGCATTTATCGTAATCTATCGCCCGACCCTCTTCGAGAGTATCAGCGAGAGAATCGGCGCAAGCACAAGCCTTTCACACGAAACAGTAACACTCATCGTAGCGTTTATCCTCATTCTCAGCGGTATGGCCCTCAGTGTCCTCAGCCGTGTGATTATGAGCGCATACACCAAGCGACATAAGATAACCTACATAGGCTATATCATATGGATTGTCAGCGAGGTTGTGGTTATGGCAACCATCTTCTCGCTCTTCTCGCTCTTCACCCACACCGACAAGTCGATGTTAGAGGTGCTGCGCAACTCGTTTGTCAACACAGCACTCATGGTGCTCATCCCTTACACCTTGAGCTACATCGTCTTTGTCTTGCGAGACAAGATGAGCGAGCTGAAGAAACTCCGCCAGCAGATTGAACGCGACGAGACCGTACTCCAAAAGGCCTACGTTCAGATTCTCGACGAGAAGAACGAGATGCGCCTCTCGATTCGCCGCGACCACCTAGTACTTATCGAGTCGGCCGACAACTATGTATGTATCTACTACCTCAATGGCGACAAGACAAAAAAGACTATGGTGCGCAACACCCTCAGCCGAGTAGCCGAGCATCTCAGCGGCTCTCGCATCGTACGTTGCCATCGCTCCTATATGGTCAATCTCGACCACGCAAAAGTACTCCACCGAGACAAGGAAGGTGTCTTCATTGAGCTCGGAATTGAGGGTATGCCAGACGTACCAATTTCGCGCACATACGCCGGAAATATCACCGAGTGGATCACCGAAAAAGCGTAGGGGTGAATTTCGAAATCGAAAATTTCACCACGCTATTTAGGGCGTTTATCCCCTATAGGAATTTCGCCCCTGAGCGCCCCCTTATATACCATAAATTTTTTCGTCTCAAAATAGTGTGCGATATTTGCACCCAGAAAACAATTTCAAACTGAAAAAATGAGACACTACTTAGATCGTTTGCAGGAGTCAATGAAGGCAAAGTGGAATACACCAGCCCTCTCTGATTACCGAGGAGAAACATTTACTTTTGCGAACTTCGCGACCGAGATCGCTCGCTTACATACTATTTATCATACGCTCGATGTGAAGGCGGGAGACAAGATTGCCCTCGCTGCAAAGAACAGCTCACGTTGGGCAATGGCATTCCTCTCTGCTACAACTTATCGCGCAGTAGCGGTGCCTATCCTTTGCGACTTCACCCCTGAGGCTATCACAAACCTCACCGCTCACTCTGATAGCGTTGTTCTCTTCACCGACTCGAAGATTTGGGAGGAGATGGAGGTTGAGAAGATGCCTGAGGTTCGCATCGCTATCAACTTGGAGAACTACTCTATCCTCTACCTCCGCGACAGCGAGAAGCAGAGCGAGTTGGAGGATGCATTGGCAAACATCCCTGCTGTATATCCTGAGGAGAAGAAGGAGGAGATTGTAAAGTACAACGAGTTGAGCCTCGACGACCTCGCAATCATCAACTACACTTCGGGTACAACTTCGCAGCCTAAGGGTGTAATGCTCACATCGCGCAATATCTCGACAAATATCGACTTCGCACTCGACAAGATTCCAATCGAGGAGGGCGACCAGATCATCTCGATGTTGCCTTTGGCACATATGTACGGTATGGCATTCGAGTTCATCTACCCTGTATGCGGCGGCGGTCACGTATTCTTCCTTGGCAAGACCCCTACCCCAACCCTCTTGATGCAGGCGTTGGCTGACGTTAAGCCATATTTGCTTATCACCGTGCCACTCGTTATCGAGAAGATTTTCAAGGGTAAGATTATGCCTATACTCGGCAAGCCTCTTATGAAGGTGCTTACACATACTCCGGGCTTGAACAAGCTCATCTATAGCAAGGTTCGCAAGCAGTTGCTGACCACCTTTGGTGGCAAGCTCCGCTCGATTATCCTCGGTGGCGCTGCGCTCAACCCTTCAATCGAGAAGGTTATGCGCAAGGTTAAGCTCCCTTACACCGTAGGCTACGGTATGACTGAGTGTGCTCCATTGCTCTCGTATGCTCCGTGGGATACTTTCAAGGCTGGTTCGTGCGGTCGTCCGGTTGATGGCTTGGAGTTGCGTATCGATTCGGAGAATCCACAGAAGAAGGTGGGCGAGATTCAGGCTAAGGGTCCAAACGTGATGATCGGTTACTACAAGAACGAGGAGGCTACCAAGGCTGCATTTACTGAGGATGGCTTCTTGCGCACAGGTGACCTCGGTATCATCGATAAGAATGGCAACGTATTCATCAAGGGTCGTAGCAAGTGTATGATTCTCACCGCAAATGGTCAGAATATCTACCCTGAGGAGGTGGAGGCAGTACTCAACACCTTGCCACACGTTGCTGAGTCGTTGCTCGTAGACCGCGATAAGCGCCTCGTTGCATTGGTCGCACTTCCGGCTGACGATTTGGCTCTCGATGAGGCTACAATCAACGCTGAGTTGGAGCAGACACGCCTTATGGCGAACGAAATCCTTCCAAGCTACAGCCAGATCACCAAGATTGAGATTGTACGCGAGGGCTTCGCACACACACCAAAACAGTCAATTAAACGATTCCTCTATAAATAACCAATAAACTACACCACAAAAAGAGGAGAAGGTTGCCCTACCCCGGGGCAACCTATTTTTTTTATACATTTCGATAGGTTAGGCTTTGTAGTTCAAAATAATTTTCTTATCTTTGTTTCGGTGTATTTTATTTAACCGACTGGAGAATGAATAGTAAGGAGATTATAGACGCTTTGAGTGCTGACGTAGAGCGATTGATGAAGTTGCACAGCAGTGCAATGGAGGAGGTCGCTATGCTCCGTAAGCAGAGTGGCGAGCAGAGCGACAAGATTCGCTCATTGCAGAATCAGCTCCGTGAGGCAAAGGCTGAGGCTAAGAAGGCATCGTTGCAGGCTGCAATTGGCGGTAGCGTGTCGAACAAGGCTGCAGCACGAGCACAGATCAACCAAGTATTGCGGGAGGTTGACAATTGTATAAAGATTGTGTCGGATAGAATATAATACGAATTGAGGACTATGAACGAGCGACGCCTAAATATAAAATTGGAAATCGCAGGTAAGACCTACCCGATGGTTATCGACGCCAGCAACGAGGAGATCTATCGTTTGGCAGCGCGCGAGATTAACAATCGCTTGGCTAAGGCCCAGCAGACTCGTGTCGATGGCTTCATCATGCAGGACTACCTGGCTATTGTGGCTGTCGATTTGATGATTTCGAATATCCACCTCGACCGTAAGAGCGGTGTCGAAGAGGGCGATATGAAGGCTCTATCGGAGTTGGCAGAGCGATTGTCGAAGCACCTCGAGAAGTAGTTTCTCTATAACGCCGTTGCAGCGACCAAGCAACACTGGTTCTTTCAATTTGAATAAGGATTTAACTATCATTCATAGAGAATGAGAACATCTTGATTATTTAGGAAGAGGAATTTCAGGGCCCGCGAGGTGAAGAACGCGCAGCATAGTAAAGCTATGTGAGCAATTCCGAGTCCGAAGCACAACGCTGAAATTACCCAGACTGAATGATTACAGATTAATTATTTAGAAAGAGGAATTTCAAGGCCTGCGAGGTGAGGAATGCGCAGCATAGTAACGCTATGTGAGCAATTCCGAATCCGAAGCATAACGCAGAAATTACCTTACTAAATAATTAAGATTAGATTCCCGCATATTCCTTTATAATACTTTTGCGAAACTGAACACTTTTTAAATTGGAGTGTACTCCGTTATTCAAAATCAGGCCTTGTAGCCCGAAAGGGTGAGTACTTCGGTACCGGTGGAAGATTGCGATTTTAGGGGAGCTCCACATATGACGATTTCACAGCTTCGTCAAACAATAGTAAAGGAATCATGCGGTTTTTTTATTGATAACAACTTTATTAACTTTATAGAGAGAAAACTAAATTATGGAGACTATTATTATCATCGCTATCGCGGCAGTTATCTCGGCTGTTATAGGAGGTGGTGCTGCATACTACGGAGTGAAGCTCCGAGCCAAAGCAATCATCGACAAGGCAGAGCAGGACGGCGAGTTGCTAAAGAAAGAGAAGGAGTTGCAGGCGAAGGAGCGCTTTATGCAGCTCAAGAGTGAGCATGACCGCCACGTAAATGAGCGCAACCAGAAGCTCAACCAGAGCGAGCAGCGTGCTAAGCAGTTGGAGAACAACTTGCAGAATCAGCAGCGTGACCTCGAGCACAAGATTGCGGACAACAACCGCTTGAAGGAGAAAATGGAGGGTCAGATTCAGTCACTCGAGGAGAAGAAGAGCCAGTTGGCTCAGTTGATGAGTGAGCAGAATGCACGCTTGGAGCAGATTTCGGGCATCAGCTCGGAGGAGGCTAAGAACATCCTCATCGAGAATATGAAGGAGGAGGCTAAGAGCGAGGCTGCAGCATACATCAACGAGACTATCGAGGAGGCTAAGCTCACCGCGACAAAGGAGGCTAAGCGTATCGTAGTGGCATCGATTCAGCGAGTGGCTACCGAGACCGCTATCGAGAATGCAGTGACCGTATTCAACATCGAGTCGGACGAGGTTAAGGGACGTATCATCGGCCGTGAGGGTCGTAACATACGCGCATTGGAGGCTGCTACAGGTGTTGAGATTATCGTTGACGATACCCCTGAGGCTATTATCTTGAGCTGCTTCGATCCGGTTCGTCGCGAGATTGCACGTTTGGCATTGCACCAGCTCGTAACCGACGGTCGTATCCACCCAGCACGTATCGAGGAGGTGGTAGCCAAGGTTAAGAAGCAGATCGAGGAGGAGATTGTAGAGGTTGGTAAGCGCACAGCCATCGACCTCGGTATCCACGGTTTGCACCCTGAGTTGATTCGTCTTATCGGTAAGATGAAATACCGTTCGTCATATGGTCAGAACCTCTTGCAGCACGCACGCGAGACTGCAAACTTGGCAGGCATCATGGCTGCAGAGTTGGGCCTCAACCCTAAGACTGCTCGTCGTGCTGGCTTGTTGCACGACGTGGGTAAGGTGCCTGATGATGAGCCGGAGTTGCCACACGCAATTATCGGTATGAACTTGGCTGAGAAGTACAAGGAGAAGGCAGACGTTTGCAACGCTATCGGTGCTCACCACGACGAGGCTGAGATGACCTCTATGATTGCACCTATTATCCAGGTGTGCGATGCGATTTCGGGCGCTCGCCCAGGTGCTCGTCGCGAGGTTATCGAGTCATACATCAAGCGTTTGAAGGAGATGGAGGGTATCGCTCTCTCTTACCCTGGCGTTGTGAAGACCTACGCTATCCAGGCAGGTCGTGAGTTGCGCGTAATCGTTGGTGCCGACAAACTTTCGGACGCTGAGAGCGAGAGCTTGTCGCACGATATCGCAAAGAAGATCCAGGACGAGATGACATATCCTGGACAGGTGAAGATCACCGTTATCCGCGAGACCCGTTCAGTAAGCTATGCGAAGTAAAATTCAACGCAGAGATAGAAAAAAGATACGCTACTTTCGTAGCGTATCTTTTTGTTTTATGGCATCAATCTCTACTTGAGTTTATCTGCCTTAACGCCTTCGAAGGTCATCTTTATAGGCAAGATATTACCCTGAGCATCGAAGTGCATCTCATCGATGCAGGTAACACGATTATTGCCATCCTTTGCACCGAGTGGGTGGCGGTGATAGACGATGTAGTACTTACCGCTCTTAGGATTGTGAATCACTGAGTGGTGACCCGCTCCTGTGCCGACATTAGGGTCGGTCTGGAGAATCACGTCACGCTTCTCGAATGGGCCGAATGGAGAGTCGGCAATGGCATAGGCTACGCGGTAGTTATCCTTTCGCCATCTACCCTCGCTCCACATAAAATAGTACTTACCATCCTTGATAAACATAAACGGTCCCTCGACATAATCTTTTGGAGTCACCTCGCGAAAGATTGTACCATCCTCGAATGGCACAAAACCGGTGAAGTCGTCGTTTAACTTAGCCATATTACAGTGCTTCCATCCACCATAATATATATAATAGGTACCATCGACATCTTTGAATACGAACTGGTCGATAGGCTGAGCGCCATTAATGATTTCGCCAATGAGCGGCTTGCCAAGGTAGTCGTTGAATGGGCCGGCAGGGTTGTCTGCTACGGCAATACCGATACCGCCATACTCGCCTGCGTGAATGTTGTTTGCTCCGAAGAAGAGGTAGTACTTACCACCCTTCTCGATGATTGAAGGTGCCCACAAAGCGCTCTTAATCCAGGTTACACGAGTGTTGTCAACAATGCGCTCGTGCTTAGTCCACTTCACAAGGTCTTTTGACGAGAAGCAGTCGAAATGGAGCTGCTCCTTGAAAGGCTTCGACCAGGTTGGATACACCCAGTAGGTGTTACCGAAGATTACACCCTCAGGGTCGGCATACCAACCATCCGCAATCGGATTAGGGCCTCGCTTCACGGCGCAACTCGACAACAAAAGTGCCACAAGGGCGAATGTAAGAATATTCTTCATAATTGTTCAATGTTAGTTTTAACAAAGATAGAGAATAATTCATAGAAAGACAAGTGGCAGAGAAAAAAAAAGAGCGGACAATCTTACGATGTCCGCTCCAGAATAAAAGGTATATATTAGTTGTTATATGCCTTCATTACCGAGATAAGGTCGAGAACCTTGTTCGAGTAACCCCACTCGTTGTCGTACCAAGATACAACCTTAACGAATGTGTCAGTCAAAGCGATACCAGCCTTAGCATCGAAGATCGAAGTGCGAGCGTCGCCAAGGAAGTCAGACGATACAACATCCTCGTTAGTGTAACCGAGAACGCCTGCCAACTCACCCTCAGAAGCAGCCTTCATAGCCTCGCAGATCTCAGCGTATGTAGCTGGCTTAGCCAAGTTTACAGTGAGGTCAACAACCGAAACATCCAAAGTTGGAACACGGAATGCCATACCAGTAAGCTTGCCGTTGAGCTCTGGGAGAACAACACCTACAGCCTTAGCTGCACCAGTCGAAGATGGGATGATGTTGCCAGCAGCTGCACGACCACCACGCCAGTCCTTCAAAGATGGACCGTCAACAGTCTTCTGAGTTGCAGTTGTAGCGTGAACAGTTGTCATCAAACCGTCAGCGATACCCCAGTTGTCGTT
>JAZLCQ010000003.1:0-3818 GCA_045614285.1 Alistipes sp.
TTGAATAAGATTGAAAGAAGAGAGAGAATCAAGATGCGCATACGCAAGGTCGTAAGCGGAACATCTGAGCGTCCTCGTATGACTGTATTCCGTAGCAACAAGCAGATTTATGTACAGTTTATCGATGACCTTGCTGGTGTAACTTTGGCTGCTGCTTCGTCGTTGGAGTTGGCTGCTGAGACAGCAGGAAAGAACAAGTGTGAGGTTGCTGCTTTGGTAGGTGCTTTGGCAGCAAAGAAGGCTATCGAGAAGGGTATTTCGACTGTAGCTTTCGACCGTAACGGTTACCTCTATCACGGACGAGTTAAAATGTTGGCAGATGCTGCTCGCGAGGGCGGTCTTAAATTCTAAGAAGCGATATGGCAAATACAAATGTAAAGAAAGTAAACACAGGCGACCTCGGCGAGTTGAAAGAGCGTCTCGTTGGTATCAACCGTGTAACAAAGGTTACAAAGGGTGGTCGTACATTCAGCTTCTCTGCAATTGTTGTAGTAGGTAACGAGAACGGTGTTGTAGGTTACGGCCTCGGTAAGGCATCGGAGGTTGCTTCGGCTATCGCAAAGGGAACAGAGGATGCAAAGAAGAACTTGGTTCGTATTCCTGTAATCAACGGCACAATTCCTCACAAGCAGGAGTTCCGCTTCGGTGGTTCGGAGGTTATGATCCGTCCTGCAGCTCAGGGTACCGGTATTATCGCCGGTGGTGCGATGCGTGCAGTATTGGAGTCGGTTGGTATCAAGAACGTGCTTGCAAAGAGCAAGGGTTCGTCTAACCCACACAACCTCGTTAAGGCTACTGTAGGTGCTCTCTGTGAGTTGCGTGATGCATACACTGTAGCACAGACTCGTGGTCTCTCACTCAAGCAGGTGTTTAACGGTTAATTTTTAAGGAAGAACTATGGCAACATTGAAGATTACACAGATTAAGAGCCGCATCGGTGCAACTGCAAAGCAGTGTGCTAACCTCGATGCACTCGGACTTCACAGAATTAACCACACAGTAACTCACAGCGATTCAGCTATCATCAAGGGTATGGTTGAGCGCGTGAAGCACTTGGTAACTGTTGAGGTAGTAGAGTAAAAACTAACAACAAAAAAGGAGGAATAATTAAATGGAACTCAATAATCTTAAACCCGCAAAGGGTTCGACACACCACGATAAGCGTGTAGGCCGTGGTGCAGGTTCGGGACACGGAGGCTATTCGACTCGTGGTAACAAGGGTGCTCAGTCTCGTTCTGGATATTCGCAGAAGTTGGGCTTCGAGGGAGGTCAGATGCCATTGCAGCGTCGTCTTCCTAAGTTCGGTTTCACCAATATCAAAAGAGTAGAGTTTAAGCCAATCAACCTCTCGACTCTCGAGGCACTCGTTGCTAAGAGCGGTGTAAACGAGGTTAACATCGACACATTGGTAGCTGCAGGTTTCGTATCGAACAACGACCGTGTGAAGATCTTGGGTAATGGCACATTGTCTGCTGCTGTAGCTGTAACAGCTCACGCTTTCTCGAAGAGCGCAGAGGCTGCTATCGTAGCTGCAGGTGGTAGCGTTGTAAAGTTGTAAACAGGCTAAAACCTATTAATTTATGAAAAGTTATCTGATTGTTGGTGTACTCTTGGTGGCAATCGTAGCCTTGATGTTTACCAATAAGAAGTTTTTAGAGACAATCAAGAATATGTTCAAGATTGAGGAGTTGCGCAAGCGACTTGGCTATACCGCTCTCCTTATCTTGGTATATCGCTTGGGTTGTTATGTGGTAATTCCGGGTATCAATCCTAACCTTTTGGGTGAGGGTTCGGGCTTGGCAAGCCAGATGGATAGCAATAACCTCTTGGGTTTGCTCAACGTATTTTCTGGTGGTGCATTTGCTAATGCCGCAATCTTCGCACTCGGAGTTATGCCATACATTACCGCTTCGATCATTATCCAGTTGCTCGGCATGATGGTTCCTGCCGTTCAGAAGGTAATGAAGGAGGGTGAGAGCGGACGTCGCAAGATGAATCAGTGGACTCGCCTCTTGACCATCGGTGTACTTGCGTTGCAGGGCCCTGCCTACGTGGCAAACCTCTACAACCAGCTCCCTGGTGAGGCATTTGTCTTCGGTTCGAGCGTGATGTTCACTATCTATGCCACTGTTCTCCTCATCGCGGGTACTATGTTCGTGATGTGGCTCGGTGAGAAGATCACCGACAAGGGCCTCGGAAACGGTGTGTCTTTGATCATTATGATTGGTATCGTGGCTCGTTTGCCACACGCCTTGCTCGCTGAGTTGAGTGCTCGTTTGGACACTTCGACCGGTTCGCTCATCATGATCATCGTAGAGTTGATCTTGCTCTTCTTGGTATTTATGGCAACCATTGCAGTGGTACAGGCAGTTCGCAAGATTCCTGTACAGTATGCGAAGCGTATCATCGGCAACAAGCAGTACGGTGGTGTTCGTCAGTACATTCCTTTGAAGATGAATGCGGCAAACGTAATGCCAATCATCTTTGCTCAGGCTTTGATGTTCATCCCTATGTTGTTCGCTAACGTTGCACCAGGTTTCGCCGGCGCATTTGCCGATATGACAGGTATCTGGTACAACCTTACGCTCGCAGTGTTGGTAATCGCATTTACTTTCTTCTATACTGCGATTATCATCAATCCTCAGCAGATGGCAGACGATATGAAGCGTAACGGTGGATTTATCCCAGGTGTTAAGCCGGGTAAGGCAACCGTATCGTATATCGATGCTATTCTGACTCGAATCACTCTTCCAGGCTCAATCTTCCTTGCAATCGTGTCGATTTTGCCGGCAATTGCAATCAAGTTCTTGGGCGTAGGTCAGTCATTCGCTTACTTCTTCGGAGGTACATCGTTGCTGATTATGGTAGGTGTGGTTTTAGACACTCTGCAGCAGATAGAGAGCCACCTTTTGAATCGTCACTATGATGGTCTCATGAAGACCGGACGCATTCAGGGTCGCCGTTAAAAAAAGCCAATACATCGAGTTGGAAGATGATATATCTGAAAACAGAAGAAGAGATCGAGTTGCTCCGTGAGAACAACATTTTGGTAAGCAAGACGCTTGCCGAGGTTGGTCGCCATATCAAACCAGGCGTAACCACGAAGCAGTTGGATAGAATCATTGAAGATTTTATCCGTTCGCACGGTGCGACTCCGGCTTTTCTTGGATACCAGGGCTATCCTGCCTCAGCTTGTATTTCGATCAACGAGCAGGTGGTACACGGTATTCCGTCGGACAACATCGTAATAAAGGAGGGCGATATAGTATCGGTCGATGTAGGTACATTTATGAAGGGGTTTGTGGGTGATTCGGCATATACGTTTGCCGTAGGCGAAGTTTCGGCGGAAGCGCGCCAACTTCTTGAAGTCACCAAAGAGGCTCTTTATAGGGGTACAGCACAGGCAAAGCCAGGAAATCGCGTAGGCGACATTTCCGCAGCCGTGCAAGACTACGCTGAGAGTTTCGGTTATGGCGTAGTGCGCGAACTCGAGGGACACGGACTGGGTCGAAAGATGCACGAAGAGCCGGGGGTGCCCAATTACGGTTTGCGAGGCAGAGGTCCTCTCTTGAAGGAGGGAATGGTCATCTGCATAGAACCGATGATTACGATGGGAAACAGAGCGGTAGTGTTTGAGCGTGATGGATGGACAGTCCGCACGCGAGACAGAAAGCCAGCAGCACACTTCGAGTTTGCGGTGGCGATACGCAAAGATGGTCCCGATGTGCTTACAGATTTTAGTATTATCGAAAATTCACTTTAACCAAAAAGCGAAAACTCAAAATGGCAAAACAGACTGCTATTGAAAGGGACGGAAC
>JAZLCQ010000004.1:0-60069 GCA_045614285.1 Alistipes sp.
ACATCAAATGCCTTTGCAAAGTTCTGACCGAGGAAGTGTGAAGTACCGCTCTGAAGCGCCTTACCATCCTGCATAAGTGCCTCGATTGTAAGAGTATCCTCAGCACCAGCAAAACGCTCATTTGGCGACTTGTGACCAACGATTACCGGCAAGCAGAGCCACTCCTCTGCAAACTTCTGGTAAACCTTGATCATCTGCAATGCCTCTGCCTCTGCCTCCTCGCGAGTCTCGTGAGCGGTGTGACCCTCCTGCCACAAGAACTCGGCAGTACGCAAGAAGAGACGAGTACGCATCTCCCAACGAACAACATTTGCCCACTGGTTGCAGAGGATTGGAAGATCACGGTACGAGTTGATCCAACCCTTATATGTGTTCCAAATAATAGTCTCCGATGTAGGACGAACAATCAACTCCTCCTCCAAGCGAGCTGCAGGGTCAACAACGATACCCTTTCCGTTCTCGTCGTTCTTCAAACGGTAGTGAGTAACCACTGCGCACTCCTTAGCGAAGCCCTCAACGTGGTTAGCCTCCTTCGAGAAGAATGACTTAGGGATAAAGAGTGGGAAGTAAGCGTTCTGCACACCTGTCTCCTTGAACATTCCATCCAACACCTCCTGCATCTTCTCCCAAATAGCGTAACCGTAAGGCTTAATAACCATACAACCACGCACAGCCGAATTTTCGGCCAAACCCGCCTTCATTACAAGGTCGTTGTACCACTGCGAATAGTTCTCATCGCTCTTGGTCAAATCTTTCAATTCTACTGCCATATCTTTTTGTATTTCTTAATTTTCTGCTTTCAGCCATTGGCCATTAGCCATTAGCTACCTCATACAAGGCGCAAAGATAACGATTTTTTATTACATTCGGGATATAATCCCGACAATTTTATCGCTTTTTGCGCACAATAACCGACTGCTTCGATTCGCTTGAGATTGTAACAGGCGAGTTTGCCTTGAAATATGCCACATCCAAATCGTAGACAAGAAGCGGTGTTCGCACCTCATCCTCGCACTCCAAATTCGGGTAGTTTCGAGCCACATAATCGGCTATCGCAACCTGATATTTTCGACCCTCTTTCAGCTCAGGAAAAAGCACGTCGTAAGCCTCGTCGTTCTCATCAACAACAATCGTGTAAGGCGTTGTGGCATAGAGGTCTACGCGATGCGACTCCTTTGTGTTTACTGTGTCGTTATACTTCATAACGATAAGTTGTCTCAGCTGCGCAGGAGTCATCTTCATGGTGTGTACCTGCGAGAAAAACGGCTCGTTGTCGAAGAGCATTTTTACGGTCACATCACCCTCGGCAAGACCCTCGATAATACGCACTCCGCCACGGTGATAGATGCCGATTTCCGACGAGGTCGCCTCCTTGATAATTTTTGTCTGCAAATTGCACAAACCGACGTGATTTACACCCTTTGCCATCTTTCCGACAACCTCCGACAAGGCGGGATTCGACTCGATATCCTTGATAATCGCCTTCACCGACTCATCCTCAGCATAATCTTTCAATGCAACATTCTCATACTCCACCGAAACAACCTTGCTGCCGCGCATCTTCACACGTGTAACGCCCACATTCTTGAGCTTTCGACCTGTCTGACCTATAGTTGTGCCATTGATAAGCGTATCGAGGATAGCATGCGTGTGACCGCCAATGATAACATCGTAGCCATCGTATCGTGCCGCCAACTCCATATCACGGTCGTCGCCCATATGCGAGAGTAACACCTTCACATCACCTCTCGACTTCTCGCACTCGCGCTCGGCAACAAGCTGAGGGTCCTCGAACTGCAATCCCTCAAAGTTTACATCATTTCCGTCGGGATGGCCATTGGCATAACTTGTCACGACGCCTACGAAATCGACCGCTACACCTCCAGGTGCAACTATGCGCTCACGCGGCTCGACATCGTCGAGACTCTCGCCTAAACTCTTCATATTCGCGCAGATAACGTCGAACTCAGCATAGTCAATCGCCTCGTCCAGCACCCTCTGTCCCGCATCGAAGTCGTGATTTCCGAGCGCCGCCACATCGTATCCGACAGCATTCATCAAGCGTATGATAGGCAGACGATTCTCCGCCAAATCGACATAGGCATTGCCCGTCCAGCGGTCACCCGCATCAGCCACAATTGTAAAGACCGTATCACGACACTCCTTGACAGCTGTCGAGAGGCGTGCCACATTCTCGAGCGAAGCGTGCACATCGTTGGTCGAGAGAATCACAAACTCACTCTTGCGGGTCATCAACACCAAAAAGCTAACGGTCAACGATACCATTGCGAGAAAAGTTCCCGCATACAAATCTTTTTTCATGCCACTTTAACGCCACCAAAGGCGACATTTACTGCCGCCTTTGATTAATTATCTATTTATTACTCAATTACAAAGTCGCCAAGAACTCAGTAACGTTCTTCTCGATGCGAGCCTCTACATCGTCGCACTCAGCCTTCACAAACTTCTCGCCTGTGATGTGCTCGTACAACTCGATGTAACGCTCGGTGATGCTTGCAACAATCTCAGGAGTCATCTCAGGAACCTGCTGACCATCCTGACCCTGGAAGCCGTTTGCCATAAGCCACTCACGAACGAACTCCTTAGAGAGCTGCTTCTGCTTCTCGCCTGCTGCGAGACGCTCCTCGTAACCCTCAGCATAGAAGTAACGCGACGAATCCGGAGTGTGAATCTCATCCATAAGGTAGATTACGCCATTCTTCTTACCGAACTCATACTTTGTATCAACCAAGATCAAGCCCATCTTAGCTGCAATCTCGGTACCACGCTGGAAGATAGCCTGAGTATACTTCTCGAGCTGCTCGTAGTCCTCACGCGAAACGATACCCTGAGCGATAATCTCCTCCTTCGAGATATCCTCGTCGTGACCCTCTGCAGCCTTGGTTGTAGGGGTGATGATTGGAGTTGGGAACTTCTGATTCTCAACCATACCCTCAGGCATCTCTACACCGCAGATAACACGCTTACCCGCCTTGTACTCACGCCAAGCGTGACCCGAGAGGTAACCACGAATAACCATCTCAACCTTGAAAGGCTCGCACTTGTGACCTACGGTAACCATAGGGTCCGGAGTAGCGATTTTCCAGTTTGGAAGGATGTCGGTAGTTGCGTCGAGGAACTTCGCCGCGATCTGGTTCAACACCTGACCCTTGAAAGGAATACCCTCAGGCAAAACTACGTCGAATGCCGAGATACGGTCAGAAACGACCATTACGAGATAATCACCCTCGATGCTATACACATCACGTACCTTACCCACATAGTGAGCAGTCTGGCCGGGCAACTGCAAATTTGTCTTAACGATTGCGCTCATACTCTTTATATTATAATTATTTATTGATTGCTTAAAGTTTATCGGTGCAAATATAATAAAAAGTATTGGGCATTACCACATAAAGCGACAATTTTTTTCTACATTTTTCATACAATTTTGCATATTCACTATTTTATGCAAGGTTACATTTTGATAGTCTGTCCGCAACCAAAACAGCGCAAAGTCAACCCTCATTCTAGGCCATTTTAGGGCCAAAATGGCCGGAATTATTAAAAAATTTACATTTTAATTCCTCATTTTTACTGCTAGCCTACTTTCAATCTGTAAGTAAATCATAACAAATTTGCGACAAACTGTCAAAATCGTCGATTTTTATTCATAAAATATTTGGCGATACCATATCTATTTTATATCTTTGCGGTAAATACACATTTTATTTAATAACTAAAATTAATGCTTATGGTTAAAAAAATTGTACTATCAATGGCTGCCATTCTGTTTGCTCTCACTTCGGTGTTTGCACAGAACAAGCAGGTTTCAGGTACAGTTACCGGCTCGGATGGTTCTCCAATCGTCGGTGCTACCGTAGTGGTAGAAGGTACCTCTCTTGGTACTTCAACCGATATGCAGGGTAAGTATACACTTGCTGCTCCGGTTAACGGAACTCTCGTGTTCTCCTTCATCGGTTATGAGGATACCAAAATCGCCATCAATGGCAAGACAACCGTAAATGCAGCTCTTAAGGAGGCTTCAAAGTCTATCGACGAGGTTATCGTCGTTGCCTTCGGTGAGGCTAAGAAGGATGCTTTTACAGGTTCTGCTAAGGTGGTTTCGGCAGATGACCTTGCAAAGACCCAGTCTTCGAATGTTTCTGACGCGTTGGTTGGTAAGGTTGCAGGTATGCAGATGTCGCAGTCATCGGGTCGTCCTGGATCGTCGCAGAGTATCACCATCCGTGGTACCGGTTCGCTCTATTCGGGTACTGAGCCTTTGTGGGTTGTTGACGGTATGCCTTATGAGGGCGATATCAACAACATCAACCCTGCCGATATCGAGTCGATCACTGTACAGAAGGATGCTGCTTCGAATGCATTGTATGGTGCTCGTGGTGCGAATGGTGTGATCATGGTTACTACCAAGCGCGCTAAGATGGGTGACGCTCGCATTACCTTCGACGGTAAGTGGGGTCTCAACACTCGTGCTTTGCAGACTTATGACTATGTAGACAACGCTGGTGAGTACTACGCTTTGCACTACCAGGCTCTCTACAACAACTACGTTCTCGGTGGTAAGAGCGCATCGGAGGCACACTTGCTTGCTAACCAGCTCCTCACATCGAACAACCCAGGTGGTTTGGGTTACAACGTAATGTCGGTTCCTGCAGGTCAGTTGCTCATCGGCTCGAACGGTAAGTTGAACCCTAACGCAACAGTTGGTCGCAAGGTTACTTACAATGGTCAGGATTATTGGTTGCAGCCAGACGATTGGTTGAATGCACTCTATAAGCCTTCATTCCGTCAGGAGTACAACGTGAACGTTGCAGCTGCTGGTGATAAGGCTAACTTCTTCGCATCGTTCGGTTACTTGGATAACAACGGTATCATCGACGGTTCACGTCAGGATCGTTACACTACACGTTTGCGTGCAGACTACCAGGCTAAGAAGTGGTTGAAGGTAGGAGGTAACTTCTCTTACACTCACTACACTTGGGAGCAGGGTGAGAACGGCGAGGGTGCTAGCGACGGTGGTAACGTATTTGCTACTGCTTTGCAGACTGCGCCTATCTATCCAATCTACATCCGTAACGGCAAGGGCGAGCACATCTACGACAAGTGGGGCTTCCCTCTCTACGATATCGGTAACGGTGCTAACGCAGGTATGAAGCGTACAACCGGTGGTACTTCGAACGAGTTGCAGGATATTCAGCTCAACAAGTATCACACTGAGGGTAACGCATTCTCTGCAAGCGGTTTCGCTGAGGTACGTTTCTATCGTGACTTGAAGTTCGTATTCAACGCTGGTGTAAACCTCGATGAGTACCGTGCAACTTCGTTGCTCAACCCATACTACGGTCAGTTCGCATCTGAGGGTGGTATCGTTAGCAAGTCACACGGTCGTCAGATCTCTTACAACTTGCAGCAGTTGCTCAACTACACTCACACCTTTGGTACACAGCACAACTTGGATGTACTCGTAGGTCACGAGACTTATGACTTGATGACTTACAGCCTCGGTGCTTCGAAGTCTAAGATGTTCTCGTACACATACGATGAGTTGGGTGGTTTGGTAGTTGACAAGCAGAGTGCATCGTCTTCACGTTCGCACTACAACAACGAGGGTTTCTTTGCTCGTGCACAGTATGACTTCGATCAGCGCATCTTCGTATCGGCTTCGTATCGTCGTGATGCATCGTCGAACTTCCACCCAGATAACCGTTGGGGTAACTTCTGGTCGGCTTCGGCAGCTTGGTTGATCACTAACGAGGCATGGTTCCCACAGACTAACTTCGTAGATATGCTCAAGGTTAAGGCATCGTATGGTTCACAGGGTAACGATAAGCTCGGTGGCTACACTATCTCTTACTACTACACTGATGCATACTCTATCTCGAACGATGGTCAGGGCGGTATCGCTACTATCTTCTCGCGTAAGGGTAACAAGGATATCACTTGGGAGACCAACGGTAACTTCAACATCGGTGCTGAGTTCAGCTTCTTCCAGGGCCGTCTCTATGGTAATGTTGATTACTTCTACCGTAAGACTACCGATATGTTGTTCCAGTTGTCAGTTGCTCCATCACTCGGTTACTCGTCGTACTTCACCAACATCGGTGATATGGCTAACCAGGGTATTGAGCTCGAGTTGGGCGCAGACATTATGCGTCGCAAGAACTTCGTTTGGTCGTTCGGTTTGAATATGACTCACTACCGCAACAAGGTTACAAGCCTTCCAGACGAGTACAAGCAGCACACTACACACGATGGTAAGCTCGTTGGTTACCACTCGGGCAGCACGTTCCTTGCTGAGGGTTACTCTTGCTACTCTTGGTACATCCCTACTTACGCAGGCGTAAATGAGAATGGTGAGGCTACTTGGTACGCTTACGAGACAGCAGCTGATGGCACTAAGACACGCTACCAGACTACAGACTATAACGTTGCTAACCAGAAGGGTCGTGAGTTGCAGGGTGACTCTACTCCAGACGTATTCGGTGGTTTCAATACCTCGTTCCAGTTCTACGGTGTAGATATCTCGGCTAACTTCACTTACCAGATTGGTGGTTTGGCATACGACTCAGGTTACGCTACTTTGATGGGCTCGCCACAGCAGACTTCTGTAGGTTTCGCTTATCACCGTGACTTGTGGGATGCTTGGACTCCAGAGAAGCCAAACGCAGAGATTCCACGTTTCCGCTACAACGATCAGTACTTTACTTCAACTTCAAGCCGTTTCTTGGTTGATGCTTCTTACTTGAACATCCAGAACATCACCGTAGGTTATACACTTCCGGCTAACATCACCCGTAAGTTCTTGGTTGAGAAGTTGCGCGTATACCTCGCTTGCGACAATGTTGCTTACTGCTCACAGCGTAAGGGTCTTGACCCACGTCAGTCGATCTCAGGATCTACTAACCCTTACATGTATGCTCCAGTTCGTACATTCTCGGGCGGTGTAACACTCACATTCTAATAATATAGAAAGGAGACAAAGAGTATGAAAATGAATAAGATATATAAATTGGCAGCTTTGGTGCTCGGCGCTTCGGTGTTGGCTACCGGCTGTATGCAGGAGACTGAGCCAATGAACGGCTCGGCTACCAGCGGTCAGATCGCAGAGTCGCCATTTGCGGCAGACGGTATGATTGCTTCTATCCCTGCAATCCTTATCACCAACAACGTTTACGGTCAGGATCAGCACGACGACTTCGGTTATCCAAGTATGTTCGCAACTTTCGACCGTGCAATTGGTGAGGTTTTCCCAGCAAACTGGTATAGCGGCGGTAACCAGTACTATGACCGTTTCCAGTACTACCACTACCAGATGAGCATCGGTCCAACTGGCTACTGCTCACTCGTATGGTACCACTACTATCAGTTCATCAAGGCTACCAACGACCTTATCTCGGTTGCTAAGGGTAGCGAGATGTTGAAGGAGCAGTGCAGTGTTGCGAAGACATTCCGTGCACTCTACTACCTCGATTTGGCTCGTTTCTACGATCCTCTCTACGCAGTTTCGACTGAGCGTCCAAGCTATATGACAGAGTTGGAGCCAGTAAAGGGCTTGACAGTTCCTGTTATCGACGAGAACACAACTGAGGAGTCGGCTAAGAACAACCCACGTCTTCCACGTGGCGAGATGTTCCAGTTCATCTTCAACGACTTGAACGACGCTGAGGAGGGTTTGGCTAACTACGTTCCTGCTTCGAAGAACCTCCCTACACTTGCTGTAGTTTATGGTTTGAAGGCTCGTGCTTACCTCTGGTTGGGTGGCTTCCAGGAGTCTGACTTCTTGGAGGGTGACTACGATACTACCAAGTATCCGGATGTACTCATCGGCAATGAGGCTTACGCTAAGGCTGCAGAGTATGCTCGTAAGGCTATCACAGCTTCGGGTTGCAAGCCATTGACTGAGGCAGAGTACTGCGATCCTATCAACGGTTTCAATAACGCAACTGCAAACAACTCTTGGATGTGGGCTATGATCCAGTCAAGCGAGACTATCTTGTCGAACTTGCACTCTTGGGCAGCACACATGTGTCCAGGCGCAGGTTGGGGTTATGGTTGTGGTGCACAGCCAGGCGTACGTAAGGCATCTTACGAGCGTATGTCGAACACCGACTTCCGTAAGAAGTTGATCGTTGGTCCTAACTCTACTTACGCTGACTACAAGGATGTGACTAACCTCACAGAGGCTGAGTGGAAGGAGTGGGGACTCGAGGGTAATGGTATGTACACCTACGCTCATATGAAGTTCCGCACTAACGGTGGTGAGAAGGAGAACTCTTCGACCGGTAACGTGGTAGACATCCCAATGATGCGTGTTGAGGAGATGTACTTGATCGAGGCTGAGGCTTCGGAGCACGTAGCTCCAGGTAGCGGTAAGGCGCTCATCGCATCGTTCATGACTGCATACCGTGATCCTAAGTACACTGTTCCTGCAGGTGCTGACGTTGTAGAGGAGATTATCTTCCAGAAGCGTTGCGAGTTGTGGGGTGAGGGTGTATTGTTCTTCGACTTCAAGCGTTTGGATATGGGTATTGACAACGCCTACGAGGGCTCGAACACTCCTGGTGGTCTTGACTTCTCGACTAGCGGCCGTTGCCCAGCTTGGAACATCTGTATTCCACAGGCTGAGACACAGCAGAACGCAGCTTTGGATGGCAAGAACAACCCAGATCCTTCGAAGACTTTGAAGGCAAAGTCTGAGGCTCAGTAATTTGCAAAAAGACTGTTTAACAGAAAAAATTTAGAGATATGAAAAATTTGAAAATGTTATATATCGCTCTTATCGCGTTGGTTACAGGTGCCTTTGGCGCTTGTACCAACGAGTTCGAGCCGGGTCCGCAGGTATCGGGTCCGCAGGTATCGTTCGCCGATACCAACGTAACATCTGTTGAGTTCACCGGTGCTGAGGGCGAGGAGAATCAGAAGCTCATTTTGAACCGTGTTGAGACAGCTGAGGCATTGATGGTTGACATCATCGTTGAGGTTGAGAAGGGTGCTGAGAAGTTCTTCAGCTTCCCTGAGATCGTAGTTTTCGAGGCTGGTCAGGACACTGCTGAGTTGTTGTACACCGTTGATCACGCTAAGTTCGAGAACGACAAGTCTTACACCGTTAAGTTGTACCTTCTTGAGGAGGTTTCGACCCCTTACGGTTGCAACGAGTGGACACTTTCGTTCGCTTTGAACCCATGGGAGTTGTTGAAGGACTCGAAGGGTAACAACGCTAAGGGTAAGTTCCGTGGAATGGACTTGTTCACAGGTGCATTCAGCTACGACCCATCGATTGAAATTGACGTAAACATCTACGAGCATAAGTCTCGCAAGGGTTACTACAAGGTTGAGAGCCCTTGGGCGTTGAGCTTTGCTTTGACTTATGGATTTAACTCTGTAGCAGAGGCTGAGGCTGAAGGTTTGGGAAATACCAATGCAGATTTCTTGATTGATGCTACAAACCCAAATCAGGTTATCTTTGTAGAGCAGAGTGCAGGTATTGATGTTGGCTACGGCGATATGCTTATTCAGTCGGGCTACCCTAACTACTTCTCGGCTGCTGCTGGCGCAGGTACTTTGTCAGAGGGTATCATTACATTCCCTACCAAGGGTTGTATATGCTCTCTCCCATCTGAGGGTGCTTTGTTGTACGGAAATATTAGTGGTATGTTCCGCATCGTATTGCCAGGCGTTGAGATGTCTGACTACTCGTTGGCTGTAGCATACGACGGTATGGATGTTGCTGCTGACAACAAGACCACTACTGCTAAGTTCAAGTTCACTTACGGAGCTGATGTAACCGGTATCGACTATATGATCGTTGCTGGTGACCAGGAGGCTCAGGCGAGCACACTCTTGTCGACTCTCGTTGCAGGTACTGACGAGAACATTCTCTCAGTTGAGAACTTCGAGGTTGGTAAGGGCGAGGCTAACGTAAAGGTTGGCTTGGAGAGAGGTCTCTACACTATCGTTGCAGCTCCTGCTGATAAGGCTGGTGCATTGCGCACTAAGGAGGCTCTCGTTAAGTCGTTCTACTTCGTAGGTATGGGCGAGACCGTTGATATGACTTGCCAGTTCGAGGGAGTACTCGTATCGCCAAGCGAGTTCAACCCTGCATATGTTTCACAGTTCCCTGATCAGACTTCGTTGTTCGCAGCTTTGATTGGTAAGGATCTCAAGAGCGTCAGCTACTACCTCAACAAGACTTCGGTAGTTGCAACTTGGACTGATACTCCAGAGGCTTTGGTTGCTGAATACGGTACTGCACTTCCTGCAAGCTACGTTGAGGCTGCAAACTCTGAGGATGGCACTGTAGTTCCATTCGAGAAGCTCGCTGAGAACACTGAGTACACTGCTATCTTTGTTGCTACAAACATCTATGGCGAGAGCAAGTCTCTTGTATTGACCAAGAAGACTGCTGCATACGAGTATACAGGTGAGTTGGCTATTGGTGACTACTCTATGTACTGCAAGTATGTATACGGCGAGGGTGCAGATGAGTTCATGGAGTCAATGAACGTATTCAACGTAGCAAGCAACGCTAATTCTGCTACTGACTACCTCGTAACAAACATCGGTATCGAGAATGGCGCTGTATGGCACGCTAAGTACGACTCAGCAGCAGGTACCCTCACATTGGACGGTACTGAGCTCGGCTATGAGGAGGATTATGGCAACCAGTTCGGTGGTCTCTACGGTTACTACGATTCAGCCAAGACAATGGCATACGGTCTCTTCTCGTATGCAAGTGCTGAGTCATATGGTAACGATCCACTCGTATTGACAGTTGACCCTACAACTAAGCAGCTTTCGGGCTTGGCAACTGCAGAGTTCGCAGTTCAGGTTCACCAGATGGCAGAGGGTTACCCATTCTTGGGCTACCACTCATACTTCGTAAGCGAGCTTACAACAATCGCTCCTTACACTGCTACTGCTTCGAAGCAGTCGGTTAAGAGCCAGGCTGTTGTTCCATTCCGTAACGCTAAGGGTGTTCGCAACCTCTCTGCTCCAAAGAGCAAGTTTGCTGTAAACATCAGCGCTAGTGCAGCTTTGAACACAGCTTCAAAGGGTATCAAGAGCGTTAAGCCATCGCTCGTTGAGAACTATACTCCTGCAAAGGTTCGCAGTTTCGCCTTAAAGGCAAACGCTGCTGTTGTACGATAGTTCACCAACATAAACACTTCAGAGCGGCTACATTTCGATGTGGTCGCTCTGCGGTGTCTAAAAAATATAAATAAAAAAGTAAACAATGTTTCGATTTATCAAACTATCTTGCGCATTGACAATTGCCGCTTTGGCACTTGTTCAGTGTACAAAAGATTTGGATGATATCTCTGTTGGAGGGTCGCAGAGCGCCTCTGCAACAAAGATTATCAACACCTCGCACAATGCGACTGACGGTGCGTTGCTCGTGAAGTTCAGCGAGGAGGCTACACTTGCCTTCGAGGGTGCTACTCGAAGTGGTGTTACCCGCTCGAACATCGAGAAGTTGAACGAGATTCTTCTCGGCATCAACGCAACATCTGTTGAGCGTGTCTTCCCCGTAAATATCAAGACGGAGGAGGAGGCTCGTCGTGTAGGTTTGCACCGTTGGTACACCATCTACTTCGATGAGAAGCAGTCGCTCGACGAGGCGGCAAAGTTGCTCGCTACAGTTGAGGAGATTGACGTGGTGGAGTTCAACACTCGCCACGACCTCCCTACTCCGGAGCCTAAGTTCGAGAAGTACGACGTCGCACCTGCAACACGTATCGCAACTCCCGAGTTCAACGATGCGTTGGCATACCGTCAGTGGGATATGAAAAACACAGGTAACAAGGATGTCAACAAATATGCAGTAGCAGGATACGACATCAACGTCTACGAGGCGTGGAAGTACACAACCGGTGACCCTTCGGTTGTCGTAGCGGTTATCGACCAGGGTGTAGACTACACACACGAGGATCTCAGCGCCAATATGTGGATTAACAGCGACGAGATACCTGACAACGGTATTGACGATGACAACAACGGATATATTGACGATGTTCACGGCTACAACTTCGTAGACAATGGAGAGTTGTCTTGGGATAAATACTACCCAAACACTACCGGTGCAAAAGATCACCGCTATGGTGACGTAGGTCACGGTACTCACGTTGCAGGAACAATTGCTGCAGTGAGCAACAATAGAGTAGGTATCTGCGGTGTAGCAGGTGGCGATGGCACCCGTAACAGCGGTGTGCGCATTATGTCATTGCAGATCTACTCAGGAAGATATGGCGGCGATGAGCAGTCGATTGCTAAGGCATTCCACTATGCTGCAGACAATGGCGCTGTAATTGCAAACTGCTCTTGGGGTGCATCACCAAGTATAGGTCGCGAGAACGATAACGTCTATGTAGCAAGCCGTGGCGTTCAGCACGCTGCAATAGAGTACTACCGTAGCAAGGGTAACCACCCTAATATAAGTCACAATATCATCGTTGCAGCATCAGGTAACGACGGTATGAAGCAGGCAAGCTACCCTTCGGCATATCGTGACTATATTTCGGTGACTTCGTACGGTATCAACGGCTACCCTGCATACTACACCAACTACGGACCAGGCTGTAACATTGCAGCTCCCGGTGGTGACCAGCAGTATGGCTCATCGGCGAGTATCCTCTCGACTCTCACACCTGAGATTTATGGAGGTAACAGCAAATACGACTACTACCAGGGTACTTCGATGGCTTGTCCTCACGTAGCAGGTGTTGCAGCACTCGGACTCTCGTACGCTAAGAAGATTGGCAAGGTGATGAGCCGAGATGAGTTCAAGACAAACCTTTTGCTTGGAGTAAGAGACTACAACGGTATGCTCGCTAACTACTCGAACGGTAAGTACTATGGTTGTATGGGTACAGGTCTTATGGATGCGTTCCTCTTCTTAATGAACATCGAGGGTACAACTTGTATCCCGGTGCCACGCGGAGAGTCGTACCGCATCGATTTGACTCCGTATATGGCTGATGGAGAGACTGAGTACTCGCTCGTCGAGATGAGTATCAGCGAGGAGGATATGTTGAAGCTCGGAATGAAGACAAAGCCACGCCTCTTGAGCACCACAAATGTATTCCTCGTGACTTGCGAGAATGTAGGTTCGGCAGTTGTGGAGGTGAAGATGATTGCAGGTGGTGACACCGCAGGTACCACCGAGACCATCGGTGGTATGATTATCACAAGACGCTTCGCACTCGTAGTTCGTGATCGCTTTACAGATAACGGAGGTTGGTTGTAAAAAAGTTTTGAGATATGAGATTGACAAAGATATTTTTTGCAATTGCGGCTCTCTTTGCCCTCGCTTGTAACCCAAACAACGGCAAGGAGGAGAAGTGGGTGGAGAGTGGCACTCTCGTAGGTGAGTGGCAGCTCACATCGTGGGCAGGTAGCGAGGAGGCTCGTCCTCAGATCTACATCGCCTTCAACGATGATGACACCTTCGACCTCTACCAGCAGAGCTACTCTGTTGTATGGTTCCACTACGACGGTAACTTCCTCTTCAACAACAACGTCCTATCGGGTGTTTATGCCGATGGTACATCGTGGGCAAGCAACTACAAGGTTGCTTTCTCGCAGGATGGCAAGATGATGCGTCTCACAAGCGAGGTAAATAGCTCAGATGTAGCAATCTACACCGCTTCGGAGGTTCCATCGTGGATTGTGGAGGAGGCAAAAGACCCTGAGCTCGTTCGCTCGGTGGCTATAACTCCATACCTCTAAAGAGGCGTGATAGAATATAAAAGAGGCTGCGGAACAATAGTTCGGCAGCCTCTTCTTTGTGCTCTATTCTCTTACTGGAGTAACTTCGATAACGACTCCAAATTCTTCGCGTTCTGCAATGGCTTACCCTCGTCAGAGTATGCGTAGTCGATACGATCCTTGAAATGGCTCTCAACCTTGTTGCGAACAACCTTCATTGTGCTGTTCACCAATCCGTTCTTCTCGGTGAATGGCTCGTCAACGATAGCCAATGCAGCAGGCAGCCATCTGTCAGGGAACTCACCGCCAAACTCGCCACCTGTGCGGTACTTGCGAATCTCGCTGTCGATGAGCGCTGCAGCCTTAGCTGCATCGTTGCCCACAGCCTTGCGCAGAGCCTCCTTATTTGGCACTACGATAGCGATGGTATATGGATTCTGGTTGTTGTGCAAGATAATCTGGTCGATATATGGCGACTTATCCACCATAGCCTCCTCCATACCCTCAGGGCTATACTTCTCGCCATCACTTGAGATGAGCAAGCTCTTGAAGCGACCTAAAACGTAGAGGAAACCATCCTTACCCATATATCCCATATCGCCCGTGTGGAGCCAACCGTCGATAACGGTCTCAGCTGTAGCTGACGGATTCTTCCAGTAGCCCGCCATAACATTCTCGCCCTTGATGACAATCTCACCCTTCACGCCTACAGGCATCTCGTTGCCCTCGTTATCAAGAATTCGCAAATCGAGCGGCTGAATCAACTGTCCCGACGAGCCGAAGCGGTGCTGCTTCTTACCATAGGTATTGGTCGAGATAATAGGCGTAGCCTCCGAGAGACCATAGCCCTGATACATCGGGATTCCGATAGCGTAGAAGAAGCGCTGCAGCTCGGCATCGAGCAAAGCACCTCCACCCACGAAGAATGCCAACTCGCCACCAAATGCCACGCGCACCTTACTAAAGAGTATCTTGTCGAATAGGGAAACGAGCGGTTTGAGCACAAAGCGCCATCCCCTACCCTTCATATAACCATCCTGATTATACTCGTAGGCGGTCTTGAGCGCAAAGTTGAACAACTTCTCGGTCTTGGCACCCTTGGCACGAATCGACGCCTCGATATTCTTGCGGAAGTTCTTGGCGAGTGCAGGCACCGAGAGGAGGTAGTATGGTTTCACCTCACGGATATTACTTGGAACATTACGGAGCGTCTCGAGCGGAGTCTTACCCACCTGAACGGTAGCTACCGATGCACCACAAGCAATGATGATATAGAATCCGCAGACGTGCGCAAAGCAGTGGTCGAGCGGAAGGATAATCAGAGTACGCTTATGGGATGGGATAGAGATGCGAGACTGCGCCTGCTCGACATTGGCAGTGTAGTTGCGATGTGTGAGCACCACACCCTTAGGGTCAGCTGTTGTACCCGAGGTGTAGGTAATTGTGGCGTAGTCATCATTCTCGATTGCCTGACCGATTGCGAGGAACTCCTCCTTGCGCTCGGCAAGCACCTCGTCGCCCATCTTCTTCAATGCCTCAAGCGACATCTCACCCTCCTCGAAGTCTACATCGCTGTAGACGATGATGTGCTTCAAGAGCGGCAACTGATCCTTGATGCGACGAATCTTTGGCAACTGATACTGCGATACAAAAATAGCGGTTACATCGGCGTGACGAAGGCGGAATAGAAGGTCATTCGACTCCTCCAACTTAATCGACAACGGCACACTGATAGCGCCAGCATACAACAAACCGAGTTCCGAGAGGATCCAGTTGTTGCATCCCTCAGCCAAAATCGAAACGCACTGCTTTGGCTCGATGCCGAGTGCTACCAAGCCCGCGCCAATGCGCAAGACTTCCTCTTTAGCCTCGTTGTATGTCGTGGAGAGCCAATCGTTTCCGTGCTTCTCCACCAAAAATTCCTTGTTGCCAAACTTCGCAACAGTACCCTCAAAGAGATCTATAATTGTTCGTTTTGCCATAACTCTTTTGGCTGTTTGCTATTAGCCGTTGGCCAATAGTGTTATAAATATATTTGCCTATTACTCCATCTTGAGGACAGCCAAGAATGCACTCTGTGGCACCTGAACCTGTCCAATCTGACGCATACGCTTCTTACCTGCCTTCTGCTTCTCGAGCAACTTACGCTTACGCGAGATATCACCTCCGTAACACTTTGCGGTCACATCCTTACGCACCGCCTTCACAGTCTCACGAGCGATAATCTTCGCACCGATAGCCGCCTGAATAGCGATATCGAACTGCTGACGCGGGATAAGCTCCTTCAGTTTCTCGCACATCTTACGACCAAAGTCGTAGGCGTGGTCGGCGTAGATAAGCGACGAAAGCGCATCCACAGGGTCGCCATTGAGGAGAATATCCAACTTAGCCAACTTACTAATCTCGTAACCTGTGCGGTGGTAGTCGAACGATGCGTAGCCCTTCGAAATACTCTTCAACTTATCGTAGAAGTCGAATACAATCTCCGAAAGTGGCATCTCGAAGTTCACCTCGACACGATCCTGCGTGATATATGTCTGATTCTTGAGGATACCACGCTTGTCGATACACAACTTCATCACAGGGCCAAGGAAGTCGGCCTTAGTGATAATCTGTGCCAAGATATATGGCTCCTCAATCTTATCAATCTTCGTAACCTCAGGCAATCCCGACGGGTTATGCACCTCGATCTCGTCGCCCATAGTGGTTGTAATCTTGTACGATACATTCGGTACGGTGGTGATAACATCCATATCGAACTCGCGATAGAGACGCTCCTGCACAATCTCCATATGGAGCAAGCCCAAGAATCCGCAGCGGAAACCGAAACCGAGTGCCAACGAGCTCTCAGGCTCGAATGTGAGCGAAGCGTCGTTGAGCTGCAACTTCTCGAGCGAAGCACGCAAATCCTCGTACTGGTCCGCCTCAACCGGATAGACACCCGCAAAGACCATCGGCTTCACATCCTCGAAACCTGCGATAGCCTCGGTACAAGGGTTCGCCACCGAGGTGATTGTATCACCTACCTTCACATCCTTCGAGTTCTTGATACCCGAGCAGATATATCCTACGTCGCCCGCCTTAATCTCCTTGCAAGGCTGCATCTTCAACTTCAAAACGCCAATCTCATCGGCATCGTACTCCTCGCCCGTATTGAAGAACTTCACATGCTCTCCCTTGCGGATTGTACCGTTGAATACGCGGTAGTATGCGATGATTCCGCGGAATGGGTTAAACACCGAGTCGAAAATCAACGCCTGCAATGGAGCATTCTCGTCGCCCTTTGGAGCCGGAATACGCTTGACAATCGCCTCCAAAATCTCGGGCACACCCTCGCCTGTTTTACCCGAAGCGCAAAGGATATCGTCGTGGTCGCAACCGAGCAGGTCAACAACCTGATCCTTCACCTCGTCAATCATTGCCGAAGGCATATCAATCTTGTTCAACACAGGGATAATCTCGAGGTCATTACCAAATGCGAGGTAGAGATTCGAGATGGTCTGCGCCTGAATACCCTGCGACGCATCGACAATCAGGAGCGCACCCTCGCACGAAGCGATTGCACGCGACACCTCATACGAGAAGTCGACATGTCCCGGAGTGTCGATAAGGTTGAGTGTATAGTTCTCGCCATCGTTCGCCACATAGTTCATCTGAATGGCGTGCGACTTAATAGTAATACCCTTCTCGCGCTCGAGGTCCATATCATCGAGGACCTGTGACTGCATTTCGCGCTGATTCAAAGTGTTGGTAGCCTCCAACAAACGATCTGCCAAGGTAGACTTACCGTGGTCAATATGGGCTATAATACAAAAGTTTCTAATCTTCTTCATAATCGCGACAAATATAGTAAAAAAGTCGCAGACTTTTAATTAAAAATTAAAAATTAAGATTTAAAAGACTTTTTTCGACACCTGAGGCCCTTATTTTCTTGCATTTTCACAACTTTTTATTAACTTTGTAGGGAAGCAGATAATACACTTAATAACACTTACTACTATGAAACGAGTTATTACCTTAGTTGCCGCAATGGCTTTGATTCTCACATCGTGCAATCGCGTCTGTGAGCATGAGCATACCTGGGATGGTGAGTTGTGCACATCCTGCGGAGAGACACGCATTATCGACAAGTACGACGAGGCGACAAACACCTACTATGTCGTCACTGCCGAAGGTTTATATAGCTGGAAAGAGGCACTGAAACAAGACCAATCTACCAACCTCGTCCTCATTGGAAATATCGACCTAAGCGCAGATGTAAGTTGGGATGTTGCGTCAAGCACCAATGGTTGCATCGATGGCCAGAACTACTCTATCAAGGGCTTGACCAATAGTTTTATTATGAACATTAAAGATGGCGGCATTCTAAAAAATATCAATTTTGAAGATGTCAATATCGTAAAAAAGGGTTTTGCCTCAGTCATATACCGAGTTGAAGAGAATGCAACAGTAGAGAACTGTCGTGTGTCGGGTAGCCTCAACGCAACAGCTGATGCATATGCAGGATTGGTTGGTTTCTGCACCGGCACCGTAATTGGTTGCGTAAACGAAGCTACCGTATATACCGGCCACTACGGCGCGGGCGGAATCGTAGGTTGCAGCACCGAGGGAACCGTTGTTGGATGTATGAACCTCTCGACCTCTATTTCGGGCCCGTCAAACATCGGTTCTATCGTAGGTCAGAACTATTCGAAGGTGTACGGATCGGTTGGCGTGGTGAGCACAAGCGGAGATGGCTCAATATTGGCTACCGAATGTGCAAACAATGTACGTACTGGAGAAACTATCGGATGTATCAATATCGAGAAGATATCGGATCTTACAGAGGACGACATCGCAACTATGAACGAGGCGATCAAAGCTGCGGGATACAACTACGAGTGGGAGGCAGGAGTTGATGGTGCAGCTCCAACACTCAAAAAGATTGAGTAACAACAATTAAAAAGAGAAAGAAGTTGTCCGTGAAAGGGCAACTTCTTTTTTTATGCTTTCACGAGCAATCTACTTCGTAAATATCGCATTTACAATCTTCTCGGTTGTGCCACGATGCTGTCCTACATAGACCTTGGCAAGAGCCGAAAGACGAGCGAGGTAATCGCTGTCGCTCTTCAACTCATCGAACCACTCCTTCAAGTCGTTCTCACCCTTCACCGAGCGACCGACTCCGAGCGATATCAAGTCGTGAGCCTCTTTGAATTTGCGGTAGTTCGGGCCAAAAGCTACAGGCAATCCGTAGACAACCGCCTCCAATGTATTGTGAATACCGACGCCAAAACCGCCACCGACATAAGCCCACTCGGCCGAGCCATATACTCGCGAAAGAAGGCCCATCGTATCGAGCACAAGCACCTGCTTATCTGCAAAATTATCGCCCAAGAGTTGGGTATATCGCACCGCACCACCCTTCACCTCGCGCAAGAGTCGCTCGATGCGTGACTCATCCATTTCGTGCGGTGCTATGACAAACTTGATATCGGGATTTGAGTTGATAAGCGGCAAGAGAATATCCTCATCGGCACCCCAGGTCGAACCCGCCACAAAGAGGCGTTTATCACCCTTGAACTGCTCCACCTCGGCTACCCTACCTGCACTCTCGGCAATGGCCATAACGCGATCAAAGCGGGTATCTCCCGCCACGATACTATCCACGCCCAACTCCGCCAAAAGCGACTTCGAATTCTCGTCCTGCACAAAGATTTTTTCAAAGGTTCTAAGTGCCTTGCGCCACCAGAAACCATACGGTTTGAAGAAGACCGAATTGCGACGGAAGATTGACGATGCGATAAAGGTGCGAATCTTGCGACATCGCAGCTCGGCGAGCATATTGAGCCAAAATTCGTACTTCACAAAGATGGCTATCTCGGGCTTGACGATATCGAGGAACTTGCGCACATTGCGACGCGTATCGAGCGGAATATAGTAGACGTAGTCGGCATTCGGATAGTTCTTGCGCACCTCATAGCCCGAAGGGGAGAAGAAGGTCAAAACTACCTTGTAGTCGCCATACTTTTCGTGGACATAGTCGACAAGCGGGCGACCCTGCTCGAAGTCTCCAAGCGAGGCAACGTGTATCCACACTATGCGCTCAGAGGCTCCAATCTCGCTCTGCATCTTTTGGAACTGACCCTTACGGCCGACAAAGAGCGCTCGCACCTTCGGAAAGAGGGGCGAGACGAGGCGCAATGCAGCCAAGCAAATCAATACTCCAAGATTATATAACCACATATCAACTATTTACCAACCATACTCCAGCGCATTCTCGACGAATCGCAGCGACTCGACCCTCTCGCCAATCATCTCGATGGCAATCAACGAGAAGCAAGGCTCGAGGTCGTAGTTATGTTGTGCCAAGTAGGCCGTAGCAGCACGTCGCATAGCACGCAGTTTGCGCTCATTAATCGCCTCCTCGGGCGATGTCATCGAGCCCACCTTGCGGGTCTTGACCTCCACAAAGTGAATCTCTTCGTGGCGCGTAGCAACGATATCAATCTCGCTCTGGCCCATTCGCCAGTTGAGATCGACTATCATAAAACCATTTTGGCGAAGGTAGTTCACCGCCGCCTGCTCACCTAATGCACCACGCTGCTGCTTGTCGGTCATTGTTTTTTACAACAAGAAAGAGAGATCTGACTCAGAAGTAACCTCGTATGCCGGAATGCCCTTCTTGAAGATTCGCATTGGGCGTGAGCCGATAAGCTCCAACTTGCCATCTACATAGCGGAGCATACAACCCTCGCGCAAACCTACTACGTAGCGACGAGGATTAGCCTCGATATACTCCTCAATACGCTGCTCGCGAGTCTCACCTGCGTGACCCTCAGGATTTGCGTCGAGGTAGTGCGGATTGATTTGGAACTTCACCGCACCTACAGCCTTGAACGACTTTGGCTCAACTATAGGCATATCGTTGGTTGTGCAGATTGTAGGACAGCATACATTGCTACCTGCCGACCATCCGACATACGGAGTTCCCTCCTTCACGCGCTTGAGAATAGCAGTCATAAGACCCTGCTCCTGCATCTTCTTGGTAAGGGCAAATGTATTTCCGCCACCTACACAGATAGCCTGAGCCTCCAAAACAGCCTTACGAGGGTTCTTCTCGTGGTGGATTGAACGCACCTTCACGCCAATCTCATCGAAGCGCTCCTGCACCTTACGCTCATACTCGTCGTAAGAGAAAGTCACCGCAGCGTAAGGGATAAAAACCACCTCGCTAACACCCTGCAAATGTGCGCCAATTTGGCCAATTGGATACTTCAAATATGCCTCTCCGGCATTGGTCGAATTCGAAATAAGTAGTAATTTCATATATCTATCTAATTTTCAGTTATTTACAAAAACTCTCTATCGCCCGATAGGCAAACTTTTCTTAAATTTATGCCAAAGATAATAAAAAAGTGTTATATTTGCACCGTTGGATTTGTATATTTTTTGCCGATATTTCTGCAAATATATGTGTAGAGCGATATACAGGCGACATTTTTGATAATTAAGCAGATATACTACTTAAAATTAAATACAACTAAACTATTGTCAAATTAAAAACTGAAAGTTATGTCAGAGATTCAAGAAAAAGTTGTTAAGATTATTGTTGACAAGTTGGGCGTTAAGGAGTCTGCAGTTACTCCTGAGGCAACCTTCACCGGCGACCCCGGCGCTGACTCGTTGGACACTGTAGAGATCGTTATGGAGTTCGAGAAGGAGTTCGGTCTTGACGTAGACAGCGATGCTGCTGAGAAGTTCCAGACTGTAGGTGATGTTATCAGCTACCTCGAGGCTAACGTAAAGAAGGCTGAGTAACATAATCTTACACAGATTCTGAAATCACAAACTTCCAAGTAAGTAGAGATGAAAGAGGCGAGGAGAGTCGTTGTCACCGGCATTGGTACAATCAACCCCATCGGAAACAATATTGAAGAATACTTCAATAACCTCGAAAAGGGTGTATCGGGCGCCGCTGAAATCACACTCTTCGATGCCGCTAAGTTCAAGTCTCGCATTGCTTGCGAAGTTAAAAATTACGATTGGAGCAACTACTTCGACCGCAAGGAGGTGCGCAAATACGATCGTTTCAGCCAGTTTGCAATGATTGCAGCTACTGAGGCTTTCGAGGATGCAAACTTCGACCTTGAGTCACTCGACAAGGAGCGCGCAGGCGTTATCTGGAGCTCGGGCATTGGTGGACTCCAAGCATTTTACAAAGAGGTAATGGGTTGGGCCGAGGGGGATGGAACCCCTCGTTTCAGCCCATTCTTTATACCTCAACTTATCACCGATATCGCAGCGGGACACATCTCTATCAAGTATGGATTGATGGGCCCAAACTACTGTGTTACATCGGCTTGCGCCTCTGCAAACCACGCTATGATTGACGCTTTGAACCTCATCCGCTGGGGTAAGGCCGATGTTATGGTTACAGGTGGCTCGGAGGCACCTATCACCGTTCCTGCGCTCGGAGGTTTCGCCTCGATGCACGCACTTTCAACCCGCAACGACGACCCACAGCACGCTTCGCGTCCATTCGACCGCGACCGTGACGGCTTTGTCATTGCCGAGGGTGCCGGAGCACTCATCCTGGAGGAGTACGAACACGCCAAGGCGCGCGGTGCAAAGATCTATTGTGAGATTGTCGGCGGCGGAATGTCGGCAGATGCCAGCCATATGACTGCACCACACCCTGAGGGCAAGGGCGCAATCATCTCTATGCGCGAGGCATTGAACGACGCAGAGTTGAAGATCGAGGATATCGACTACCTCAACACCCACGGCACATCCACCCCACTTGGCGACATCGCCGAGTTGACCGCTGTGCAGTCACTCTTTGGCGAGCACGCCTACAAGATGAATATCTCATCGACAAAGTCTATGACGGGACACCTTCTTGGTGCAACCGCAGCCATCGAGGCTTTGGCTTGTATCATGGCAATCAGCAAGGGCGTCGTACCTCCGACCATCAACGTCGAAAACGTAGACGAGAAGATTGACCCGAAGCTCAACTTGACCATCGGAGAGGCTCAGCGCCGCGAGGTCAACTGCGCGATGAGCAACACCTTCGGTTTCGGAGGTCACAACTCCACTGTAATTTTCAAAAAGATTTAATCGCAAGATTATGTTTGACTTTATACTCCGTCCGATACGCCGTAATTTCGGACGCAACAAATCATACTATCGAATCATCGACGATATGTTCGGCTTCATTCCGAACAATATCGAACTATATAAGCTCGCCCTTGTTCACAAATCGGCATCTATCGATATCGGCGGTCGCACAATCAACAACGAGCGACTCGAGTTCCTGGGCGATGCAGTTATCGAGAGTGTCACGTCGGACTACCTCTTTATCGAGTACCCCGACTATAACGAGGGACGCTTGACAAAGCTCCGTTCGAAGCTCGTATCACGCCAGTCACTCAACGCTATAGCTTGCAAGCTTGGCTTGGATAAGCATATCATCTGCTGCCGCTCGATTCACACCACACAGAAGCACATCTTCGGTGATGCATTCGAGGCTATGATGGGCGCCATCTACCTCGACCAGGGCTACAACTTCGCAAATCGTCTGCTCATCAACAAAATCTACTCGACAAATCTCTCGCTCGAGGAGGTTGATGAGACCGAGACCGACTTCAAGAGCCGCCTTATCGAGTGGGGTCAGAAGAATCACCACACCGTACTCTTCCGCACCAAGGGAGCACCTACAGGTACGGGCGCTACACGCAGTTTCCACTGCACGGTATTGATTGATAATCTGGAGGTTGGCCACGGCATCGGCACCTCGAAGAAGGAGGCCGAGCAGCGTGCCGCACAGTCGGTTTCGCACGAACCAAGCGACGAGGAGTGCGCACGTATCTTGGACAGACTCGACAAATTGAGCAAATAAGAGATGAACACCATCCGCAACAAAGCAGCATTACGAGGCTACGCATCGCTCACAGAGGAGGAGATTTTGACCCTTCTCTTGGAGGATAATACGCTTGCACAGTCGCTCCTTGCGGAGTTCGGTTCGTTGAAAGCTATAGCCAAATTGCCCGTTTCGCGCCTTCGTATGGCATCGGGCTTGGGTGCAAAGTTGGCCGAGCGCATCCACATCGCTACGGAGATTGGCCAGCGCCTCGCATCATCAAATGGCGCAATCGAGCGAGTAATCACCTCGAGCGAAGATGTGGTCGAGATTATGCGAGCGCGACTTCAGGATTTGAAGCACGAGGAGTGCTGGGCGCTCTTTTTGACCAACTCGAATCGTGTCATCGAGCAGTATTGCATCAGCCAGGGCGGCATCCAGGCAACCGTTGTAGATCAGCGACTTATCGTCAAGAGAGCCATCGAATTGCTCTCGACCCGCATCATCCTTGTGCACAACCATCCATCGGGCAGTGCAACCCCAAGTGGCGCCGACTTTGACATCACTTCGAAGGTCAAGGAGGCGACCTCATTGTTCGACATTCAGCTGCTCGACCACATCATCATCAGCAACTCGGAGAGCTATTCGTTCAAGAGCAACGGAAAGCTTTAGGGTCATCGTCGGAGAACAAAATTTTGCAGTTAGCAATTTTATTGCTAATTTTGTCGAAAGAAAAACCTAAAAAATCTAATATGAAAAAAATTATCTCTTTTGTAACGCTTTTGGTTGCACTCATCGTTGGCGTGCAGCCTTCACTTTATGCTAAAGCGTCAAAGGCCTACTCTATCAAGAATGGCATGATCCACTTCAAGGAGCCAGCACGTGCTAAGGGTCAGACCTCGATGCTTCGTTTCGCTGCAGAGCCTATCGACGTTGTACGTGTTGGTATCATCGGTATGGGTTCACGCGGTAAGGGCCCTTTGAAGCGTATGTCGTTCATCGAGGGTGTAGAGATTGTGGCTATTTGCGATCTTCACCAGGAGAATCTCAACAAGAGCCAGGAGCGCCTCGCGAAGTATGGAATGCCACCGGCTGAGGAGTATGTTGGCGAGGAGGCTTGGAAGAAGCTCTGCGAGCGCAAGGACATCCACCTCATCTACATCGCAACAGATTGGAAGACCCACACTCCGATGGCAGTTTACGCTATGGAGCACGGCAAGCACGTAGCTATCGAGGTTCCGGCAGCTACAAGTGTTGCTGAGTGCTGGCAGTTAGTTGACACCTCGGAGCGCACACGTCGTCACTGTATGATGCTCGAGAACTGCGTCTACGACCACTTCGAGCTCACTACACTCAATATGGCACAGCATGGTCTCTTCGGTGAGATTATCCACGCTGAGGGTGGTTACATCCACGCACTCGATAAGTTCTGGAAGGGCTACGAGAGCAACTGGCGATTGAAGTACAACCAGGAGCACGACGGTGACGTCTATGCTACTCACGGCCTCGGTCCAATCTGCTTCGCATTGAACATCCACCGTGGTGACCGTATGACTCACCTCGTGTCTATGGATACCGACTCGTGGATTGGCAAGAGCCTCGGCAAGAAGTCGCTCGGCACCGAGGAGTTTGCAAATGGCGACCAGACAACGACTCTTATCCGCACCCACAAGGGTAAGACTATCACCCTTCACCACAATGTCTACACTCCACGCCCATACAGCCGTGAGTATCAGCTCACCGGCACAAAGGGTTTTGCAAATAAGTACCCTACACAGGGCATCTTGCTCGAGCACGACAAGATGGCTGATAGCGGCGTACCTAATCACGAGGATCTCTCGTCGCACAAGTTCCTTCCGGATAACGCATTCAAGGCGTTGATGAACAAGTATCGCCATCCTATCCAGAAGGAGTTGATCGAGAAGTCGAAGAAGGTGGGTGGCCACGGAGGTATGGACTTCATTATGGACTACCGCCTCATCTACTGCTTGCGTAACGGTTTGCCACTCGATCAGGATGTATACGATGCTGCAGAGTGGTCGTGCATCGGCGATTTGTCGGCTGCTTCAATCCACCACAACTCGATGCCTGTTGCATTCCCTGATTTCACCCGTGGCGAGTGGAACAAATTGAAGAGAGTAGAGTTCGCTACTAAATAGTTTCAACTATTATATATATAAATAGGTCGGCAATTGCGTTGCCGACCTATTTTGCTTAGAGATAGCTGGTTTATTATACCAAGGTCTTGCCGCTGTAGTTACCCGAAACCTCCTCCTTCCAATGTTAAATAATTGTTAAATTTGATTCTCGGCCTTGGCGGTTCGGATAATTAGGCATATCTTTGTATAGACTAAAATAGAACAAACTTCAATATATGGGAGAAATTTACTATCAAGTGATGCTCGCAATTCTTGCGTTGCTGGCCGTTTCGGGACTCTATGTGGGAGTCACCAACGATGCGGTAAACTTCTTAAACTCAGCACTTGGCTCTAAGGCAGCATCGTTCCGAACTGTCCTTATCGTGGCATCAATCGGTATCCTCGTAGGTGCTCTCACCTCGAGCGGTATGATGGATGTGGCACGACACGGTATGTTCCATCCTCAGCTATTCAACTTCCAGGATGTGATGTACCTCTATGTGGGTGTGATGTTTGCGAATGTCATCCTGCTCGACCTCTACAACTCACTCGGACTTCCGACTTCGACCACCGTGTCGTTGATCTTCTGTTTGTTGGGTTCGGCCGTAGCGGTGGCACTCTTTAAGATTGGCTCTGACCCGAATATCCACCTCGAGGATCTCGGCAGCTTCCTCAACACCACCAAGGCGATGGGTGTGGTTTCGGGAATCCTCCTCTCGGTGATTCTCGCCTTCGTTTCGGGAACATTCGTGATGTGGATTTCGCGACTCCTCTTCTCGTTCCGCTATATGAAGATGTTGCGTCGCTTGGGCGCAGTATGGTGCGGTATGTCACTCACATCAATCCTCTACTTCGCAGTATTCAAGGGCTTGAAGTCACAGTTGGCGGGCACAGCGTTTGTGGAGTGGGTAAATGAGCACCTCGTACTCACCTTGGCAGGAGTATGGGTAGTGTGCGCATTGGTACTCTTCTTCCTCCAGCTCTTCCGCGTAAACATCTTGCGCATCACCATCTTGGCAGGTACATTCTCGTTGGCGTTGGCCTTCGCAGGTAACGACCTCGTGAACTTTATCGGTGTGCCTATCGCAGGTTTGGAGGCTTACAGCGTATCGGGCGGCGATGTAAATATGGCTATGACGGCATTGGCTGAGCCTGCAACAGGCGGCAGCAATATCATATATATAGTAATATCGGGTATCATTATGGTGGCGACACTCTGGACTTCGCGCAAGGCGATGAGCGTATCGCAGACCGAGCTCTCGCTCACATCGGCTGATGGCGGTGGCGAGCAGCAGTACTCTTCATCTCTCTTCTCGCGTGCGGTAGTGCGTGCAGCAATCAACACCTCACGCGTACTCGACAAGGTTATCCCTGAGAAGGTTAAGAACTTTATCGAGAAGCGCTTCGAGTATGCCGACGTTGAGCATAGCGGTGCACCATACGATATGATTCGTTCGACCGTAAACCTCACTACAGCGTCGTTGCTTATCGCCCTCGGTACTTCGTTGAAGTTGCCTCTTTCGACCACATATGTCTGCTTTATGGTGGCAATGGGTTCGTCGTTGGCCGACAAGGCTTGGGGCCGCGAAAGTGCCGTTTACCGTATCACAGGCGTTATCACCGTGGTGATGGGTTGGTTCGTAACCGGCTTCGGTGGTTTCATCATCGCATTCGCACTCGGTTTGCTCCTTATGTGGGGTGAGGTTTGGGCATTTGGTGCTATCACACTCCTCTGCGTCTATATGTTCATCCACAGCAACTTTATGCCAAAGAAGGAGAAGAAGGAGAACAAGAAGAGCGACGCTCAGATGCGTGAGAACCTCGTGGACAACACAATGACAACCGTATCGGAGACCGTCAAGACCACAACACGCATCTACAACCGCACAATCGTGGCGTTGATGACCGAGAATCGCAAGGCATTGAAGGATCTCGCAACCGAGGCGTCGGAGATGTACGAGGAGAACCGCCGCATGAAGTACTCGATTGCTCACACATTGCGTACAACTTACGGTTCGGATTTGAATCTCTCACTCTACTATGTGCAGATTCTCGACTACTTGAACGAAATGACCAAGTCGTTGGTTCACATCACTCGTCCTTCGTTCGAGCATATCGATAACAACCACCAGGGATTAAATCGCATTCAGTCAGACACTTTGATGTCGATTAATGCCGATGTAAACGAGATCTACTCGCGTATTATCTATATGTTCACATCGAACGACTTCTCGACCATCGACGAGGTATTGACTATGCGCGACAACCTCTTCGAGCGACTCGCACAGTCGACTAAGGAGGAGTTGGCTCGCATCAACACCGGCGAGTCGAACTCGCGTGCAGGAATGTTGTTCCTCGGCATCATCTCGGAGACCAAGACCATGGTATTGCAGTCTCGTAACCTCCTCAAGTCGCGTCGTTACTTCATCGAGCAGGAGGGTAAGGTTATCCGCCAGAAGCGTATCTACGAGTAGAACGGAAGCGGCAAAAGCTGCTCTATATAGCGATAAAACGCTCCTCGCATGTGAGGAGCGTTTTATTTTGCGTTTTATGCCGTTAATTTCCATCTACATACTCTACAACCATCTCTCTACTCGTTTCACTCCCTACACCTATATATAAATAAAGGGGGGGGGTAAAAAAAGATGGGTGTCGCATTTGCAGCGACACCCATCGGTGTTATGAGTTGTAGTAATTCTACTTCTCCTTCAAAGCAGCGTGAGCAGCAGCCAAACGTGCGATAGGCACACGGAATGGCGAACAGCTTACGTAGTTCAAACCAGCGTAGTGGCAGAACTCTACTGACGATGGCTCACCACCGTGCTCACCACAGATACCGCACTTGAGGTCAAGACGAGTCGAACGACCCTTCATAACTGCCTCACGTACCAACTGACCTACACCATTGCGGTCGAGAACCTTGAATGGATCTGCCTTGATGATGTTCTTGTCGAGGTATACAGGGAGGAACTTAGCGATATCGTCACGAGAGAAACCGAGAGTCATCTGAGTAAGGTCGTTAGTACCGAACGAGAAGAACTCTGCAACCTCTGCGATCTGGTTAGCTGTAACAGCAGCACGTGGAACCTCGATCATTGTACCTACGAGGTAGTCAATCTTGTCGTTACGCTCAGCGAATACTGCGTTAGCAGTCTCGTCGATTACGTTCTTCTGGTAGCGCAACTCCTTGTGGTTACCTACGAGTGGAACCATAATCTCAACCTTTACAGGAATACCCGAAGCCTTCACGTTCATTGCAGCCTCGATGATAGCGCGTGCCTGCATCTCGGTGATCTCTGGATATGTGTTACCGAGACGGCAACCACGGTGACCGAGCATAGGGTTAACCTCGTGCAACGACTCAACCTTAGCAGCAACCTTCTCGAACGAGATACCCATCTCAGCAGCCAACTCCTTCTGATCCTTCTCAGTGTGAGGAACGAACTCGTGCAATGGTGGATCGAGCAAACGAACGATCACTGGGTAACCCTTCATAACCTTGAACAAGCCCTCGAAGTCACCACGCTGCATAGGGAGCAACTTCGCCAAAGCTACACGACGACCAGCCTCATCATCAGCCAAGATCATCTCGCGGATAGCCTTGATACGGTCACCCTCGAAGAACATATGCTCTGTACGGCAAAGACCGATACCCTCAGCACCGAATGCAAATGCCTGCTCAGCGTCACGTGGAGTATCAGCGTTAGCACGAACCTTCAACTTAGCATACTTACCTGCCAAATCCATCAACTTACCGAAGTCACCATCGAGTGAAGCCTCCTGAGTTGCAACCTGACCGAGGTAAACCTCACCAGTCGAACCATTCAACGAAATCCAATCGCCCTCCTTAATAGTCAAGCCATTGATCTGGATTGTACGAGCCTTGTAGTCGATATCCAACTCACCTGCACCCGATACGCAGCACTTACCCATACCACGAGCAACTACCGCAGCGTGCGAAGTCATACCACCACGAGCTGTCAAGATACCAGCAGCGTCGAGCATACCCTTCAAATCCTCAGGCGAAGTCTCGATACGAACGAGGATAGCCTTCTGGCCAGTCTCAGCCAATACCTTCTCAGCGTCGTCAGCAAAGAATACTACAGGACCTGTAGCAGCACCTGGCGAAGCAGGCAAGCCCTTAACTACAACCTTAGCGTTCTTGATAGCTGTCTTATCGAATACTGGGTGGAGCAACTCGTCGAGCTTCTCAGGCTCGCAGCGCAATACTGCAGTCTGCTCGTCGATCAAGCCCTCAGCCAACATATCCATTGCAATCTTCACCATCGCTGCACCGGTACGCTTACCGTTACGGCACTGCAACATCCACAACTTACCGTCCTGGATTGTGAACTCGATATCCTGCATATCTGTGAAGTACTCCTCCAAGTGGTGCTGGATCTCATTCAACTCCTTGTAAACCTCAGGCATAACCTCCTCGAGCGAAGGATACTTCTCAGCACGCTCCTCCTCAGAGATGTTCTGAGCCTTAGCCCAACGACGTGAACCCTCAGTAGTAATCTGCTGTGGAGTACGGATACCAGCCACAACGTCCTCACCCTGTGCGTTGATGAGGTACTCACCATTGAAGATATTCTCACCTGTAGCGGCGTCACGCGAGAAAGCAACACCGGTAGCCGAGCTATCACCCATGTTACCGAATACCATTGCCTGTACGTTTACTGCTGTACCCCACTCTGCAGGGATGTTATTCAACTTACGATAGAGGATAGCACGCTCGTTCATCCAAGAACCGAATACTGCGCATACTGCACCCCAAAGCTGCTCCCAAGGGCAAACTGGGAAGTCAGAACCTGTCTGCTCCTTAACTGCTGCCTTGAAACGAGCAACCAATACCTTCAAGTCCTCAGTCGAGAGGTCGGTATCCATCTCAACACCGCGCTCCTCCTTCAACTCGTCGATAATTACCTCGAATGGATCCTGATCCTCCTTCGAAACCGGCTTCATACCGAGAACTACGTCACCGTACATCTGTACGAAACGACGGTACGAATCCCAAGCGAAACGTGGGTTACCAGAGAGCTGAGCAACAGCCTCAACAGCCTCGTCGTTCATACCGAGGTTGAGGATGGTATCCATCATACCCGGCATCGAAGCACGAGCACCCGAACGAACCGATACGAGGAGTGGCAACTCCTTATCGCCGAACTTGCGGCCAGTCAAAGTCTCAACACGCTTGATAGCAGCCTCAACCTCCGGACGGAGCATCTCGATAACTGCAGCCTGACCGTGCTGATAGTACTCTGTACAAACATCAGTAGTGATGGTAAATCCTGGAGGTACAGGAATACCGATAAGATTCATCTCGGCGAGGTTAGCACCCTTACCACCGAGCAGCTCTCTCATCTTGCCATTTCCTTCGGCCTCTTTGTTACCGAAGAAATAGACGCGCTTTACATTTGCCATAGCTAGATTTTTTAAGTTATTAATAATATAGAAAATTGTGTTTTCTCAGTTCAGTTCATTTTCCAACCAACAAATTTAATGAAATTTTCTGCAAATTCAAACAATTCTCGCCATTTTCGCAAAAAACTAAACTTATTAGTGCGCAAATATACTATTTTTTGCCGATATTTGAAAACATTTATTATCTTTGCAGTATAAATAAGACAAACCAACTTTTTTTTAATTAATAACATTGTTATGAAAAATTTAAAATTCATTTTGATGGCGGTTGTTGCGATGCTCTTCTCGGCAGCCGTTGCTGTGGCTCAGGAGAAGCCGCAGACTCTTACATTGCCATCGGTTGTTGGTAGCAACATGGTGCTCCAGCACTCGACCACAGTTAACCTCTGGGGTTGGGCTAAGCCTAAGGCTTCAGTTAAGATTTGGACCAGCTGGACTGGCAAGAAGCCTCTCAAGGCTAAGGCTGATGAGAATGGTCTCTGGATTTTGCCTGTACAGACTCTCAACGCTGGTTACACTGCTCACAACATCACTATCAAGGCTGGTAAGGAGGTTAAGGAGTTGACCAACGTACTCTTCGGTGAGGTTTGGATTTGCGCAGGTCAGTCGAACATGGAGTGGTCTGTAAGAAAGACTCCTGATATGAAGGCTGATTTGAAGGCTGGTACAAACGACAAGATTCGTCTCTACTGCACAGGTCGCATCTCTTCATCGACTCCGCAGACTGAGGTTCCTGCACAGAAGAAGCACAAGACTCAGTGGTCGGTATGTAACGCTAAGTCGTTGGCTAACTTCTCGGCTGTAGGTTACGGTTTCGGTAAGGAGTTGCAGGAGACTTTGAACGTTCCTGTAGGTCTTATCGATGCTTCTTACGGTGGTACTCCAATCGAGGGTTGGTTGAGCGCTGAGTATCTCGCTGCAAACCCTAAGGTTGCTGCTGTATGCAAGAAGGATTTGTCAAGAAGCAGAAAGTGGAAGAACAAGGTTTCGCACCTCCACAATGCTAACATCTACCCTATCCGTCACGCAACTGTTGCCGGTGTTATCTGGTACCAGGGTTGCTCGAATGTGCCTAACGCTCCTCGTTACGCATCGAAGCTCTCGCACCTCGTTAAGTCTTGGCGTGCTGAGTTCCGTAACCCAGAGATGCCATTCTACATTGTTGAGATCGCTCCTCACACATACCCAGGTATCAACGGCGCTATCCTTCGTGAGTGCCAGGCACGTGTAGCTGCACGTACTAAGAACTGCGAGATCGTTGGTACAAACGATCAGAACCAGATCCCAGGTGACATCCACCCTCCTAAGAAGGCTGACGTTGCTCACCGTTTGGCACAGTGCGCTCTCGGTGGTCACTACCACAAGACTACTGCTGAGTTCCGCTCACCTGCTTACAAGGCAATGGTTGTTGAGGGTAACGCAGTTCGCGTATCGTTCAAGAATGTTCCTACAACTCTCGTTCAGAAGGGTGAGGGCCGTATCAACGGTTTCCAGCTCGGTGTTCAGGATCCTGAGAACGAGAAGAAGTTGATCTTCACAGTTGCTGAGGCTAAAATCGAGGGTAACACTATCCTTGTATCGGCTGAGGGTGTTGAGGCTCCTGTAGCAGTTCGTTACTGCTTCAACGAGGATATGGGTAACGTATACTCGGCTGAGGGTCTTCCATTGATCGCATTCCGTAGCGACAAGACTCGTTCGTTGAGCGCTCGTCCATATGTTGAGACTCCATCGCAGATCGCAATCAAGTTCGAGGGTGCAGACTTCGTTAAGACTACTTTCGCTGAGAAGGCTAACATCTGGCCAGATGGTGGTCACTACTTCAGCCACATCCTTCCTAAGGAGTTCGAGGGCTTCGAGGTTATGGCTCCGGTACCAGTTGTAGAGAAGAACGGTACAAGCCGTCCAGCTACAATCACAGCTTTGGCTGATGGTAAGATCTATCTCTTCACTTCTATCAACGCTACCACTCGCAAGGCTCCTTGGCGTGTACTCACCAACTGCTACACTACTTGCGCTATGGATCGCACAAAGAATGGCGAGACTAAGAGTGTATTGCGTGGTACTTTCTACATCGTTGAGCGCGAGGTTAAGGCTGGCGAGGTTGTAGAGATCCCTACATTCAAGAACCGTTGGGGCGTATGCGTGCTCGCTAAGAGCATCAACCCTGAGGAGAAGCCAGTAGTAGTTGAGCCAGTTGTTGAGGCTGCTCCAGTTGTTGAGGCTCCTGCAGTAGAGGCTGCTCCTGCAGTTGAGGCTGCTCCAGTAGCAGAGGCTCCAGCTGTTGAGGCTGCTCCAGCTCTCTAATCGTTAGAGAAAATAAATAGAGAAGAGGTTGTCAAATTGACAGCCTCTTTTTTTGCTATATAATACAAAAATTGTAACTTTGTATATGTTTCACCTTTTAGAGCATCGTCTACCATGAAAGAGAACAGAGCAATATTGGCGCTCAAGGCGCTTATTAAGACCGTAATGGGATTCATCCTGATGGGTCTTCCACTATTCCTTGCAGCAGGAACAATTCACTACCGAGGTGCGTGGCTGCTCTTCGCACTACTCTTCGCTCCGATGCTCATCGTCGGCGTGGGACTTATATTCGCCTCGCCCGAGTTGCTGTCTCGCCGACTCAACTCAAAGGAGAAGCGCGCAAAGCAGAGTGGCGTCATCCGCCTTTCGGGCTTGATGTTCATCGCTGGCTTCATCCTTGCAGGCCTCGACGCACGCTACGGATGGAGCGCAGTGCCTATGAGCGTCGTGATTGGCGCATCGGTTGTCTTCCTCCTCTCGTATGGTGCATATGTCGAGGTTATGAGAGAGAATGTATGGCTCTCTCGTACCATCGAAGTCGTTGAGGGACAAAAGGTTGTAAGCACAGGCCTCTACAGCATTGTACGCCACCCGATGTACCTCACCACCCTGACACTTTTTCTCTCGATGCCGCTTGTTTTAGGCTCGTGGTGGGCAGTTCTTCCGTTCTTGCTCTACATCCCGATTATCGTCATTAGAACCCTCGACGAGGAGCGACTCCTAATCGCGGAGCTTGATGGATATGCAGAGTATTGCACCCGCGTAAAGTGGAGAATCATACCATTTATATGGTAGAAGCGAGAATAATGTGAGAAAATTGATTGCCTGATTATCAAATCTCAATTATATTTCGTATATTTGTAGTATAAATGAAAAGATGTGTAGTATGAAATACAAACGAATACTTCTAAAATTGAGTGGCGAGTCTTTGCAGGGCGAGCAGAAATATGGTATCTCGATGGAGCAAGCACGCGTATACGCGCAGCAGATTAAGGAGGCGCAAGCGCTTGGTACCGAGATAGGTATCGTAATTGGCGGTGGTAACATCTTCCGCGGATTGCAGGGTGCAAAGCGTGGCTTCGACCGCGTGAAGGGCGACCAGATGGGTATGTTGGCAACCATCATCAACTCATTGGCCTTGCAGGCTGTATTGGTAGATGAGGGCGTAAAGTGTAAGGTTTTGACCTCAATCCGTATGGAGCCTATCGGCGAGTACTACTCGAAGGATAAGGCTTTGGAGTACTTGCGTGACGGCTACGTAGTTATCATCGGTGGCGGAACATCGAATCCTTACTTCTCGACCGACTCGGCTTCGGCATTGCGTGGTATCGAGATTGAGGCAGATGGTTTCTTCAAGGGCACCCGCGTTGATGGCGTCTACACAGCCGACCCTGAGAAGGATCCTACCGCTACAAAGTTTGACGAGATTTCATTCGACGAAATTTATGCACGAAATTTGAAGATAATGGATATGACCGCCTTCACCCTTTGTAAGGAGAACGGTTTGAACATTATCGTATTCGATATGGACACTCCGGGCAACTTGATGAAGGTGCTTACAGGCGAGAATATCGGAACTTTGGTACATAAATAACAAAAACTATGGCAATTAATCGCAGACACAAGAAGCGCAGCAACTTAACCCTCGCCCTGATGCTTATCCTGGCGGTGGTGCTCGTACTGATTCTTATCTTCTGGAATCCGACACCGGTTTCAGCACAGGAGAGACCTTCACCCGAGGCTGCAACGCTTGTGAAAGATGGAATGGTAGCACCCAACTTCGAGGTTGAGATGTTCGACGGCTCGACCGTGAAGCTCTCTGATTTGAAGGGCAAGGTCGTATTGTTGAACTTCTGGGCTACGTGGTGCCCTCCGTGCCGTGCCGAGTTGGCTCGCGTGGAGAAGGATATCATCGAGAAGTTCAAGGGTCAGCCTTTCGTATTCATCCCCGTTTCGCGTGGCGAGAAGCGTGAGACAGTAGCAGCTTTCCGCGAGAAGATGGGCTACACCTTCCCGATGGGACTCGACACCGACAGCAGCATCTACGGAAAGTATGCGGTGACCTACATCCCTCGTAACTTCCTCATTGACAAGAGTGGTAAGGTGGTGAAGGCCAGCGTAGGCTACGATGAGGCGGAGTTTGCCGAACTTGTAAAATTGATTGAGAAACAATTAAATAAATAGAAGAGATATGGATACTAAAACAATTCTTAACGACGTAACCGTTCGTATGCAGAAGACGGTTGATTTCTTGGAGGAGACCTTGTCGAACATTCGCGCAGGTAAGGCTTCAGTAAACGTATTGAATGGTGTATTTGTAGAGTACTACGGCTCACAGACCCCTGTATCGGGTGTTGCAAGTGTCACTGTACCAGATGCAAAGACTATCCTCATTCAGCCTTGGGACAAGAATATGATTCGCCCTATCGAGAAGGCAATCATCGACTCGAACATCGGTCTCACCCCATCGAACAATGGCGAGAGCATCCGTCTCTCGATGCCGCCTCTCACTGAGGAGCGTCGTAAGGAGCTCGTTAAGCAGTCGAAGGCTGAGGCTGAGAACGCTCGCGTATCGTTGCGTAACGCTCGTCGCGATGCTGTCGAGGCATTCAAGAAGGCTGTAAAGGATGGTATGCCTGAGGACGAGGGCAAGGACGGCGAGGCACAGGTACAGAAGGTTGTTGACAAGTTCAACAAGGCTATCGACGCTGCTTTCGACAAGAAGGAGAAGGAGATTATGACAGTGTAATAACTGCTCTACCAATAGAAATAGGCTGCCCGAAAGGACAGCCTATTTTCTTGTTATACGATTGCCTACTATTTAGTTGGATAAGCCGCGATGAAGAGATCACGCTCACGAATCAGCTCGGCATTCTTGTGCAAATCAGCCAACGAGATGTGACCAACTACATACTGGTAGTCGTTGCTGATATACTGTTCCTCGATGCTTGCAAAATTGAACAAAGCACGATCCTCGGCATTCTGGTAACGGAGATATACACGTACCAACACATCGTTTGTAAACTCTACCGGAGTGCGGCCAATCATACGCTTATACTCGTAGCGGTAGTTGTAGAAACAAGCGGTGATGTCGCTCAACACAGCCGAACCGGTTGGGTGACCACCTGCACCACGACCAAACATAAACTGCTTGTCGTAGAACTTACCCTTGATAACTACACCGTTGAACTCATCCTCTACACTATATATATATTTATCGTGCGAGATGAGCTGCGGCATTACGCTCATAATAATCTTGCCATTATCCAACTTCTCGACGTGAGCAACCAACTTGTAGCGGCGCTCCTTCTCGTTTGCGAAGCGGATATCGTTATCGTTCATCGAAGAGATACCGTAGGTGAAAATCTTCTCAGGCGCAACGTAGCAACCGAAGGCGTGAACGGTGATGATGATGAGCTTGAACAACGAGTCCCAACCACCGATATCGAGTGTAGGGTCGCTCTCGGCAAAGCCCAACTCCTGCGCACGACGAAGTGCCACGTCATATGAGTAGTTCTCGTTGAAAATCTTCGACAAGATGAAGTTTGACGAGCCATTCAAGATACCCTTAACCGATACGAGGAGGTCGTTATCGTAGTACTCCTCGAGGTTACGAATAACCGGAATCGAACCACAAGCCGACGCATCGTAGAGCAAAGCTACGTTGTGCTTCTGCTGCAACTCAATCAACTCAGGGAGGTGGTGAGCCAACATCTTCTTGTTGCCCGAAACCACCGAGCGACCGCCCTGCAATGCGCGCTTCACGATGTGGTAGGCAGCCTCCGCATCGTCAATCAACTCAACGATAAGGTTGATATCCTCGTCGTTGAAGATATAGTCAGGATTATCGGTAAAATCAGCCTCTACGCCACGCTCCTTGGTGATGTCACGTACGCAGACACGCTTAATTACCGCCTCATTCGAGGAGATGGTATTCAGCACGTCGTAGAGACCACGTCCTACGTTACCGAAGCCGAACATACCGATTACAAGTTGTTTCTGTGCCATATATTTTTTTTAGTTTATAAATTCCAAAATGAGTTTGTTCAACGAGTCAGCCTCCACGAGAAAACCATCGTGACCAAACGACGAGTCAATCAAGTGGTAGTGTGCGCCCTTGATATTGTCGGCAAGGTAGCGATTCTCCACCTCGGTGAAGAGAATGTCGCTGGTGATGCCGACCACAAAGGTGCGGCACTTAATCGCCTCCAAAGCCTTTACTACTCCACCACGACCACGGCCGATATCGTGCGAATCGACAGCATCGGCAACCAATGCGTAGGAGTAGGCATTGAATCGACGGCGCAACTTCTCGCCCTGATAGCGCTGATAGGAGTGTACGCGACGCTTGAACAACTCGTCCTTCAGCTCCTCGTTATCCTGCTGTGTAAGGCAGTATGCAGGACCACCACGGTAGCTCAACAATGCCACGCTACGTGCTGCCGCCATACCCTGCTCGCCCGCATCATCACGACGCTCGCCAAAGGTCGGGTCGGTCTGCAAAATCCAGCGCTGCGACTCATTGAATGCCGAAATCCACGGCGTTGTGGTCGCTCCCGTAGCAATCAAGACCAAATTCTCGGCCAAGTCGGGATTCGAGAGAATCATCTCCAAGCACTGGAAGCCTCCAATCGAGCTACCTATAAGGAGTTTTACACGCTTGATGCCGAGGTGCTCTGCCAAGCGACGGTGGCACTCTGCCATATCGCGCACGGTAATCTTCGGGAAGTCGCCATACCACTTCTCTCCCGTAGCGGGGTTTATCGAGAGTGGACCTGTAGTGCCATAGTGCGAGCCGAGGAAGTTGGCGCAGATGATGAAGTAGCGCGATGCGTCGAGCAACTTACCCTCACCAATCATCTCGGGCCACCACGACTCCACATCCGACGATGCGGTCAAGGCGTGACACACCCAGATGATGTTCGAATCATCCTCATTGCGCTCACCATAGGTGTCGTATGCGATTGTTACCTCAGGCAACATCTCGCCCGACTCCAAGTGCAAAGGCGTTGTATCGTGAAAAAATTTAGCCATTCGCTAATTTTTAATTTTGCATTCTGAATTCCGAATCTGCTTTTACTCCTCCATTCGCTGGAAGCCCTGCTCAAAGTCCTCAATAATATCCTCTACAGCCTCCAAGCCTGCCGAGATACGAAGCAAGGTTGGAGCGATGCCCGCACGAACCTTAGCATCGTCGCTCAACTGCTTGTGAGTGGTCGATGCAGGGTGGGTAACCACGGTAATCGAGTCGCCAATCATAGTCATATTGGCTGCCAACTTCAACCCCTCAACGAAGCGAACTGTGCCCTCCAAGGTACCCTCCAACTCCACCGAGATAACGCACGCAGCACCCTTGCGGAAATACTTCTGTGCCAACTCGTAGCTCGGATTATCCTCGAAGCCTACATAGCTCACCGACTTAACATTCTTGTTTGCGCGGAAGAACTCAGCCAACTTAGCGGTAGACTCAGCCTCGTGGCGTACGCGCAACGAAAGGGTCTCGAGACCAAGCATCATCAAGTAGGTGTCGAATGGCGAAGGGCAGCAACCGAAGTCACGCAAGCCATCCACACGGCACTTTACAATAAATGCCTGATTGCCGAAGGTCTTCCACAAGTTCAAGCCGTGGTAGCCCTCCGATGGGCCATCGATCTCCGAGTAGCGACCATTGCCCCAGTCGAATGTACCGCCATCAACGATAATACCGCCCATAGCTGTGCCGTGGCCGTTAATCCACTTGGTAGCCGAGTCGCAGATGATATCTGCACCCCAATCGAATGGATTGCAGAGGTAGCCGCAAGCACCAAAGGTGTTATCCACAACGAGTGGCATCTGGTGTGCGTGAGCAACCTTTGCCAACGCCTCCATATCGGCAACGATACAGCCCGGATTCGACATCGACTCCACGAATACGAAGCGTGTCTTTTCGTCAATCAACGCCTCGATAGCCTCAGGCGAAGCATCCTTCGCAAAACGCACCTCTACGCCGAGGTTACGCAACGAAATCGAGAACTGATTGTGAGTACCACCGTACACATATGGCGAAGTAACGATATTGTCGCCCGCCTTAGCCAAAGCTGTTACGGTGAGCAAAATCGACGACATACCCGACGATGTTGCCAAGGCTCCCACGCCGCCATACAACGCAGCTACACGATTCTCGTAGTTAGCGGTTGTCGGGTTGTGGATTCTTGTATATATATTGCCGGCCTCGCTCAACTCGAAGAGATTAGCCGCATAGTCGCAACTCTTGAAGTGATATGCTGCAGTCGGATAGATTGCCAAGCCACGTGAAAGGGTGTGGTCAGGTGCATAGCCACCGTGAATTTGAAGTGTCTCGAAACGGAGTTTTTTCTCGCTCATCGTAGTAATCTTAAAAATAATATATTTTTATTCGGGCAAAGGTAAGAAAAAAAGCGCAAAAGTGTACCGCCTAACCTATAAATATTTAGTTTTTAATTCGATATGGTCTAAAACAAAAAAACGGACTGCGATATGCAGCCCGTTTTTATTGTTATTGTAAATGGTTACTCCTTAACCTTCTTACCCCAGTTGAGGATTGGCAAGAGGAACGAAATCACCGACGCACCAATCCAGAAGAGTGCAGCCTGCGAGAAGTCGTAGTGCTTAACCACCTGCTCGACCATCTCACCTGCCTCATTAGCTACGGTTGTAACTGTCTCGGTGAGGTTCTTGTCGATCAACCAACCGCTCACAACATCCTGAATACCAGCAGCGATGTAGCTTGCGCAACCTACGATACCGAGTGCCGCTCCTGTAGCCTTACGTGGCACAACATCGATAGCCATCAAGCCGCCCAAGAATGCAATCAATACACCGATAGCGATACCGAACAATACCATCGAAGCGATCTTCACCCAGTACTCGTTGCCACCATATACGAACAATGCGTACGAAATCGAGAGCATAATACCCGAAACGAACGCCGGCATCTTACGGTCACCCTTGAACAATACATCCGACATCCAACCTGCCAACACTGTACCCAAGATACCGAGCAAGGCGTTAATCGAGATGATGAAGGTAGCATCTGCGAGATCGAAACCCTTCTCCTCCTGCAAGAAGAGGATACCCCACGAGTTCAACGAGTAGCGCGAGATATACATAAATGCCGATGCGAGAGCCAAAATCCACACTGCAGGGGTCTTGAGCGCGAGCTTCTGTGCTGCACCTGCCGAGTCGTCCTTCTTCTTATCCTCAACCTTCTCGCCAGTCAACACCTCGATTGAAGGCAAGCCCTTGCTCTCAGGTGTATCGTGCATCAAGAAGAGGATGATAATGATACCAATTGCACCTGCGATAGCTGCGCCAAAGAAGCCCCACTGCCAGCCCGAAACAGCAACGATAGAGCCCACGAAGATGAACGACAACCACTCGCCGATGTTGTGACTCGCCGAGAAGAATCCGTAGAATGTACCACGACGCGAGAGTGGGAACCAGCGCGACAACGCAATGATAGCCGGAGCAGCACCCATAGACTGTGACCAACCATTGATACCCCACATAATAGCAAAGATAACGAATACTGCGGTCGACGGGATGGCTGCATTACCAACAAATCCTGCGCCCGAGCCGAACAAGCCTACAACACCCATTGTCAAGTTTGCCAAGGTCGAAACCAACAAACCTGCCGCCATAAAGCGCTTGATATTAGAGTGGTCGGCCAAGAATCCGTTTACAAACTTACCAATTGCATAAGCAAAGAGAAGCGCCGAGCCGATGATACCCAACTGCGTTGCATCGAGCATACCGCTATCGAGGATTGGCTTCTTCATCACGTTGAGTGATGTACGGCAAACATAGTAGAGGCTGTAGCCGAGAGTACCCGCTACGAAAGACTGCAACGCCAACGAGCGATGATACTTCTTCTGACCCGCCTCGTCGAGGTCGGCGCGAAGTGGTTGTGGCGCACTCGTCTTGAAGAAATTCAAAAATCCCATATTTTCTTTAAGTTTTTAGTTTGTTTCAATTCGAACTATTTGAGCGTGTGACGACCCTTGCTCTCCAAGTACTTGATAAGCAATGCAGGGCGGTCGGTCTGAATCATCGAAGTGCCGTAAGCGAGAATCTTACCATAGGTCTTATCCTCGTTGCCTACTGCTGCATCATCCTCCAAATCCAACTCCTTGCCACCGCAGAGGCTATTCCACAAAGAGTTAATCCATAGGCGCTTACCACTCTTCAATACCTTATTAAACACCTTCTTCTCGTTTGGCAATGTGCTATTCCAGCACATCTCGAAAGCCACGAACGGAAGGTCGCTCTTCAAATACTCCTCGAAGAGCTGCTCGTGCTTGCCCCACGACTTAGTGTTGTAGTTGATGATAGGCATATAGAGCATATTTTTGTCGTTCTTCGAGAAGAACTCCTTCATCGCCTCAGCCGACTTGCTACTCTTGATAATAACCTGGTCAACCATATTGCGCTTTACGAGCATCTCCAAAATCTGGTCGTAGTAGTTGATACCCTTGTCGATGTTGATGAGGATGCGATCCTTGCAGACATCGAGAGCCTCCTCCAAAGTCGGCATCTTGAAGCGGGTAACAACCTTGTGACCTGCACGGAGGTTGCGAGTGCGGATATAGTCGAGTGTGAGCTCGCTAATCTTACCCTTACCATTTGTTGTGCGGTCGATAGTCTTATCGTGGCAAACTACCAACTCGCCATCGGCTGTGCGGTGCACATCCAACTCAACGATATCGACACCCATCTGGATTGCCGACTCGATAGCCTCCAACGAGTTCTCAGGGAAGTTACGCCAATCACCACGGTGAGCGATTACGAAAACGTAGTCCGACTTAGGATTGCGCAACTCACGCAACAACCTATCGGTTCGAGTCTCTGCCATTGCGCCAAAAGCCACAACGAGAGACAAGATTGAGAAAATCAGTCTTTTCATAGTTCTATTTGGTTATTATTTGATTGTAAATTCGCCTTCGAGGGTTGCATTTGAATCCTCGCCAACCCAAACCTTAAATGCTCCAGCATCAGCTTTGAAGCTCATATCGCTGTGGCAATAAGCCAAGTCTGAAGTAGGCACCTCAAAGGTCAAAACCTTCGACTCGCCCGCCTTCAACGAGAAGCGCTCGAATCCCTTCAACTCGCGCATTGGACGTGTAGTCTCGGCAACAAGGTCTCGGACATAGAGCTGTGCTACATCGTCGCCATCGTACTCGCCCTTGTTGGTAACCTTCACGCTAACCTTCACTACGCCGCCAAGCTCAACCTCTGGGGTCAATACCTGCAAGTCAGAATACTCGAACTCGGTGTAGCTCAAACCGTAACCGAATGGGAAGAGTGGCTCGTTAGGGATATCCATATAGCGCGAAAGGTACTTCTTATCCTCCTTAGGACTCTTACGAGGACGGCCTGTAACCTTCACGTTATAGCTAACCGGGCACTGACCTACGCAGTAAGGGAATGACATTGTGAGGTGACCCGAAGGATTCTTATCGCCCAAAACGAGATCTGCAACCGCAGGGCCCTCCATAGTACCACCGTGCCAAGTTACGAGCACCGCATCAGCCTTCTCAATCTCGTTGCGAATATCCATTGCACGACCAGTACCGAGCAATACCACAACCTTCTTACCTGTCTTCTTCAATGCGTCGAGCAACGCCTGCTGAACATCAGGCACAGTGATATCTGCGAGCGAAGTAGCCTCACCCGACTGCTTGTAAGACAAACCGATCGAAAGCAACACTACATCGGCCTGCTTCGCCACACGAACAGCCTCCTCGATACCGCCCTTGATAGGCTCACGGAAATCCGAGCCCTTAGCATAGAGCACATTCTCAGCGCCGAAACGCTCCTTAATAGCAGCGAGAGTAGTCACCGAATGGTCTGCCTCACCGAAAGCAATCCAAGCACCGAGTTGGTCACGTGGAGCATCAGCCAATGGTCCCACAACAGCAATCTTCTTCACATTCTTGAGTGGGAGTACGCCATTGTTCTTGAGCAGCACCATAGAATTTGCAGCAACCTCGCGAGCGTACTGCATGTTCTCGGGACGATACATCACCTCCTCCTGGTTCTGACGGCCATATTTGTATGGATCGTCGAACAAGCCGAGGCGATACTTCACAGCCAACACCTCGCGGCAGAGCTGATTGATGGTCTTCTCCGACACCTTACCCTCCTTAACGAGTTCCTCGCCATAAGCGATGTAATCGCCGTAGACCATATCCATATTGAGGTGAGCGTTCATAGCCTTCTCGGCAGCCTCCTTACCATCAGCCGCTGTGCCGTGCTTAACCTGCTCGTGAACGGCATTATAGTCTGAAACAACAAAGCCATTAAAGCCCAACTCCTCACGCAAAAGGGTGTGCATCAACCACTTATTACCCGATGCCGGAATACCCATAAAGTCATTGAACGACGACATCACAGTCACTGCACCTGCCTCAACCGCAGCCTTATAAGGTGGGAGGTAACGATTTCTAAACATCATCTCCGACATATCTACAGTGTGGTAGTCACGACCCGCCTGAGGTGCTCCGTATGCAGCAAAGTGCTTCACGCAAGCCGCAATGGTCTTATCCGACGAGAGATCATCACCTTGGTAGCCTTGCACCATTGCTGCTGCGATTTTTGCTCCGAGGTAAGGATCCTCACCTGCACCCTCCGAAACACGACCCCAACGAGGATCTGCCGAGACATCGCACATAGGCGAGAATGTCCAGTGGATACCCAACGCACTGGTCTCCTCGGCTGCAATGCGAGCAGCGTGCTCGATAGCTTCGATATCCCAGCTACACGATGCAGCGAGATTCTCAGGGAACTGAACACGGCAACCGTGGATAATATCAAAACCAAAGATAAGCGGAATGCCCAAACGACTCTCCTCGATAGCAATCTTCTGCAAGCGCCACATCTCATCCTTGCTACGAATCGAGAGGAACGAGCCTACTGTACCCTGACGAATTGCATCTTCAATATTGCGCTTCTCGCCATCAGGACCTGTTACATCGCCCTTGTGGCTCACAAACTGCTGCAACTGACCGAGCTTCTCTTGCAAGGTCATCTTCTTGATAAGTTGATCGGCAAAGTCAAAAGCCTCCTGCTCCTCCTTCGACATCTTTGGCGAGGTCGAGCAAGCCACCATAGCCAAAGCGGTCAAAGCAAATAAAATCTTCTTCATAATATTTTGTTAGTTTTTAGGTACGGGGGTTGTGTAGGTATGCTTAGTGCGCAACACCTTGTTAATCACCTTCAAAATCATCGGCTCCATAACCTCTGCATAGCATATTGCAAACGGATGCACCTCATCCTTGTGGTAGTGCTGCTTCAAGCCCTTGCGCTCGTCAACGAGTGCCGAGTGGTAGTCAACGTACGGAATCTTGTTCTTGTCGGCATACTCCTTAATCATCACATTGAGGCGGATAATCTCGTCAGCCGGAACAAAGTCCACATTCGGACGCCAGCGGAAACGCACTGCAGGAGTCACCGAGCAGAGGATAACCTTAATCTTGTGCAACTTTGCAAGCTCGCACATCGACTTGATGTTGTTAAGGATATTCTCGTGGGTGATAACGCCATTATTGAGTGCGATATCGTTGATGCCCGCCATAATAACCACGGCACGAGGATTCAACTCAATGACATCGCGACGGAAACGCACCAACATATGCGAGGTGGTCTGACCGCCGATACCACGACCTACAAAGTTGTTATTTGTGAAGAAGTCGGGGTTGAACTTCGCCCAGTTCTGGGTGATAGAGTTACCCATAAAGACCACATCGGGACGAACACCCGAGGCGAGGAGCTCGGCATTGAGCTTCTCGTAGCGGTAGAACTTTGCCCAATCCTGCTTGGTCGGATCCTTCTCCTTCTTCGCCTGTGCGTATGCGCACTCGCACGCACAAAAAGCAAAAACTGCCATAAGGCAGAGCGTAAAAATTCTCTTCATCTATAAAGTGCGTTTAGCGGAGGGGCTGAATAAACAACAGCCCCTCCGTCATTGAATTATCGAACTATTTTGCCTGGTAAACAAGAGCTGCCGCACCCAAGATAGCAGCATTCTTATTCTGCAACTCCGAAGGGAGTACCTTCACCTTATTCTTGAAGGTGATGAGCATATTCTCCTCCAAGTAATACTTGATAGGGTCGAAAATCAAATCGCCGGCCTTAGCCAAACCGCCAAAGAGGAAGATAGCCTCAGGCGATGTGATTGTAACTGCGTCAGCCAATGCATAACCGAGCTTCTGGCCTGTGAGGCGGAAACACTCCTTGGCAATAGGGTCACCCTCCATCGCAAACTTCGAGAGCATAGCCGACTCGAGCTGGTCGAACGAGTACTCACGGATTGGAGACGGATCATTCATTGTAGCCAACAACTCGAATGCAGTACGCTTGATACCACCGGCCGAGGTATAAGCCTCCAAGCAACCCTTGCGACCGCAACCGCACTGACGACCACCACGCTCTACGATAACGTGACCGAACTCACCTGCGAAGCCATCGTGGCCATAAATCATCTCGCCATTAGCAACGAAGCCCGAACCGACACCTGTACCGAGGGTAATCATAATAAAGTTCTTCATACCCTTTGCGCCACCGTAAACCATCTCACCGATAGTTGCTGCGTTAGCATCGTTGGTGATATAGACAGGAGTTCCAGGGAAGTGCTTACCCAAGTCGTCTGCAAAGTTGAACATACGATCCTCCTCCTTCATTCCTGCAGCGATCTGCTCGTCGGTATACTTCCACATATTTGATGGAATCTCGACAGTGCCCTTGTAGTAGTTTGCATTTGGAGCACCAACACCGATACCTACCAACTCGAAGTTAATATCGAGGCTGTTAACCAACGCCTTCATAGCGGTAGCCAAATCCTCGATGTAGCGTGGATAGTCGTCGAAATGAGTATACTTTCGAGTCGAGATTGCAGCCTCGCCAAAGATTTCGCCTACCTCATCTACAAGTCCAAAAGCGGTGTTTGTACCACCAATGTCAATTCCAAAAACAAGTTTTTTCATAGCAATTAGTATTTTAAGTTTTTCTAAAAATTCGGATTTCCGCAATAAATCATTCAAAAATAGAGATAAATTTTCACATTACAAAATTTTAGGTGATTTATTATAATAAATCTCGCCCTCGTTTTCTCCGTGTCTATATTTTTTATATCTTTGCACATTAAACACGCGAGTAACAATCTCGCCACTTAGCAAGATTAGAGACTAAAATAATACCAAACAATATCATGAAAAGACTCTTTTTATCACTTTTGTGCATCGCTGCACTCGCATTTACCGCTTGCACCGAGACAAGCAACACAGTAACCGTATCGAACTTGACCTCGCGTGAGGAGGTCGATGCCAATCCTCGCATCGTAGTACCTTCGATGACTGCATACACGGGCGACATCTTCACCAACGAGGCACCTGCAGCACCTGCAGGATACAAGCCGTTCTACGTGACTGCATACCTTCGTCACGGCTCACGCTTCGAGTCGAGCCCCGAGTATCCGGCCGATGCTCTCAACTACTTCAACAAGGCTGACGAGGCGGGCATTCTTACCCCGCTCGGCAAGAAGGTGAAGGAGTTTATGGAGTGGAACTACAACCACCACGACAAGCGTGTCGGCGACTTGACCGACGTAGGTTTCAACCAGCACAAGGGCATTGCAAAGCGTCTCTGCGAGCACTTCCCTACACTCTTCAGCGGCAATGCGACAGTTGAGTCGGTTAGCTCGACATCGTTGCGCGCAACTATGAGTATGGTAGGCTTCAACGAGGGCTTGAAGGAGTCTAATCCGAAGTTGAACAACCATATGGAGGCATCGGAGGTTACAGGCCCCGAGATGCGTCCGCAGAAGTCGGCGTGCAACCCTGCCTACTCGGCTGAGGAGGAGAAGGCTTACAAGTCATTCTTGTCTAAGGAGGTCTACTCGAAGCTTCTCGCTTGGGGTGCTACCCAGGATTTGAGCCACGCCCACAATGCGCTCTTCACCGACCCTGCGAAGTTCTTCTCGATGTTCGAGCGTTCGGGCTTCAAGATTATGACCGACATCTACAAGCGTCTCGCCTTTGCGCAGAACTTCGGCAAGAACGACCGTTCGCTCATCGATGAGGTCTTCACCGCAGACGAGCGCTACATCATCTACAAGCACGAGAACTGCTGCTGGCACTATCGTTGCGCATCGGCTGCACACCCTATCTTGGCAAATAATATGGCTCAGTCGCGCATCTTGGTTGACTATATCGTAAATCGTGCCGACGAGGTTATCGAGGGCGAGCGCAAAACCAACGCACACCTCTGCTTTGGTCACGACTTGAACATCATCCCATTGATGACCATCTTTGGCTTGGAGAAGATGCCGCTCTATATGGGCGAGGGTAACGAGACCATCGACTACATTGCTGAGCACTGGCGCGGCTACAAGATTACGCCTAAGGCTGCCAACCTCTTCTTCATCTTCTACCGCAACAGCGAGGGTAAGATTTTGGTACGCGCACAGATTAACGAGCGCGACGTAGAGTTGCCAATCGAGAACGAGACTCCTTACTACTACGAGTGGGAGAAGGTTAAGGAGGTGGCATATGGTCGCCTTGCCGAGCTCGATGAGATTAGAAAAGCAATCTAACAACAGACAATATGAAGCTATTCACAAATAACGAACTGCTAAACCTCTTCGAGCGTCACATCGCACAGATGCCGACACCCGAGGAGCCACAGCGTCTCTATGCACCGATAAAATATGGTCTGGAGGTGGGTGGAAAGCGCATCCGACCAACACTTCTGATGCTGGCGTACAACCTCTACGCCGAGGATATCGAGCGTGCGTTGATGCCGGCTATGGCGGTGGAGATCTTCCACAACTTCACCCTTCTGCACGACGATATTATGGACAACGCCTCGGTACGTCGCGGACGTCCGTCGGTACCTGCAAAGTGGGGCGACAACGTGGCAATTTTGTCGGGCGATGCGATGCTTATCTTGGCCTACAACTACCTGCAGCGCACCGACTCGGAGCGTCTTCCGCAGATATTTGCACGCTTCAATAAGATGGCTGCAGAGGTGTGCGAGGGTCAGCAGTTCGATATGGACTTCGAGACTCAGCAGAAGGTTTCGGTAGTCGACTATATGCACATGATTGAGCTCAAGACCGCAGTTTTGCTCGCAGGCTCGGCAACCATCGGAGCACTCCTCGCAGGGGCTTCCGACCACGACTGCCGCCGCCTCTACGACTTTGCGTTGGAGGTAGGCTTGGCATTCCAGCTTCAGGACGATTTGCTCGACAGCTATGGCGACGAGCGCCTCGGCAAGAAGATTGGTGGCGACATCCTCGAGGGCAAGAAGACTATCCTTATGATTGAGGCCTTCTCGCGCGCAGATGAGGAGCAGCGTGAGGTATTGCGCACAACTCACCTCCGCGAGGATTTGAGCGATGCCGAGAAGATTACTATAATAAAAGGGCTCTACGACTCGTTGGGCGTGCCTGAGCGTGTGGAGCAGCAGATTGCCCAGAAGTTCCAGAAGGCACTCGGCATACTCGAGACCCTCGATGTTGAGAGTGAGCGCACCGTCGAATTGCGCAAATATGCCGAAAACCTGGTAGGCAGAAAGAGTTAACAACAACCGTAAAAAACTAAAAATCGGAGGTGATTGAGGAAATTTAGTGCATTGCTAGGCGACAATTCCGCAGCATAGTCGACCTATGTGAGGCATTTGGCGACCGACGCAAGGTGATAAATTTACCAATCAGAACGATTTTGAGGAGATATGAAGCGAACAGATATTGAGATTATGGCACCCGTTGGGTGTTACGAATCGCTCCACGCTGCGATAAATGCGGGTGCAAACTCGGTCTATTTCGGCATTGGACGATTGAATATGCGCTCGGCATCGGCCGCAAACTTTTCGGAGGCCGATATGGAGCAGATTGTCGAGATTGCCCACAAGGCCGGAGTAAAGACCTACTTGACAGTCAACACCATCATATATGATGAGGAGCTGGCGGTGATGCACGACGTTATCAACAAGGCCAAGGAGGTGGGTGTTGATGCCGTTATCGCATCGGACTTGGCGGTTATCACCTACGCCTACCAGGTGGGTGTGGAGGTGCACATCTCTACGCAGTGCAACATTTCGAACTCGGAGGCGGTAAAATTCTTCTCGCAGTGGGCAGATGTTGTGGTTTTGGCTCGCGAATTGTCGTTGGAGCAGATTGCAACGGTGCACAAAGCCATCGTCGAGCAGGATATTCGTGGCCCGAAGGGCGAGTTTGTCGAGATTGAGATGTTCGCACACGGAGCGTTGTGTATGTCAATCTCGGGCAAGTGCTACCTCAGCCAGCACGAAACAAACTGCTCGGCTAATCGTGGTGCGTGCCGTCAGATTTGCCGCAGAAAATATACCATCCAGGATAAGGATACAGGCGAGATGCTCGATATCGACGGTCGCTACGTTCTCTCTCCTAAAGACCTTTGCACGGTCGACTTCCTCGATCAGTTTATCGCGGCAGGCGTTCGCGTATTGAAGATTGAGGGTCGTGCACGTGGAGGTGAGTACGTAAAGCGCGTAGTGGAGGCCTACGATAAGGCGTTGCGCCTTATCGAGGCGGGCAAGTACACCCGTGAGAATGCCGAGGAGTTGAAGAATGGACTTTTGCGAGTCTTCAACCGCGGTTTCTGGGGTGGCTACTACGCCAATAAACTCATCGTCGAGCACACCAATGCCTACGGTTCGTCGGCTACCCACCGCAAGGAGTATGTGGGTAAGGTGACCAACTTCTTCAAGAACATCTCGGTAGCAGAGATTACCGTCGAGGCTTCGACCTTGGCCGAGGGTGACGATATCCTCATTATGGGCGAGACTACGGGCGTTGTGGAGCAAAAGGCCGAGGGTATTGTCCTTGACAATAAGGTTGTACCGGGCGTAAAGCAGGGCGATGTCTGCTCAATCAAGACCGCCGAGGTGGTACGCCGTGGTGACAAATTATACAAAGAGGTAAAACGATAAAACTACTTACATATGTTTAGTGCAGAGACTTACAAGCAGCGTCGCGCAGAGTTGGCGCGCAGAATCGGCAATGGTTTGATTTTGATTTCGGGCAATACCCTATCGCCATTCAACTATCCGAACAACACATATTCGTTCCGCCAGGATTCGACCTTCCTCTACTACTTCGGTTTGAACATCCCGTCGTTGATGGCGGTGATTGATGCCGAGTCGGGCGAGGCGATGCTCTTTGGCGACGATTTCACCGTTGAAGATATCATCTGGACAGGCCCACAGCCTTGTCTTGTAGAGTTGGGCGCACAGGTTGGCGTATCGAACTGCCAGCCACTGAAGGCTCTCGATAATGTGGTCGCTGCAGCTATGAAGCAGAATCGCCGCATTCACTTCCTCCCACCTTATCGTGGCGAGAGCAAGATTGAACTTTCTCGCTTGCTCGGCTTGCCACTCGCAGAGCTCTACCCTCACAAGTCGGTAGACTTGATGTTTGCCGTAGCCGAGATGCGTGAGGTGAAGTCAGCCGAGGAGATTGAGGCATTGGAGCGCGCATTCCAGCTCGGATATGCAATGCATACCACCGCAATGAAGATGTGTAAGGCGGGTGTTGTCGAGCGTGAGATTGCAGGTGCTATGGAGGGCATTGCCAAGGCAAACGGCCTCGGCGTATCGTTCCCGAGCATCGTATCGCAGCACGGTGAGACTCTCCACAACCTCAACAGCGACGGTGTGTTGGAGAATGGCCGTCTCCTCTTGGTTGATGGCGGTGGCGAGTCGCTCGAGAACTACTGCTCGGACCACACTCGTACCTACCCTGTTTCGGGCAAGTTCACCCAGAAGCAGAAGGATATCTACGAGATTGTACTCCGTGCCCACGACGAGGCTCCACAGAATATGAAGGCGGGAGCGATGTATATGGAGGAGGTGCACAAGAAGGCACTTCTCTCGTTGGCCGAGGGCTTACACGATTTAGGCTTGATTACTTCGTCGGCTGAGGATGCTGTCGAGGCGGGAGCTATGTATCTATTTATGCCTCACGGACTCTCGCACGGTATGGGTATGGATGTTCACGACTGCGAGGCTATGGGCGAGCGCAGCTACGACTTCTCGGAGTTCAAGGAGCGTGCTATCGCATCGGGTACTTGCGTCTATCGTGCAGCGTGGAAGTTGCGCGAGGGCACCGTTATGAGTAACGAGCCGGGCATCTACTTTATCCCTGCGTTGATTGATAAGTCGAAGGCTGAGGGCTTATATAAGGGCATCGTGAACTACGACCTTCTCGACGAGTATCGTGACTTTGGCGGCATCCGCATCGAGGACGACATCGTAGTAACTGCCGAGGGTGGTCGTGTTATCGGCGACAAACATATCCCATCGTCAGTCGAGGAGTTGGAGGCTGTAGTTGGCAAGTAATATGATTCTGCTCTTTCCGACCGAACTCGAAGCTGCAAGGCTCAAGGCGTTGCGCCCCGACCTCGATATTCGCATCTGCGGTATCGGAGCGGTTGAGACGGCTACCGAGGTGGCCCGTATTCTCCGCACCGAGCGCAAGCCACTGCTCCTTTGTGGCATTGCGGGAGCCTATGACCGCAACCTCAAAAAGGGCGATGTAGTGGCAGTTACGGAGGAGCGATTTGCCTATCTCTCATCGGGTTACAACCGCTCCTATCTCGCTTCGATGGTTGTCGAGGGGTTGCCTATGGTGCGTAGCAACACCGTGTCGCACTGCGCTATGGCAGCCGATGGAGCCGAAATCGAGAATATGGAGGGTGCAGCTCTCTTTGCTATGGCAGAGGCCGAAGGAGTTCGTTGCGGTGAGATTCGCGCCATATCGAACTATGTCGGCGAGGAGCGCAGCGAGTGGGATATTCCGCTTGCGCTCGAACGCCTGACCAAGGCTATCCTGAACCTAAACTTAGAGGAGCTATGAAATTAAAAGTGGTTGCGTGGCGCATCGCAAACACTCATTCAAGACAAAAATCACCGAATAATGAAACTTTCGCTCCATATTTCGCCCTGCCCGAATGATACATTCGCATTCGATGCAATCATAAACAAGCGCCTCGAGCACGACTTCGACATCGAGGTTGAGTACCACGACATCGAGGTGTTGAACGAGGGTGTATTGCGAGGTGAGCCCGATATTTCGAAAATCAGCTATGCGGTCTATCCGTTGATTGCCGAAAAATATCGACTCCTTGACAGCGGCTCGGCACTTGGTCGCGGAAACGGACAACTCCTCGTACGCCGCAAGGGCGAAACGGGTAAAATTCGCAAGGTGCTCTCGCCAGGTCTAAACACTACGGCAAATGCCCTACTTATGCGCTACTTCCCTGATGTAGAGGAGGTTGAGCAACGCCTTTTCTCGGAGATTGCCGAGGCTGTGGAGCGCGGAGAGGCCGATGCGGGAGTATTGATTCACGAGGGTCGATTTGTCTACGAGCGTCGCAACTTGGAGCTCGTTGCCGACCTCGGAAAGCTGTGGGAGAGCGAAACCTCACTACCCCTTCCGCTTGGAGCTATCGTAGCTAAACGAGAGCTGGGCGAGGAGGTAATCACAAAATTCGAAAATCTCTTGTCGGAGAGCGTTCGCTACGCCTTTGACCACCCTCTTCTATCGCGCGACTTTGTCAAGGAGCACGCCCAGGAGCTGGAGGATGAGGTTATAGAGAAGCATATCTCACTCTTCGTAAATGACTACACCATCTCACTCGGCGACGAGGGTCGCAAGGCGGTGGAGAAGTTGGTGGGCAAATACTAAAATACCCTATAGATTCGTACTGCGCTGAGTATTGGCTCGCCCTTGATAGGGGTGAAGCTGATTGTTATGCCCTCACCACTCTTAACATCTACAGTAAACTTTTTGACAATACCTATGTGAGCACCCACCTCGGCAGCAATATCGAATGACGGCAATACATCTATGCCATTGATTTTTACATCAAAGAGTCGTTCGGAAGCACCCATGGACGAGGCCACTCCACCACCTAGGAAGTATGCTGAAGCCTCCTTATTCTTGTTCGATTCCCACTCCGCAAAGTAGAGTATCACGCAATACTTACCGTCGGCAACATCGGCCTTGAAAGCCTCCAGCCCCTTGCGCTGAGTCTGCCACAACGGGTCATTTTCGCTATTCGGGAAGTCGATATCCATTGTCGCAGGTATCGAACTCTTGCCATCGGAGGTGCGCGGTCTATTTGCCTCGCCACCGAGATAACCCCAGCTACCCTTACAATACTCCTTCTCGGGAATCCAAGCGATACTCTCCTTGCGATCATCGAAGTAACGCACCGTGCCGAGCAGAACATTCAACTCATCGAAGTCGGCGGTAATATTGTGAGGATACCCCTTGAATGGCAACTCTACCCTATCACAAATCTTATCGTCACCCTTGACAGCGACCGCCTCAAAGCAATTCTTGCCATCAACAAACGGAACTTCGTATCTAGCGACAAAGTCGACCACGGTCTTCACACCAAGCGACTTGCCATTATGGAAGAGTTCAACCTGCTCGGCATTACTAAATACGGATAGAGGTTGACGACACACGCCATCAATGGTAACACCTCCGCGATTATGCCACTGCTCACCGCCAATTTTGAGATAAGGTGTACGCAGGTTAGCCGCAGCGTGGAGATAGAAGACATCTTTTCTCTCGCGAGAGGCATCGACCAATCCTTTATTGTTGATATGCGGAATGCCATCAGCGCGCGACTCGCTATGGAAGTCGTTGAAGTTCCACGCATTGGCACCCACGACAAAGTCGCGCTTGAGCATATCGACGATATAGCGTTGATTGAATAGCTGGCCATACTCGCAAGTGTAGTCAAATCTCTCGGGCGCAAACGAGTGGAGGCGAATATCCATATCTGCACCATACTCTGAAATCATTATTCCCTTGTCGGGATAGTCACTATGAACCTTATCGAGGAAGTGTGCAAAGCGGTCAATCGAGCGCGAATACCAACCATAGTAGGCGTTCCAACCAATAATATTAGGCAACTTAAGAATACCACTTGCGTCGTATCGGCGTTGCGAGGTATGGCACGGAATCATTGTTAAGCGCGAGTTGTCGAGCTTACGCAACAACGCCTCAATAGCCGATGCCTGACGATAGACCTCAGCGTAGTACTCGGCCATCTTTGCCTCATCCTTTTGATCGACAGGCAGACGAAGGAGCACCTCGTTCATATAGGCCCAAATCATCACCGAAGGTGAGTTATAGTCCTGGTGTACCATCTCGCGAATCATCTCGAGCGAATTCTCGAGAAAACCATTGCCCGGAGTTATGGCATTAACGATTGGAATCTCAACCGAGGCTACGAGTCCCATTCTGTCGCACAAGCGAGGTACGAGACGGTCCTGCGGATAGTGCGAGATGCGAAGGAAGTTGCTACCCATCTCCTTCATCATCTTCAAATCGGCAATATGGCGCGCATCGCTCAAGGCATTCGCCTCACCGGCATAATCCTGATGGCGATTTGTACCCATCAACTTATAGTGCTTGCCATTTATGAAGAAGCCCTTGTCCGGATTGAGTTCAAACCATCTGACACCCATCGTGTTGAGCACGCCATCCAACTCCTTACCCGACTTATCGCAAAGCGAGGTGTAGACCTTATAGAGATGCGGAGTATCGGGGCTCCACAACTGCGGAGCTGTAATCTCCACCGAGCAGGAATGTTCAATATTTTCGCTATTTGGGGCAATCGCAACTCGCTCCTTCACCTCCTTGATAACCGTGCCGTCGGGAGAGACAATTTTGTGGCGAAGATAGAGTATGCTCTTGCTATTACCGCCATTTGTGAGCATCGTGCGGATATTTGCCACAGCGCGTTCGCCCGAGACTTGCTGTGTTGAGAGATAGACTCCGCTCGAGGCGTAGTGCGTGGTCGAGATGTGCGCTGCTGAGGTGATTACAAGATTGACATCTCGATAGATACCGCCAAAGAATGTAAAGTCGGCCGAGAGGGGCGGAACATCGACATTGTGTGAGTTATCAACCTTGACCTTCAACTCATTTTCGCCCTTACGCACCGCATCGGTCACATCGAAGCAGAAGGCCGAATAGCCACCGATATGCTTACCAACAAACTTACCATTCACCCATACCTCGGCTATCTGGTTTGCACCCTCGAAATAGAGGTAGACCTTGCGACCCTCAAGGTTGTCGTTGATGATAAGTCGCTTGCTGTAGTTGCCTACACCGCGATAGTAACCAGGCTCATCGTCGACACTATCCTCTCTATTCCACGAATGGGGGATATTGACCACCTCAGCCTTCCCGCCCTCGCGGGCAAAGATCCACGACTCGTTGATTGTGCGCTCGATGCGCTGTGCATAAACGGACGAAGGGAGCAAAAATAGGAGTGCAAGTATGAGTTTTGTGACTAGCTTTTTCATAGATTCTCGAAATTTTCGTAAACAAAGATAGAGATTTTTTGTCAAACGCTTTGAATTACGCGCCATTTTTTACTAAATTTGCAGTAGCTATAAAACATCACAAAAAAATGAAGAGTGATTTTCTGGTTATCGGTTCCGGATCGGCAGGATTGGGATTTGCCCTCAAGGTAGCCGATACAGCAACCGTAACTCTCGTTACCAAGGGTAAACTTGATGAGTGTAACACCAACTACGCGCAGGGCGGTATCTGCTCTGTAACCTACGCACCCGACACATTCGAGAAACATATCGAGGACACGCTGATTTGCGGTGCCGGCAAGTGCGACCCCAAGGCAGTTGAGCTTGTAGTTAAGAATGCCCCTCGCTCGGCCGAGGATCTTATCCGCTGGGGCACACGCTTCGACCGTCGTGAGGATGGAGGCTTCGACCTTCACCGTGAGGGCGGCCACTCGGAGCATCGCATCCTCCACTATCAGGATCTTACGGGTGCCGAGATTGAGCGCGCCCTTATCGAGCAGGTGCGAAACCACCCAAATATCACCGTCTTGGAGGATCACTTCGCCGTAGATTTGCTCACACAGCACCACCTCGGCGAGATTGTTACCCGCCACACACGAGGCTTGGCTTGCTTTGGCGCCTACATCCTCAACACCAAGACCAACGAAATCTTCACAGCGTTGGCAAAGTTCACCGTTGTAGCGGCAGGCGGTTGCGGTAACATCTACCACACAACTACCAATCCGAAGGTTGCTACAGGCGACGGCATTGCGATGTGCCACCGAGCAAAGGCTGTGACCGAGAATATGCAGTTTATCCAGTTCCACCCTACTGCGCTCTACCACCCGGGCGAGCGACCATCGTTCCTCATCACCGAGGCGATGCGAGGCTATGGAGCTGTGCTCCGCCTCCAGAATGGTCAGGAGTTTATGCACAAGTATCACCCGATGAAGTCACTCGCTCCGCGCGACGTTGTGGCTCGTTCGATTGACCACGAATTGAAGATTCGCGGTGAGGAGTTTGTCTACCTCGATGTCACTCATATGCCTGCCGAGGAGACCAAGCATCACTTCCCTAATATCTACGAGAAGTGCCTCTCAATCGGTATCGACATCACCAAGGATATGATTCCAGTATGCCCTGCGGCACACTACTGCTGCGGAGGTGTGAAGGTTGACTACAATGGCGAGAGCTCAATCCGCCGCCTCTATGTTGTGGGTGAGAGCTCATGCACAGGACTCCACGGTGCCAACCGTTTGGCATCGAACTCGCTCACCGAGTCGTTCGTATATTCGGATATTGCGGCACAGCACGCACTCTCAAAGCTCGACAAGGTGGAGTTCCAGGAGGGTATTCCTGAGTGGGACTTCGAGGGTACTGCCGAGGCCGAGGAGATGGTGCTCGTGATGCAGGATAGAAAGGAGCTTCGCTCTATTATGTCGAACTATGTGGGCATCGTGCGCTCGAACTTGCGTTTGGAGCGCGCCTTGAAGCGTTTGGCCGTGATTTGGCAGGAGACTGAAGAGTTGTACAACCGCACCAAGCCTTGTCGCGAGTTGTGCGAGTTGCGCAATATGATTGCCGTGGCCTACCTCACAATCAAGCAGGCCCGCGAGTGCAAGGAGTCGGTAGGTTTACACTACACCATCGACTATCCACCGCAGAAATAGTCAAGTATTGAGATAACAGAGAAAATGCCGAGCAAATTTGCTCGGCATTTTTATTTACTTAAAAGTTGTAGGTTAGGGTGAATCCGCCATTATAGAGGCCAAAGTAGCGAAAACCCGCAGTGCGTGCCGTTTGGGGCGTACCATCCGGCAGATAGTACTCATAGCGATATATCTCGGGCCCAAAGGTTGGGCTGTAATCTATCGAGAGCGAGAGTGGCACCTTCTTAAACTTTATTCCAAGGCGAGCCATACCCATAACACCGAAACAGATTAAATCTCGATGTCCGTTGACATTGGCACCAACTCCAGCATCGAAGAACCACTCACCCACCTTTGGGCTCCAATCCATAGTGCAAATGCGCCAGTTGTGCAACAAGGATATATCACTGTTTGATCCTCCAATGCTCAACCACGACACACCTATGCGACCCTCCACATAGTTGGTTTGATTGTATTGGTATTGACCCACCAATTGCAAGGTCGAACCGGCTCGTAAACCCACCGAGAATCCTTGTGCCAAGGCTGTTGTCGTCAATACAACGGCTGCAAAAAAGAGTATGATACGCTTCATTGTTCTGTCCTATTTGTGATATTGGTCCCATTGAACCACTACAAAGATAAGCCCTTTTATCGAGAATCACAAAAATGCATTTTTCGTTATTCTTTGGCACAAAGAAAAATAATTCTTATTTTTGCGCCCGAAAAAATAAAACTGAAATTTTAATTTAGCCGATGGCCAAAGGCTAATGGCTAAAAGCCAAAATAAAAAGTATGACACTACACGAAGAGATTACCAGAAGACGAACATTCGCAGTTATCGCCCACCCGGATGCGGGTAAGACCACATTGACGGAGAAGTTGCTCCTCTTTGGTGGTGCTATCCACATTGCAGGTGCGGTGAAGAGTAACAAAATCAAGAAGGGTGCTACATCCGACTTTATGGAGATTGAGCGCCAGCGTGGTATCTCGGTTGCAACTTCGGTGATGGGATTCGACTACAAGGGTGTGAAGATCAACATCCTCGACACCCCGGGTCACGAGGATTTTGCCGAGGATACCTACCGCACATTGACTGCCGTAGACTCGGTAATCATCGTTATCGACGGTGCTAAGGGTGTCGAGACGCAGACTCGCCGATTAATGGATGTCTGCCGTATGCGCAACACCCCCGTTATGGTCTTCGTGAACAAGATGGACCGTCCTTGCAAGGATCCATTCGATTTGCTCGACGAGGTGGAGCGCGAGTTGCAGATTCGCGTACGCCCTCTCGCATTCCCGATCTCAAGTGGCCCATCGTTCAAGGGTGTATACAACCTCTACGAGCACAATATCTCGCTCTTCACATCGGATGAGCGTCAGACTGCAAACGCATCGACCGTAGATATCGACGATATCAACTCGAAGGAGATTGACGCCATCATCGGTGAGCGCTACGCCAACCAGCTCCGCGAAGATGTCGAGTTGGTGGAGGGAGTCTACGACGACTTCAACCGCGAGGACTACCTTTCGGGTAAGGTTGCTCCCGTATTCTTCGGCTCGGCGGTAAATAACTTCGGTGTACGCGAGTTGTTGGAGTGCTTCATCCGCATCGCTCCATCGCCACGTCCATCGACCACCGAGACCCGCGCAATCGAGCCTGAGGAGCAGAAGATGACAGGTTTCATCTTCAAGATTCACGCAAATATGGACCCGAACCACCGCGACCGTATCGCCTTTATGAAGATATGTTCGGGTGTCTTCGAGCGCAATAAGAACTACCTCCATGTCGCTTCAGGCAAGCAGATGAAGTTCTCGTCGCCAACAGCGTTTATGGCGGAGAAGAAGTCTATCATCGACTTCGCCTACCCTGGCGACATCGTAGGTCTCCACGATGCGGGTAACTTCAAGATTGGCGACACCTTCACCGAAGGTGAGAAGCTCAAGTTTACGGGCATTCCCTCGTTCTCGCCCGAGCTCTTCCGCTACATCGAGAATGCCGACCCAATGAAGTTCAAGCAGTTGGCTAAGGGTGTCGATCAGCTAATGGATGAGGGTGTGGCACAGCTCTTCACTTCATCTCTCAACGGTCGCAAGATTATCGGTACCGTAGGACAGCTTCAGTTCGAGGTTATTCAGTACCGCTTGGAGCACGAGTATGGCGCGAAGTGTCGCTGGGAGCCTATCTCTATTCACAAGGCGTGCTGGATCGAGAGCGACAACGCCGAGCAGTTGGCAGACTTTAAGCGTCGCAAGCATTCAAATATGGCTGTTGACAAGCACGGCCGCGACGTATTCCTCGCCGACACAAGCTACGCATTGGCTCTGGCTCAGGAGAACTTCAAGGACATTCGATTCTACTTCACTTCGGAGTTTTAATCAACGATAAATAACAGAATTTAAGCCTGCCTAACCGAAAAGTTAGGCAGGCTTTTTAAGTTTATGTCAATATGTCACAAGTGCGAGAACAAAAAAAGCGACCCCATCAGGAGTCGCTTTTATTATAGCGTGAAACCGTTGATTACTCAACTGTACCAGCTGAACCGAGAACATTCTCGCACTTGTGCTTGTAGAGCTTCTTGAGCTCGTCACGAGCGGGACCCAAGTA
>JAZLCQ010000005.1:0-20362 GCA_045614285.1 Alistipes sp.
GCAACGGTGAGTTACGAACATATCGAACTCCTCGAAGCTACCCTCGTCGAGCAACATCTGAATACGCTCACGAGCGGTGTACTTACCCTTCTCGTGCTGCTTTGCGATAGCCTTCTCGCCACCACCCAAACGAGCCGTCTCGCGGTTCTCGATGAGCTTGTTGATTTTGTTTTGAATTTCGCTCATAGCTTTTTATTGTTTTTTTTGAAATTTTAATTTTTTCCTCGTTTAAAAAAACGTAAATGATGAGATTATTTTTGTGCCAAGCAAGGAGGCAAACCCGCAGCATAGTGAACCTATGTGAGGAGTTCGGCTACCGAAGAGCGGCGCAAAAAGAACTCATCAGAACGGTTTTTACTTCTTCTCGCACAACTCTGTCAAGATGCCCTGAGTAGACTTTGGATGAAGGAATGCGATAGTCATATCGTCAGCACCCTTGCGTGGGGTCTTGTCGATAAGACGGATGCCCTGAGCCTCAGCGTCAGCCAACTGCTCCTCGATACCCTCTACAGCGAGTGCCATGTGGTGGATACCGATACCCTTGTTCTCGATGAACTTAGCGATAGTCGAATCCTCTGAAGTAGCCTCCAAAAGCTCGATCTTGGTCTGTCCAAGCATAAAGAATGCTGTGCGAACCTTCTGGTCTGCAACCTCCTCAATTTTGTAACACTTCAATCCAAGTGCGCCCTCCCAATAAGGAATCGCCTCATCAAGGCTCTTAACTGCGATGCCGAGATGCTCAATGTGAGATACTTTCATAGTTTTTAGTTTTTATTTGGTTAAGAAAAAATTTGTTTCTGTTGCCGATTTTAGGGGTATAGACCCATACAATTTCGGCAAAGATACTATTTTCAAAGAAAATAAACAACTATTTCGGCGAATCTTTTTTCCATTTATGAAATAATAGAGATTTTGGCTCGACGATTGAGATTTTTTACTATCTTTGTAAAAATTTGGGATAATTTGCGCTATGAAACGCCTTTGGAGTATACTATTCGCCTTTGCAACGCTCTCTATCGCTACAAATGTGGCGGCACAGAGCGGTCAGCCGACTGTGCGAGTAAGGCTTGCCGACCCATTTATTTTGTTGGACAACGGCACCTACTACGCCTATGGCACTCACAACCGTAACGGCATCGAGTACTACACCTCGGACGACTTGAAGCAGTGGCGTCGTGGTGGCGTAGCACTCCACAAGAATGACTCATACGGCGAGAAGTGGTTTTGGGCTCCCGAGGTACACCTCGTAAATGGCGTCTACTATATGTTCTACACCGCTGAGGAGCGCTGCTGCGTGGCGACCTCGACATCGCCCCGAGGGCCATTTGTGCAGGCTGAGCGGATGCCGATGATTGACGATTTCAAGAATATCGACAACACCCTATTTATCGACGATGATGGCACGCCATATATGTTCTATGTTCGTGTAGGTAGTCCGTTCAAAATCTGCGCGGTAGAGCTCGAGCGCGACCTCCAGACCGTGAAGGCCGAGACCACAACCGTCTGCATCACTCCGACACAGAGTTGGGAGAAGAGACTGGGACGTGTAAACGAAGGTCCCAGCATCATCAAGCACAACGGTTTGTACTATATGCTCTACTCGGGCAATGGCTACAAGAGTCACGAATATGGTATCGGCTGTGCCGTAGCCAAGAGCATCAAAGGCCCGTGGCGCAAGTCGCATCTCAACCCTATTTTGCAGATGCCCGGCGACTTGGTTGGCGTAGGACACGGTGCACCATTCTACGACAAGAAGGGTCGATTGCACTACGTCTTCCACGCGCACAACAGCTACGAGAATGTACATCCGCGCTGTATGTATATCACTCGTGCATCGTTCAAGCATAGCAAGAAGGGCGACGAGATTGTCATCAGCCCTAAATATATCACCCCGACGGTGGTGCGATAAGTTATTTTGATATTGACCAAGAGAATGAATATAAAGAGAATAATATCGATTGTTGTAGCGATAGTTGCGCTATGTAATATCGCATCGGCGCAGACCATTGCGCTCGACGAGAAGACTCCGCGTCTGAGACGAGACGCGAAGTGGCTCAATGACCACCGCCCCGAGAAGAGTGAGTTCACCTATCTCGCCTTTATCCACTCGGCAAGTATCTCGTGCCAGGCATCAACCGAGTTTATCTACAACATACTCAACAAGTATGACAACGTAACCTTCATCCTCATTTCACACCAGAGTGCCGAGAATATCGACCAGTGGGTGACCGAGTACCAGGGTACACACTCGGGCGTTATTGTCGATGATACCCATACCCGCACCTCGTTTGGAGTGAACTACGCGCCATATGCCGTACTCCTCAACCACAAGCGTCGTGCCATCTGGTTTGGTAATCCGCAGCTGTTGGATGCTAGAATCATCGAGGAGTTACTCGAAGAGTAAAGAAGATAGAAACCTAAATACACTTAAATATGAAACACTTTTTCTACACACTTCTTGCAGCGCTATTTTTCGTTAGCTGTAGCACTACCCCAACCGTAGAGTGGATTGAGGGCGACAAAGATCCCGAAACAGGTCTTTACGAGAACGAGTTCGTCGTTCGTGGCGTACCTGCCGACTCACAGGATTGGGTATTCTGGTTCTGGTCGCAGACATTGACCAAGTATGAGTTGGTCGAGAGCGACGGGATGAAGCTCGAACTCTTCAAGGCTCGAATCCATATGCTTCGTCCCGAGGGCACGCCTAAGGTTGCCGGCGAGTATCGTGTTCGCTACCGCACATCGGCCAAGCTGTGGAATGTGAGCAAGTATCCAAGTCGTTTCTCTTATCGCAACGGCACCGAGAAGCCTATCAAGATTGACGTGAAGTACAAGCCTCTCCCGCTTGCAAACGATGGCGAGGATATCTTCAAGACAAACGCAGAGGTTACCATCTCGGAGTCTGCACCTGAGCATATTGTACCATACCCAAAGAGCATCGTCTATGCATCGGAGGGCACTACCGATATCTCGGCTTGGCAGCGCGAGACAGCCAACGTGAAGATGGTCGAGGAGAAGCACCCTGAGGGTTGGTATCGTATCACCCTCGATGGCGAGGTGAAGATTGAGGCGGCAGATGAGCTCGGCGCATACTACGCAGGTACAACCATCGAGAATATCAAGACAAATGGCACCGTAGTACGCAATTTGACCATTGAGGACTACCCTGACTTCGATGTTCGAGGTTTTATGATTCACCTTGCAAGCTCTCCAAAGACAATGGAGGAGATGTACAAGTTCATCGACCTTATGGCTCGCTACAAGCTCAACCTCTTGCACTTGCACCTCACCGACGACTACGGATGGCGCATCGAGATTGCCGATATCCCTGAGCTCACCGAGGTTGGTGCTCGCAGTCAGATTCCACAACCAGACGGCAAAGGTTGGTACAAGGAGGATGGCGCAATTATGTCATCGACCACCTTCGACAAGAACGATATGAGCTACGCCAACAATCGTCACTACTCGCGCGAGGATTATATCAATTTGGTAAAGTACGCCGCAGAGCGCAAGATTCGCGTCTTGCCAGAGATCGACTTCCCTGGTCACAGCCGCGCTGTAGTGGAGGCGTTGCGTGCGTATGAGCGTCGCACAGGCGACAGCAGCTACGCTCCGACACACCCTGAGGACAAGTCGGTATTTGCATCGGTACAGGGCGTGGGCGACAACACATTCGACATCGGAATGGAGTCGACATATAAGTTTATGGCTCTCGTATTCGACCGCTTGATTGAGATGCACAACGAGGCCGGCGCACCTCTCACCGAGATTCACATTGGTGGCGACGAGGTACCTGAGGGTGCTTGGTTTGGCTCACCTGCTTGCCAGGAGTTGTTGGACAAGGTTCCTGCAAAGGCTGATCCGTTGGAGGTATTCTACTCATACTTTGCAAATCGCACCATGGATGTAGCCGAGGCTCGCGGCATCAAGATTGCCGGCTGGCACGAGATTGTCGAGCACCTCGACAAGCCAACTTGGAAGCGAATGAGCAACCACTGCGCGTGGATTAACTTCTGGGGCTTCGACCGTATGCTCCCTATCGCACAGAAGGCTGTGGAGAATGGTGTGAACGTAGTATTATCGAACTGCCAGACCACCTATATGGAGGAGATGCACACCCTCAACAAGGAGGAGATTGGAAATGGTTGGGCAGGCCCAATCGACATCAAGACCGCCTACTCGCTCGATCCATTCAACCCTACATACCCAATGAAGGATAAGAGCCGCATCATCGGCGTTCAGACTCAGATTTGGAGCTCGCACGTTGAGCACTTCGTATTCCCTAAGGGATTGGGCAACTTCGACCGTGCTTGGAACGCTGCTCCAACTTGCAGCTACGACAGCTACTACTCAATCCTCGTAAACAACGAGTTGCCATACTTGAGCAAGCTCGGTATCGAGTATCACATCGCACAGCCTGGTCTCAAAATTGAGGATGGCAAGTTGGTGGCAAACGCTCCATACATTGGCGGCGAGATTCGCTACAACTTCGGCGAGGAGACCCCGACCAAGGAGTCGACACTTTGGAGCGAGCCTGTAGCGATACCAGAGGAGGTGAAGGTTATCTCGGCACGTTACTTCTACGACGGCCGCGAGAGCGTCACAACAACACTTAGACGATAAAAGCGTAACTAATAATATATGTCATACACAAAAATAGAGCATTTCGAGCGTGGTGAGTACCGCGATATGCACCACGATAGCGCACTTACGGTAACGGACGGAGTATCCGAGCAGCCGATTGTAAACCCCTACTTCGTGAAGAAGCGTCGTCGTCGCCTCACAACCGACGAGTATGTGGCGGGAATCTTGGATGGCAACATCACCATCCTCTCGCAGGCGATAACCCTTATCGAGAGCAACAATCCCCACAACTACGCCCAGGCGCAGGAGATTATCGAGCGTTGCTTGCCATATGCCGGCAAGTCGGTGCGCATCGGTATCACAGGTGTACCGGGAGCGGGTAAGTCGACCTGGATTGAGGCTGTGGGTAATATGGTTACATCGTTGCACCACAAGTTGGCAGTCTTGGCTATCGACCCATCGTCGGAGCGCAGCGGTGGCTCTATCCTCGGCGATAAGACCCGTATGGAGACCATTTGTCACAACCCCGACGTCTTCATCCGCCCTTCGCCATCGGCGGGTTCACTCGGAGGTGTAGCCCGCAAGACCCGCGAAACTGTGGTATTGTGCGAGGCTGCCGGCTTCGATGTCATCTTCATCGAGACCGTAGGTGTAGGACAGTCCGAGACTGCCGTTCACTCGATGGTGGATATGTTCCTCCTCTTGCAGATTTCGGGTGCAGGAGACGAGTTGCAGGGCATCAAGCGAGGTATTATGGAGATGGCCGACCTGATGGTTATCACCAAGGCTGACGGCGAGAATAAGACCAAGGCCGAGGTGGCACGTCGCCAGTTCCAGAACGCATTGCACCTCTTCCCTACCCCTGAGAGTGACTGGAGAGCGAAGGTTTACACCTGTTCTTCACTCGAGGGTGTCGGCCTGGAGGAGATTTGGAAGGGCATCGAGGAGTACCTCGAGCACACCAAGGGCAATGGCTACTTCGAGCATCACCGCAACGAGCAGAATAAGTATTGGATGTATGAGAGTATCAACGAGGCATTGAAGAGCCACTTCTACCTCAACCCTGAGATTGAGGCACGCATCACCGATGTCGAGGAGCGAGTACTGAGCGCCAAGTTGAGCTCATTCATCGCAGCCAAAGAGTTGTTGGATATCTATTTTAAGAAATAATATGTTAAAGATAGTAGTATTGACGGGTGCCGGGATTTCAGCCGATAGCGGCATTCCGACCTATCGCAGCAGCGACGGTTTGTGGGCAAAATTCAAGATTGAAGACGTCTGCACACCCGAGGCGCTGGAGAGAGATCGCGAAACGGTGATTAACTTCTACAATATGCGTCGTCAGGAGATGGCGGGCAAGCATCCGAATGCGGGACACAAGGCGTTAGTGGAGCTTGCCGAGTGCTTTGACGTGAAGATTATCACGCAGAATATCGACAACTTGCACGAGCAGGCGGGTTCGACCGATATCATCCACTTGCACGGTGAGTTGACCAAGTTGCGCAACGATGCGAGCGACTACATCGTAGATATAGGCACACGCAAGCAGGAGTTGGACGAGACTGCACCTGACGGTAGCTTGTTGCGTCCACACATCGTCTTCTTTGGCGAGGCTGTGCCGATGTTCGACAAGGCAAAAAAGATTGTCGAGGAGGCCGATATGCTGATTGTTGTGGGCACCTCGTTGGCGGTCTACCCTGCGGCATCATTGGTCTGCTGGGTGAAGAATAACGATGTGCCGATCTACGTGGTCGACCCATCGGTGCCAAAGATTCCATTCCTACCGAACAAGGTTTATCACAAGAAGGAGCGCGCAGCCATCGGCTTGCCAAAGTTGGTTGCACAGCTAAAAGAGTTTGCAGAGATTCAAAAATTATAATAAAGTTATGAAATACGCATTAATTTCGACCGAAAAGGGCGACATGAAGGTAGAGCTCTACGAGAAGGAGACTCCGATTACAGTTGAGAATTTTATTAAGTTGGCTGAGTCACGTTTCTACGACGGACTCTGCTTCCACCGTGTGATTCCTGAGTTTGTGATTCAGGGTGGATGTCCAATCGGTAATGGCGCAGGTGGTCCGGGTTGGACAATCAAGTGCGAGACCGATGCGGAGCGTCAGTACCACGACAGAGGTGTGCTCTCGATGGCTCACCGTGGCAAGGATACAGGTGGCTCGCAGTTCTTCATCTGCCACAACCGTCGCAACACTCAGCACCTCGATGGCGTTCACACCTGCTTCGGTAAGGTGGTAGAGGGCGAGGATGTCATCGACGATATCCGCCCTGGCGACTTGATTCTCTCGGTGACAATCACAGAGGAATAGAGCCTGGAACACAGAATGTAGAATTTGCAGCGCCAACATCTACCCCACCCCAAAAATTGGATTTAAGTAGGTGAGAGCAAGGCGCACGAGAAAATCGCTCCGCAGCATAGTAGACCTATGTAAGGAGCGATTTTTTGATGTGCAACGCAGCTATCGCTGCTTAAATACGATTTTACTTGACATTTTGAAGCTCAACAAGCTTAGCATAAACCCCACCCTGGGAGAGGAGCTGCTCGTGATTACCCTCCTCAACGATGCGACCATCATCGATTACGAAGATGCGGTCGGCATTCATAATGGTTGAGAGACGGTGAGCAATAACGACGGATGTACGACCCTTAAGAAGATTTGTGAGGGCGTCTTGAACGAGCTTCTCGCTCTCGGTATCGAGGGCTGAGGTAGCCTCATCGAGGATGAGGAACTCAGGATTCTTGAGCACAGCACGAGCGATGCTGAGTCGCTGACGCTGACCACCCGAGAGCTTTGTTCCACGGTCACCGATATTTGTATCGTATCCCTCAGGGCTCTCCATAATGAAGTTATGGGCATTGGCAACCTTGCACGCCTCGGCAATCTCCTCATCGGTAGCGTCGGGACGGCCAAGTGCAATGTTGTTCTTGATAGAGTCATTGAAGAGCACGGTCTCCTGCGACACGAGGCTCATAGCTGAGCGTAGGGAGTCCTGCTTGAAGTTGCGAATCGACACGCCATCGAAGAGGATATCTCCGCTATTGGCGTCGTAGAAACGCTCCATAAGCTCACTCAAAGTCGACTTTCCACCACCCGACGGGCCTACAAGAGCAACGGTTTCGCCCTTGCGCACCTCGAAAGATACGCCGTGGATAATCTCGCGAGACTCGTCGTACGAGAAGTGCACATCGCGGAACTCAATCTTCTCCTTGAGTCCCTCGAACTCCTTCGCATCGGGAGCATCCTTGATATCGTTCTCAGCGTCGAGAACTGCAAAGATTCGCTCACCCGCAGCGACACCCTGGTTGATATTGGCAAACTGGTCAATAAAGGCTCGAACAGGTCGTGTAATCTGCGAGAAGGCGGCAATAAAGGCGATAAAGCCTGCCGGAGTAAGCGATTGATTCATCACCAAGGATCCTCCAAACACCAAGATTACAGCTACCGCAGTGATACCCAAAAACTCACTCATTGGCGAAGCCAACTGCTGACGGCGTGCCATCCAAAGGAGCGTATCAGCAAGGTTCTGATTCAACGAGTGGAACTTCTCCTTGATATACTCGGTTGCGGTGTAAGTCTTCACGATTTTGATGCCTCCGAGCGACTCATCGAGCACACTCACAAGTTCACCCATACGCTGCTGGCTCTGACCCGCAGGACGGCGTAACTTCTTCACGATATTGCCGATGATGAGTCCCACCAACGGCAAGAACAACACCGAGAAGAGTGCGAGCTTCCACGAGATATTGAGCATCAAGACCAAGTATCCGATAATGAGGAATGGCTCGCGGAATGCAACTTGTAAGGTGTTGGTGATACAGTACTGCACAACCACAGCATCGGAGGTGATACGTGAGATGATATCGCCCTTGCGCTGACCTGCGAAGTAGCCGACATCCTTACCGATAACCGAGTCGAACATCGCATTGCGCAAGCGCTGAATGGTTGTCACACGCATATTCTCGACCGTATATCCACCAAGGTAGCGGAAGAGGTTCGAGAAGAGGTTCATCACAATCAGCACTACAGCCAAGAGGACGAGCACATTGGTTACCACCCACTCTGTACCGAAAATCGAGGTATAGAAGTAGTTGAGCCACAACTGCAACGCATCGCCACTAAACGAAAAGGCGGGAGCCTCATAGAGCGGCGTAAACTGATATCCATCCGAGAACATCGCGTTCAAGATTGGGATAATCATTGCGTAGTTGAAGGTGTTGAACAACGCGTGCAAAGCGGCAAAGAAGAAGTACGGCACAGCATACTTGCTTATCGGCTGTGCGAAGCCCAACAGACGTAGATAGGTTTTAAACATTGTCTTTTTAGTTCTAATTTTCGGCTACACGAGGCCCTCTTCGTGGTACTCGTTCACCGATTTGATGTAGTGCTCAATGGTCTCCTCCATCGACACGAAAGACTTACCGCCCGCAGCGTTCTTGTGACCGCCACCATTGAAGTAGCGACGTGCGAAGGTGTCGACATCGACATTGCCTCGCGAACGGAGCGACACACGAATAAAGCCCTGCTGAGCCGTGAACATTGCGGTCATCTTCATCTTCTTGATGGTGAGCGGATAGTTCACAAAGCCCTCATTATCGCCCTGCTGGAACCAGAAGCGACGCATCTCCTCCTCGGTGAGCGACATATAGGCCGCTTTACCACCCAAAAGAGTCTTCATCTTGCGATTGATGGCGTAGCCGAACAAGCGCGCACGACCCTCGGTAAAGGAGTTGTAGACGTTGTTATAGATCTGCGGAATGTCGATGCCTGTAGCCGACAATGCAGCTACGCCCTCGAACAAATCGGGCGAGAGATTCGAGAATGCGAAGTTACCCGTATCGGTCATAATGCCGACATAGAGCTGTGTTGCGATGGTCTGATCAATCGCCTCCTTGCCATAGAGTGCCACGATAATCGAGTACATCAAGAAGGCTGTGCTCGACGACTCCGGATACGAGAATACGATATCGAAGCAGTCGGCAGGAAAGAGGTGGTGGTCGATAAGTACACGCTTAGCGGTAGTATTCTTTTCCACAGCCTCACCCAACGCATCGGCACGATGGAGTGCATTCATATCGGCACATACGATGACATCTGCCTCGTCGATAGCCTTATCTGCGAGGTGCTCCTCATCGTTGCGATAGATGATAATATTCTCTGAGCTTGGAATCCAACGAAGGTAGTATGGATAGTTATTCGGAAGGGCGCAAGTCACCTTGTGGCCGCGAGCAGTGAGCACCTCAGCCAATGCCAACGACGAACCGATAGCGTCACCGTCGGGATTTGTGTGACCTACAATAACAACTTTGCGAGGCTCGGCAAACAGTTCGCGCAACGCCTCAATATTCTCTAAATTGACATTCATCGTTGCAAAGATAGGAAAAATTTTTGACATTTGGCCAAAGGCCACCCAGATTAGTTCTCCGCCTTCGATGTCCGATTCTTCGCCTGGAAGTACTTGCACCACTGCGTAATGCCACAATTTTCGCACTTTGGCTTACGAGCTATGCAGGTGTAGCGACCGTGCAGAATAAGCCAATGGTGCGCTATAGGGAGCAGGTGCGAAGGGATATATTTTTCGAGCTGCAGCTCGGTTGCACGAGGGGTCTTCGCTCCGACCGAGAGGCCGATACGTGCCGACACTCTAAATACGTGAGTATCAACGGGCATAACCTCTTTATTCCAGATGACTGCACCCATAACATTCGCAGTCTTGCGACCCACGCCTGGCAGACGCATCATCTGCTCGATATCGCTCGGCACCTCGCCGCCAAACCCCGCCACAAGCATACGCGCCATAGCAGCCAAATTCTTCGCCTTATTATTCGGGTACGAGATGCTGCGAATATATTCGTAGATATCCTCGGCCGACGCCTTAGCCAAGTCGAATGGCGTAGGATAGGCCTCGAAGAGTGCCGGCGTAGTGAGATTTACACGCTTATCGGTGCACTGTGCCGAGAGAATCACCGCCACCAAGAGTTGGTAGGGATTCTCGAAATTGAGCTCACTCTCTGCCACGGGCATAGCCTTCTCGAAGTAGTCGATTACGGCTTTATATCTATCTTCTCGTTTCATAGTTATTTGGCCTTTCGGAACAATTTTTTCACTAGAAGCACATAGGGTGCAGGGCGTAACAACTGCATTGGCGAGGCCTTGATTTCGCTCCACCAGCGTTGCAGATAGTCGCCCAAAGAGCCGATATGCGAGTAGACCCATAGCGCCGTCAGCATACGCTCACGCAGAAGGTGACGTCGCTGGCGCGAGTGGTTGTAACACTCATCAAACCAAAGCTTTATATTAGACGACGAGTCGCAAAATGCGAGCCTTTTTGCGAGGCTTGTACTGTGGCTGACGCTATCAGCAAAGACTCTATGAACAGCAGTTACTCGATTTGTATAGACGACCTCGGAGTGCGCTGCCACAAAGAGCCACATCGGCAAATCTTCGGTACGCCACTCGGGACGATTCTCCGGTTTTTCGATATTGTAGTAGTCGAGGACAAGGTCGCGACGTGCTAAGGTCGTGCAGTTCTCAACGCACCAATCGTGCAAGAGAGCATCGAGTGCGGTATGCCCCTCCCCCATCGGAAAATGGCCTATCAGCACCCCTTTTTCATCACGTCGTTCAGCGAGAGTGTAGCACAACCCTACCCTCTCATTCTGCTCCATAAGCGCTACCTGAGCGGCAAGTCGACCCTTATCGCACCAATAGTCATCACCATCGCAGAAGGCGATATATTTGCCTCGCGCAGCCTCCACGCAGCGACGATAGTTCTCGCGCCAACCGACATTTTCGGTCGAGGCTATAAGGGTTATCTTTTCGGGGTATTGCTCAAGGTATTGCTTGCAAATTTCGAGCGTATTGTCACTACTGCAATCCTCGCCCAAGACAATCTCCACGCCGAAATCGCACCTCTGCGCAAGTATCGCATCGAGTGCATCGGCCAGATATGGCGCGTGGTTGTAGGTGGTTACGCAGACCGAAACAAGCGGTGTCATAGCGACTATAGTTTTGTCAATTTAGCAAGTTTCGAGAGCAGGGTCTTTTCCTCACCCGAGGCGAAACGAACAACAAGTTTATGGTCGGTAGCAAGAGGTACAACCTGCACAACCTCTCCACGACCGAACTTAGGGTGTTCGACGCGCTCTCCTACCGCGTAGCTGCACGCCTCCATAGTAACCTGACCTACGGTCGAAGTTGCCACACGGCGCATACCCGTAACATCACGCTGCGGTGTCGGTTGCGGGTGCTGGAAACCGCCAATATTGCGTCTCTCGTCACTCCTCTCTCTGCGCTCATCCTTCGACTTTTGCTGATAGCGAACATCGAAGCGACGACGCAATACATCCAATGCAGTCTCATCCTTCGAGGCTCCGCCAACAACCTTCACATTGCCCTGCTCACCGCGTGGCTTGCGGAGGTTGAAGTCGCACTCCACATACTGCTCGTCAATCTCAGCAAGGAAGCGACTCGGCTTCGAGAACTCCATATTACCCCACTTGAAGCGCATATCCACGCACGACAATGTAGCCAACGACTTGGCACGCGTGAGGGCTACATAGAACAAACGACGCTCCTCCTCGATGCCTTCAACGGTCTCGAGAGCACGCTGCGACGGGAAGAGATTCTCCTCACAGCCAACAACATAGATATATTCGTACTCCAAGCCCTTAGCCGAGTGCACGGTCATCAAAGTCACGCGATCCTTATCCTCCTCGTTCTCCTGATTATCCATATCGGTCAGGAGCATCAGGTTCTGCAACCACTCCTCAACAGTAGCTGTCTCGTGTTCCTCGCGTTCGCCATTACGAATCTCAGCCTCAACCTGCTCATAGAACATCTGCATCGAGTTGACAACCTCCTCGAGGTTACCCACTGCAGACTGCGCCTCGGGAGTATTCTGCAAGCGATAGAATGGCAACAAGCCGCTTCGCACTGCAACCTCCATACCGAATTCGCAGAGTCCCTTCTGCTCACGCTCCAACGACAACGAGCGAATAAGTGCCACGAACTCGGACACCTTCTTCACGATTGCACGCTCGACAGCATCGACAGGCGGCTGCTCAACCATAGTATCGACCGCCTCCCACATCGAGACTTGACGCGACTGCGCAATAGCCTCAATTCGTGCCACAGTAGTATCACCGATACCACGTGCCGGAGTGTTAATTATACGCTTAAACGCCTCATTATCACGAGGGTTAATAATCAAACGGAAGTATGAGAGGATATCCTTCACCTCCTTGTGGTCATAGAAGGAGCTACCCTTGTAGATGAGGTATGGAATACCCTTCTGACGCAAGGCATTCTCCAACGCCTGCGACTGGTTATTTGTACGGTATAGAATCGCCGCATCGCTCCAATTACCGCTACCCTCACGCACTCGGTCGCGGAGATCCGAGACTATCATATCAGCCTCCTCACGGTCGGTGTAGGCCTTGAAGATGCGAATCTTCTCGCCACTTGCACCCTCCGAGAAACAGCGTTTCTTCAATCGGCGCGAGTTGTGGTCAATAACTGAGTTGGCTGCATCTACGATGGTCTGTGTCGAGCGATAGTTCTGCTCCAACTTAAAAACCTTAGCCTGCGGATAGTCACGCTGGAAGGAGAGGATATTCTCAATCTTTGCACCACGGAACGAGTAAATACTCTGTGCATCGTCACCTACAACACAGATACGTGAGTGGAACTGCGCCAAACGGCGCACGATGATATACTGCGCATTGTTGGTATCCTGGTACTCATCGACCAAGACATATTGGAAACGCTCCTGGTATCGAGCCAAGATGTCGGGACGGTCGCGGAAGAGGATATTGGTCTGCAAGAGCAGATCGTCGAAGTCCATCGCGCCATTGAGCTTGCAACGACGACAATACTCGGCATAGAGGTTGCCGAACTCCGGAATCTGCATCTGACGATCCTCGGCCGCAAGCATCGTATTCTGGATGTAGGCACCCGGCGTAATGAGGTTATTCTTCGCCATCGAGATGCGCGAAGCGATAACATTCGGCTTGTACTTCTCGTCATTGAGATTGCGCTCCTTGATGATAGTTTTGAGGAGGTTCTTCGAGTCGGTAGGCTCGTAGATGGTGTACTCCTTCGGGTAGCCGAGAGCATCGGCATTCTCGCGCAAGATTCGCGAAAAGACCGAGTGGAATGTACCCATACAGATGTAGCGACTATTCGCACCGACCATCTTCTCGATACGCTCCTGCATCTCGCGGGCAGCCTTATTGGTAAAGGTGAGTGCCAAAATCGAGTGTGGCGAGACACCCTGCGCCAACATATAGGCTATACGCGTAGTCAGCACTCGCGTCTTGCCCGAGCCTGCACCCGCAATAATCAGCGATGGCTCGTTATACGACTCCACCGCCGCACGCTGTGCAGCATTCAAACCCTTCAAAATATCTTCATTCGTCATAGTGGCTACAAAGATACAAAAAAGGTGTGACATACATTGTCACACCCTATCAATTATTTTTCAATCGTTATTCAACTACTTGAGTTTCAATACCGACTTCTTGATAACGAAGATTGGCGAATCCCACATCGGAAGACCCGAGAAGCGAACATTGCCACCCTCCTTACCACCGCGTGTAACCACAGGACGGAGGTCGTGAACATAACCGGTGATTGGCTCAACATATACTAGGTTCTCAACATCAAAGTCGTAGATTGTCATCGAAACATTATCCTTGTCGAGCTGATCGCTTGGAGTGAGGTCGCTGTACCACAACATTGCACCCACAACCTCATTATCCTTGTTTGCGATACCTACGCACTTAACCTCGCGGTCGCCACGAGCCTCACACTTGAGCTCTACAGCGTGCATATCGTCACCCAAAACGCTTACGAAGTGCTGGATACCGTAGTACGATGGACGCTTATACATAGGCTGGTGCAACAAGTTCATACGCACCAAACCGAACGACTGCAACATATTAGGGTACTGCAAATCTACCAAAGTAAAGATTGACGAAGGTACATTGTGCGCAAAGTCATTAGCGAAACGACGCAAATCCCACTTCACCTGCGAGAACTCGCTCCACTGCTTGTACTTCAACGCGTGACCATACTCGATAGTCGATGGGCAACCACTCTCACCCTGGAAGATGTCGAGGCGCTCGTCGTACGACTTTACAACCTTGCGAAGAGCGATGATGCGCTCACTTGCATTGTCAGGATTCTCGAAGTATACATGGAACGATACGCGATCGAAAACATCGAGTTTCTTGCGCTTCTTCAAGATATCGAGCACCTGTGCGATATAGTCACACATCTCGTTCTTGCAGAGTCCGAATGCCAAAATCTCAGCCTTAGGATTCTCCTTGCGGATAATCTCACCTGTGCGGATAAGCAACTCGGCAACTACAGGAGGGGTGTTTGCCTTCTTACCATCAGGCTCATTCCACACCTCATAACGCTGTACCTTATCGCCATAGTGACGAACGATTGCGCGAACATAGTTGCACCACGCCTCCATTGTCACCTCGTCGGTCCAAATCGAAGAGTTCAAGGTCACGCCATCCTTGCTATAGATTGGATTACCATAGCTGAGGCTCAACCAAGGCTTTACGCCCTGAGCGAGACATCCGTCAACATGCTCGTCGAGCCAAGTGAAGTCGTATACGCCCTTCTGCTTCTCACACTTTGCCCAACCGCTCTGCAAACGAGCCCAGCCCACTCCGAGAGGGCCGAGGAAATCTTTGTAAGCCTCGAATGTAGCGTAGTCGCGGTCGAGGGTCTCGCAACCTACCGACCAACGGAGGTTAGTCTTGCCATCAGCGTGACGCGGAGCAATCTTACCCACTTGTGGAAGCATTGTGTGATGCATCTTGAAGGTATTGTACGACACCTCAGGATGTACGCGCTTTGGCGGAACATAAGCGAATGCTACCGGCGCAATAAGCGCAATCGAAATAATCGAAAGGATAAATTTTTTCATAATATTATTAGGTTATAGTTTGTTTCACTGTGGTACAAAATTAAAACAAAAAAGTATCAAAACAAAGAGCTATCGCTTTTTTTTACTACATTTGCAGAAAAGAAAGGAACTAAATATGGATATAGCACAACAGAAACGAAAGGAGAATATTGCCGAATACATATTATATTTATGGCAGTTGGAGGATCTTTTGCGAGCTTTGCAGTTCTCGCCCGAGGCTATCTACTCGACACTTGTCAAGCCGCGTAACCTCGACGGTCAGCACGAGCAGATGCTCTTGGCGTGGTATATGGATATTGCCGATCTGCTCACCAAGGAGAAGAAGGAGCAGTCGGGCCACCTCGACCACACGCTTCACCTCATCTCCGACCTGCACGACCTCCATTTGCGTCTGATGCAGCAGCAGGAGCTTGGTGCCGACTATCGTCACCGCATTGCGATGGTCACACCTCATCTCTCGGCACTGCGCGCACGCCTCGGCAAGGAGAGCGATATGAGCGACACGGAGTTGTGCTTCCGCGCACTCTACGCTGCGATGCTCTACCGCATCAAGGGTCAGGGCGAAAAGGCCGTAGCCGACACCCTCGAGGTAGTTTCACCACTTATCGCACTCTTGACCGACTACTACCACAAGGTAGAGAAGGGCGAAATTGACTTGTTCAAGGAGTAAAGCGGAGGGGGAACAAAAAAATCTCTTGAAAGAGAACTCGCAGGACTTAACCACTTATCGCGCTACTCAATCAAGAGACCGCGCAAAGATACGAATAAATTACGAAAGAGCAAAGAATAAAAACGCCAATCGCTCCTAAGCAAGGGAGCAAGCGGAGCATAGTAGACCTATGTGAGCATTTTGCTATCCGCAGTGCAGTGCAAAAAGAGCCAATCAGAACGATTTTAAACAAAATATAAAGGACTGCAATCGCAGTCCTTTATATTTTAATCATACTTGAATGCTGATTAATTGTACTTGAAAGTTGCCTCGTCAGAAACAGTCAACTTCTTGCGACCCTTTGCGCGGCGAGCAGCCAACACCTTGCGGCCATTCGCAGTAGCCATACGAGCGCGGAAACCGTGCTTGTTGATGCGCTTGCGGCGCGATGGCTGGTAAGTTCTCTTCATTGCCATAATCGTATAATTTTTATTGTTTTAACTCTCTATTTTCGTGCATAGTTACCCTATGCGAGGTGCAAAGGTACAACCTTTTTTCGAATTTGCAAAACTTTTTTCGAAAATCGTTGTTAATTATTATTTTTTAGAGGTGTTAATACTTGAACACGCTTCCTCCGACAAACTCACGCAACACCGAAGTTGGTGGTATTTCGTCGGTTATGATGGCATGGAAGTTCTCGAGGAACTTCAGCAAACCTTGCGCTGTAGCGTACTCAGGACGCGCATTTGGTATAGCACGCAAGAGTGGCTCGGCATACGGCTTAAGCACTGCCAACTCATAGAACAACGACGAGTTAAACATCACGTCGGCCTCCTCCTGATAAGGGAAGATATTTCGCTCCTCGCCTCGACGAACACTCGGCCAGCGAGCTATCGTATCGGCAGCGCTCATACCTCGTGTAGCATTATCGCGAATCATACGACGCAACAATCTATTATCGGTAGTGTGTATGCGCGAGGTGTTATCCATAGCCACCGAGGTGAGACACGATGCATAGATGCGGAACTTAGCCGAAGCAGGGATGCTCGGTGTAAGGCGCGGATTGAGCGAGTGGATGCCCTCCATAATAAGTATCGAACGATCGTCGAGCTGCAACGGGTTGTCGTGCCACTTGCGAGTTCCGCTGATAAAGTCAAAGCGCGGTATCTCTACACTCTCACCCGCCATTAATCGTCCGAGATCCTCATTCAGGCGTGCGAGGTCGATAGCCTCCAACGCCTCGAAGTCGTACTCTCCATTCTCGTCTCGCGGAGTATCCTCACGGTTGACAAAGTAGTCGTCGGTCGAGATCAAGACGGGGTGCAAGCCGAGCACTCGCAACTGCACGCCCAGACGCTTCGAGGTTGTGGTCTTACCACTCGACGAAGGGCCCGAGATAAGCACAAGGCGAAGGCCTCGTTCACGATTCGCCTCGGCAATGGTGTCGGCTATACGCGAAAGACGTTTTTCGTGCAGAGCCTCAGCAACTTGTATGAGTTCGCTGGTATCGCCCTGCTCGATGCGCTTGTTGAGTCGTCCCACGGTTGCCACACCCATAATCTCAACCCACTCGCTGTAGCCATCGAACACAGAGAACATCTTCTGCAAGTTTGGCATGGGTGCAATAGTATCGGGTGCAGTACGCGAAGGAATCGAAATGTAGAATCCCTTGAAGTAAGGCTGTACGTCGAAGCGGTCGATATAGCCGGTCGAAGGAGCCAAAGCGCCAAAGAAGTAGCCTATCTCATCGCCCAGGTACTCAATTGAGCTATAGAGTGTTTGGCGAGTCTGAAGAAGAGCAACCTTATCGTCAAAACCTCGCTTTGCGAACTCGGCAATAGCCTCCTCGGTAGGGAGCTTCTCGCGAGTAATAGGGATATTCTGTGCAACAATATCGCGTGCAGCATTGTAGAGCGCCTGGCACTCCTCCTGCGTGAAGGAGTCCTTACCCTCGATCTCACAGTAGAGGCTGTCGCCAATAGAGTGGCGGGCATGGAAGCGTTGCGATGGGTAGAGCTTAGCCACAACGGCCTGCATGATAAAGACTAACGAGCGCTGATAGACGCGTGAGCCGGCAAGGTGTGTGAGGTCTATAAACTCCACCTTGGCAGGTGTGTAGACGCGGTAGTTGAGTTCCTTGAGCTTGTGATTCACGATAGCTGCAAGCGGCGGATATTTAGCCTCAAGAGCGAGTTTACCAATAACCTCAAGCAACGAAGTACCCATCTCGACTTCGATAGTCGTATTACAATTTACGCAGTTAATCTTTATCATCTTTCCCATAATGCGATAGTTTTACCTACCAAAGATAAGAAATATTATGCAGAATACAAAATTCAAAATGCGGAATGCGACGAACCTTGATAGTTACAAGCACTTTCACGATAGTTAAAATTATTGGTTTTTAATTTTTAATTCTTAATTTCTTTTACTACTTTTGTAGTAACTAAACTTTTAAAACTATGTTTGACAACTTTGTAAACCGTCATATCGGCTGCAGCAATGCCGATACTTTGAAAGCGATGCTCGACACCATTGGTGTAGGCTCGGTTGATGAACTCATATCGCAGGTTATCCCTGCCGACATTCGCCTTCTCGCTCCTCTCGCATTGGGTGAGGCTATGAGCGAGTACGAATTTGCAACTCACATTCAGGAGCTCGCAGCTCGCAATCAACAGTTCCGTTCATTCATCGGAATGGGCTACTACCCTAACGCCACCTCGGCAGCGATTATGCGCAACGTATTCGAGAATCCGGCGTGGTATACCTCTTATACTCCATACCAGGCGGAGATTTCGCAGGGTCGTTTGGAGGCGTTGTTAAATTACCAGACCGCAATCACCTCGTTGACCGGTATGGAGATTGCAAACTGCTCGTTGCTCGACGAGGGTACCGCTGTGGCTGAGGCTATGGCGATGATGTTCGCCCTTCGTTCGCGTGAGGCAGTGAAGGAGGGTCGCAACCTCCTCTTCGTGGATGAGAATATCTTCCCACAGACTCTCGACGTCCTGCTCACTCGCAGTGAGCCATTCGGCATCGAGCTTATCGTAGACAACTACGCCGACTACACCTTCACAGGCAAGGAGTTTGGAGCTATCGTGCAGTACCCAGCTGCAAATGGCGAAATACGCGACTACTCGGATTTCGTAGCTGCGGCACACGCTGTAGGCGCATTGGTAACAGCCGATGCAGACCTCCTCTCGTTGGCACTCTTGGCACCGCCTGCAGAGTGGGGCGCCGACATCGCCGTAGGCTCGACACAGCGTCTCGGTTGCCCAATGGGCTTTGGTGGTCCTTCGGCAGGATATATGGCAACAAAGGAGGCCTTCAAGCGTAACCTCCCTGGTCGTATCATCGGTGTATCGGTAGACCGTCTTGGTCGTCGCGCATTGCGTATGTCATTGCAGATGCGTGAGCAGCACATCAAGCGTGAGCGCGCAACATCAAATATCTGTACTGCATCGGCATTGATGGCTTCGATTGTCGGCTTCCACTGCGTTTATAACGGTGCAGAGGGACTCCGTCGTGCTGCTTTGACCGCACACCTCGCAGCACAGAGCGCAGCTAAGGCCATCGAGGCTTTGGGCTATAAGCTCGCCTGCACAAACTACTTCGACACACTCGACATCGAGGCTGAGGCTTCGGTCGTAGAGTCTGTAGCGGAGGAGCACCACATCAATTTCTTCTACCCTTCGGAGGTACGCGTACGCATCTCATTTGACGAAGTGACCACACCTGCGGAGATTGAGGAGGTTGTAGCAATCTTTGCTGAGGCAAAGGGTCGCAAGACCAAGAAGGTGGTCTATGCAACCGAGGCTCAGAGCTTTATGGCGCGTAAGAGTCCTTACCTCACCGAGCCTGTCTTCAACCGCTACCGTTCGGAGAGCGAGTTGATGCGCTACATCAAGCAGCTCGAGTTGCGCGATATCTCGTTGGCAAACTCGATGATTTCGCTCGGCTCGTGCACAATGAAGCTCAACGCTGCATCGTTGATGCAACCGCTTTCGTTGTCGGGCTTCCAGAATATCCACCCATTTGCTCCTGCAGCTCAGCGCGAGGGTTACACCGCATTGATTGAGGAGTTGGAGAACGATTTGGCAACCATCACAGGCTTTGCAGCTTGCTCGGTACAGCCAAACTCGGGTGCTGCGGGCGAGTATGCAGGTTTGA
>JAZLCQ010000006.1:0-37886 GCA_045614285.1 Alistipes sp.
TGCGACATCTGCAAGGTGCGCACTTGGGAGGATTTCCCCGTGGAGTTCCGCGAGTATGTCGAGTTTATCGAGCAGGAAACCGGTGTTCCCGTGAAGATTATCTCGGTAGGTCCCGACCGTGACGAGACTATCGTACGATAATTGATAGATAAAAACGGATAAATGCCCGAATAAGGCTTCGGTCGACATTTAATTATTCGAAGGTGCCACTTAGTCGCGTAAGTTGTGCTTTTGGGTGAGAAAGTGTTGAGTGAATGTACTTTTTCGTGCATTTTTCCGTTTATAGAGGGGTTTACTGTCGCGGTGAATCCATTAACTAACCATTTTAGAGTAATGAACAAAGCATTAAAAATTGTTGTATTGGCCAAGCAGGTGCCCGATACCCGCAATGTGGGTAAGGACGCGATGACACCCGAGGGTACAGTCAATCGTGCGGCACTGCCAGCTATCTTCAATCCCGAAGATTTGAATGCCTTGGAGTTGGCGCTCCGCCTGAAAGAGGAGTGCGTGGGCTCTACGGTACATATTCTTACTATGGGTCCGTTCCGTGCTGCCGACATTATCCGTGACGCAATGTTCCGTGGCGCCGATGGCGGTTATCTTTTGACCGACCGTAAGTTCGCTGGCTCGGATACATTGGCTACATCGTATGCTCTTTCGTGCGCGCTGAAAACAATTGGCGCCGATGTTATAATTGCAGGCCGTCAGGCTATCGACGGCGATACGGCTCAGGTAGGTCCTCAGGTTGCCGAAAAGTTAGGTCTGCCGCAGGTTACCTATGCCGAGTGTGTTGAGCAGGTCAAGGAGTCTTCGCTTGTTATTCGCCGCCGCTTGGAGCGTGGTGTGGAGAGTGTTGAGTGTCCCATTCCTGCCGTTATTACAGTAAACTCATCGGCTGCCGAGGTGCGCCCGCAGAATGCTCGTCTGGTGATGAAGTATAAGTATGCGATGATTCCCACCGAGATTGCTGCCGACCCCGAGTCGTTGGCTGCCAAGATGGCCTCGGAGCGCGACTACTTGAAGATTGTGGAGCTTACGGCTGCCGATATCGTCTGCGACGAGCAGCAGTTGGGTCTTTTGGGCTCGCCTACGAAGGTTAAGAAGATTGAGAATGTCGTCTTCCAAGCCAAGGAGGCTAAGCGTTTGAGTGCATCGGACGAGGATATAAATGAACTTATGGTTGAACTTATTGCGAGCCACACGCTCGGTTAATCGAATGTAAGAGTATGAATAATATATTTGTATATATCGAACTCGAAGAGGGCGTGATTGCCGATGTAAGTTTGGAGCTCCTGACCAAAGGTCGTGAGCTGGCCGATAAGTTGGCTGTTAAGTTGGAGGCCGTGGTTATCGGTCATAAGGTGGCTGGTGTGGAGCATGAGCTTGCAAAGTATGGTGCTGATACCGTATGGGTTGCCGATGATGAGATTTTTGCTCCCTTCCGCACGCTGCCTCACACCTCTACGCTGTGTGGTCTGATTAAGGCCGAGCAGCCGCAGATTGTTTTGTTTGGTGCTACACCCGTTGGTCGTGACTTCGCTCCGCGTGTCTCTTCGGCTCTGCATAGCGGTCTTACAGCCGACTGTACGCAGTTGGAGATTGGCCCGCACAAGGATGCCAAGACAGGCAAGGAGTATGAGAATCTCCTCTACCAGATTCGCCCCGCATTTGGCGGAAATATTATCGCTACCATCGTAAACCCTGACTGCCGTCCTCAGATGGCTACCGTTCGTGAGGGCGTGATGCGTAAGCAGGAGATGGCAACGCCCGCTGCTGGCGAGGTGAAGACAATCGCGTGGAAGGAGTATATCACAGAGGCCGATTTGGCTGTAACCATCATCGACCGCCAGATGGAGGAGCGCAAGATTAATATCAAGGGCGCAAGTGTTATCGTGGCGGGTGGTTACGGTATGGGCTCTAAGGAGAACTTCAAGCTCTGCTTCGACTTGGCCGAGGTGCTTGGTGGCGAGGTCGGTGCTTCGCGCGCTGCTGTTGATGCTGGCTTCTGTGAGCACGAGCGTCAGATTGGTCAGACAGGTGTTACGGTTCGTCCCAAGTTGTATATTGCTTGCGGTATCTCGGGTCAGATTCAGCATACGGCAGGTATGGACGAGTCGTCAATGATTATTGCAATCAACAACGACCCCGAGGCTCCTATCAATAAGATTGCCGACTATGCAATCACGGGCGATGTGAATGATGTCATCCCCAAGATGATTAAGTATTACAAGCAAAACTCAAAGTAGAGATGGCTAATTTCTTTTTAGATAATAAGGATTTGCAGTACCACCTTTCGCATCCGCTGATGCGTAAGATTGTGGAGTTGAAGGAGCGCGGCTTTGCCGATAAGGAGCTCTACGATTATGCTCCGCAGAATTTTGAGGACGCTATGGACTCTTATCTGCGCGTTATGGAGATTATCGGTGGCGTATGTGCCGATGTCATTGCTCCCAATGCCGAGGGTGTCGACCACGAAGGACCTCGCGTAGTGAACGATAGGGTCGAATACGCTTCGGGTACGGTCGAGAATATGAAGGCTGTGAACGATGCCGGACTGAGTGGTATTACACTCCCTCGTCGCTTCAAGGGTTTGAATTTCCCGCTTCTGTGCTTTGTTATGGCCAATGAGATGGTGTCGCGTGCCGATGCAAGTTTCGAGAATATCTGGGGCTTGCAGGATTGCGCTGAGACACTCAACGAGTTTGCTTCGGAGGAGCAGAAGATGAAGTACCTTACTTGGGTTAGCGAGGGTGCTACCTGCGCTATGGACCTCACCGAGCCCGATGCAGGCTCAGACCTCGGTGCTGTGATGTTGAAGGCTACTTGGTCGGAGGAGCGCCAGACCTGGTTGCTCAATGGCGTTAAGCGCTTCATTACCAATGGCGATGGCGATATCTCGCTGGTGCTGGCTCGTACCGAGGAGGGCACGAAGGATGCGCGTGGTTTGTCGATGCTTGTTTACGATAGACGAAATGGCGGTATGAAGGTGCGCCGCATCGAGAATAAGCTCGGTATCAAGGGCTCACCCACCTGCGAGTTGGTCTTTACCGATGCCCCTGCTGAGTTGGTGGGCGACAGGAAGATGGGCCTTATCAAGTATGTTATGTCGCTGATGAACGCGGCGCGTCTGGGTATCGGTGCGCAGTCGGTAGGTCTTTGTGAGGCCGCATATCGCGAGGCGTTAAAGTATGCTCACGAGCGTCAGCAGTTCGGTAAGGATATTGTCAAGTTCCCCGCAATATCGGAGATGCTTACAAATATGCGTGCCCGCCTGCGTGGTGCGCGAGCATTGCTCTACGAGACAAGCCGCTTTGTTGAGATTTACAAGCAGTATGCCCACATCTCTCACGAGCGCGCGTTGGAAACAGAGGAGCGTCAGGAGATGAAGTTCTATAACCGCTTGGCCGATGGCTACACACCGCTGGTGAAGCTCATCGCTTCGGAGTATGCCAATTCGTTGGCTTACGATGCGATTCAGGTGCACGGCGGCTCGGGTTATATGAAGGATTACGCTTGCGAGCGTCTGTATCGCGATGCGCGCATTATGAATATCTACGAGGGTACTTCGCAGTTGCAGGTTGTGGCGGCTATAAATGCCGTGACGAAGGGCACTTATATGGAGCAGATGATGCGCTACGAGCAGCAGGAGTACTCTGTGGCTATGCAGCCCATCGTTGAGAAGATGCAGGCTCTGCGCGCTCGCGTGGAGGCTATGGTGGCCTATGTCGAGGAGGTGAGCAAGGAGACGGCTCAGTTCAAGGATTTCCACGCACGCCGCTTGGTGGAGTGTTCGGGCCATCTTATCATCACCTACCTTTTGGCTCAGCAGGCCACTCAGGTCGAGGAGTACGCATCGGACGCCAAGGTCTATGCCAAGCTGGCCGAGGCTTACATCGTTGGCGCTGAGGCGTATGTGATGAACTCAACGGCTGAGGATATTACACTTATCTCGGAGGTGCAGGAGCAGTTCTAAATAAGTGCACATACGAACAATGAGGTTATCTTTAACAAGGTAACCTCTTTTTTTGCAAAGATGGTGATGGTGCAAAAAACAGGGGCCGACCGAAGCCGACCCCTTGGCGATTACTTTTGCAAGATTTCGCCCACAAACGAACTGAAAAACCTCAATGCTACTTTGTAGCCGTTGCGTATTGAGTAAGCCACATCGTACACAGTGTCCAAGCGGTCGCGGAAGTAGGCGATACAACGCTTGACGGACAATATATATATGAGCCACGCCACAAACAAAAATCCACAGCCGACGATGAGTGTCGATAGTGTTGCCGAGCCTGTTATCTCGGCTATCCACATTACGAGTGTTGCCACCAGCAGTATTATCGCCATTGTGGTTGTTATGGCAAAGCAAATCAGCGGTGTCAGCACCGAACCGACGGGGAGTTTGTTGTCGTCCATTGTGAGGTTGTCGTTTAGTAACTTGTAGTTCAGTCGTTTTTTTGGATTGAGAGCTGTTTAACTACTTCTCATCATTGCAGTGGCAGCGAATCTTCTCGGCCTCCTGGTCGACATAATCGCGGATTTTATTGCGCAACTCGGGGCCCGACTGAGGTGTCACAAGCATAGTTACAACCGAGCCAACGAGCATACCGCCCAAAAAAGATACAAGAGTACAAACAGAGTGTTTCATAACGCATTTTAATTTTAGAATTCGTAGATGAAAGTTGCAAAATCCGCGCCAGAGGGATATATTTGTACAATTAACACTCTTTATTTTTGCGATGAACGACATTACCGATATCCTGCCTGTGCGTAGCCGCACCGTGGCCTTCACAGGACACCGCACCTACAATGCTGTGGCCGACGATGAGCTGCGCGCACTTGTGCGTTACCTCTACGAGCAGGGTATGACTCGCTTTCTGTGCGGTATGGCTTGGGGCTTTGACCTTGCGGCGGGGCGAGCGGTGGCGGAGTTGAAGCGCGAGAAGGAGGATGTGGAGCTTGTGGCCGTTGAGCCGTTTGCCGAGTTTCGGAAGTTGTTCAAGGCGGAGGCTGTGGCACAGTACGATAGCGTGATTGAGGCAGCCGACGAGAGGGTAGTCGTGGGTGAGGATGATAAATTGGCCTATATGCGCCGCAACGATTTTCTGGTGGATAATGCAGCGGTGATTGTTGCGTGGTGGGACGGCCGCAGTCGTGGTGGCACAGCCTACACTGTCAAGCGCGCCCGCAAGCAACGCTTGGAGGTTGTGAATCTACATCCCAAGATACAATTGGAATTGGACCTAAAATAGTAAAGACCGTCTGAAAAGACGGTCTTTACTATTTTTAGTGAGTTATATTACCACTCCAAAATCTTCTTGAAGTCGTAAGCCTCGGGGTTAGCAACATAAGCCTTTGCTGCCTCGTAATCCTCGGGAGTTACATAGTGCAAGAGGTTGTTGATAACCTGCTGAATCTTGTCTGACTCTACATTTACGAGACGGGGAGGAATCTTGCCTGTTGTGGGATCCTGCAAATCCTTCAAGTAGAGAGGTGATACAAAACCGTCCTGTGAGATGTAAACCATACAGCCGGTCTTGCCCTCAGAGAAGAGCTTGTAAACGCCCATACCCAACTCAGAGCAGTATACCAAGTCGTAAGCGATAGGAGTCTGGCAACGAACCTCGTAACCAATCTCAACGGGGCGAGACTTAACCTTGATGTTAAGAGCCTTCAACTTGTTTTCCAACAACTCGTTGAAGATGTTAGCCTTAGATACCTTACCGAGCTCGGGGTGACCGTGGTCGTCGTAAGTGAAGTTGATACCTGAGTTGCGAATCTCCTCATCAGAAAGAGCGTGGAATACACCCTCAGAAATCATTGCAACACCGTACTCGATGCCCATAATCTTACGCTTGATGATTGAAGAGATAACCAAGTTAACGATCTTCTCGATAGTAATCTCAGTCTTGTTGAACATCTCGGGGATAACAATCATAGGATAGTGGCAAGCAGAGCCGATACCGAATGCCAAGTGACCAGCCGAACGACCCATAGCTGCTACAACAAACCAGTTAGCCGATGTGCGAGCGTCGTTGTAAACGGCACGACCGATAACGGTACCACCCTCCTTAGCTGACTGATAACCGAATGTGGGTGAGCCTGCGGGCAAGGGAAGGTCGTTGTCGATAGTCTTGGGAACATGGATGTTAGCAATGGGGTACTGCTTAGCCTCCAAGAACTTAGCGATACGGTTAGCTGTTGAAGCTGTGTCGTCGCCACCAACTGTTACCAACAACTTGATGTTGTTGTCCTGGAAGAATGAAAGGTTGAAGTTCTCCTCGAAGTCCTTGTCTGTGGGCTTGAAACGGCTCATAGTAAGGTAAGAACCACCCTGATTGAAGATGAAGTCAGACTTTACGAAATCCAAATCCTCGAAACGGGGATTAGAGTTGAAAAGACCTGAATAACCGTAATGCAAACCGATTACGCGATAACCCTTAGCAAGGAATGTCTTAGCAACGCTGCCGACAACTGTGTTCATACCCGGTGCCGGACCGCCACCTGTGAGAATAGCAATAGCCTCTTTCATAGTGTGTTATTTTTTAATTGAGTTAATGTTTCAAAAATTCACGCAAATGTAATAAAAATAAGTGTCAATTTGACGCTTTTGGGTGCTTTTTTTCATCTAATGGCAATAATCGACCTCTGGGCTGGGCGCAAAGAGGCTATTTCACCCCTTTTTTTGAGGAATTTTGTAGGGAAATATTTGAATTTGATAATAAATTAGTATTTTTGTATAGTGCATTATGCGTTATACGCGCTGATGGTGCATAAGTCGTTGATTATAGAAATTTTAACTATAAACCAATTTAAATATTTAAGTAAATGAAAAAGTTATTCTCTTTTGCTGTCGTTGCTTTGGCAGCAGTATCTATGTTTGTTTCTTGCGCTCCCGCCGAGAAGCAGATTGGTCTTCAGTTGTATTCTGTAAATCAGGATATGAAGGATGTTGACGCATCTTTGGCTAAGGTTGCAGCCGCAGGTTACAATGTTGTTGAGACATTGCGTAGCCCCCAGTGCTTCGGTTTGCCCGCTGAGGAGTTCAAGGCATTGTGCGACAAGCACGGCTTGAAGATTATCTCTACTCACCACTCAATCGGTATGGATCCCGAGAAGGAGGCTGAGATTATGGAGCAGTGGAAAGAGGTTTTCAAGGGTTTGAATGTTATGGGTGCTAAGTATTGCGTTATCCCCAGCTTCAAGCTCGGCGAGACTATTGAGGATTTGAAGGCTGTTTGCGACTACTTCAACAAGGTTGGTGCTTTGGCTAAGGAGTATGGCTTGAAGCTCGGCTACCACAACCACGCTTTTGAGTATGAGGTTGTTGACGGTCAGGTTAAGTGGGAGTATATGATTGAGAACACAGACCCCGAGTCAGTATTCTTCCAGATGGATGTATACTGGACAACTAAGGGTGGTAAGAACCCCGTTGACTACTTGAAGAAGTACCCCAACCGTATCCAGATGCTCCACATCAAGGATGACCTCGTAATCGGCGATAGCGGTAAGATTGACTTCGAGGCTATCTTCAACCAGTTCTACGCTAACGGTTACAGCGATTTCGTTGTTGAGCAGGAGATGCCCCGCGGTCCTAAGGACGAGGATAAGGCTGCTCGTATCGTAACAATGTGGGAGGGTGTAGCTAAGAGTGCTGCTTACTTGAAGAACGCTACATTCGTTAAGTAAATTGTCTAATACGGAGTTTTCGGCGTTACGCTCACCCTCGAAATCCTCATTTACGCTCAGTAAACTGCGGTTTCTCGGGTTTCGCAAGCCTTGAAAACCCTCGTCTTATACAATTTACAAACAACATAAAATTAGGTTGCCGAGAACATCGGCAACCTTTTTTTTGTTCATTTCGTCCAAAGTTTGGTTCTATTTGTAAAAAAGTAGCCCATAGGAAATACTTTATGAGTTTTTTTGCCTAACTTTGCATCCGTTGATAAAAATTGAGTGTTTATGGGATTTTCAATCGAATCATACAATATATTCCTACTCGTAATGTCGTCTGTTGCGGTGGTGGTATTTGTTGCTCTCCAATTCTTTGAGGCGGGCTACGGCTACCTCTTCGACCGTCGTTATGGCCCTCCTGTGCCCAACAAGATTGGCTGGGTGCTAATGGAGTCGCCTGTCTTTGTGGCTATGTGCGCATTGTGGGCTATGTCGGAGCGTCAGTGGGATGTGGTGCCGTTGGTGCTTTTTGCTATTTTTCAGCTGCACTATTTCCAGCGTTCGTTTATCTTCCCGCTCCTGATGCGCGGAAACTCAAAGATGCCGCTCGGTATTGTGCTTATGGGTATGATTTTCAACACTCTCAACGCATTGATGCAGGGTGGCTGGATATTCTTCCTTGCGCCCGAGAATTATTACGCTGATTGGTTCTCTAAACCCTTTATATATATCGGTGTGGCGGTATTCTTTGCCGGTATGTTTATCAATTGGCAGGCCGACTACATCATTCGCCACCTGCGCAAGCCGGGCGACACGAAGCACTATATCCCCAAGGGAGGTATGTTCCGCTATGTATCGTCGGCAAACTACTTTGGCGAGCTGGTCGAGTGGACTGGCTTCGCTATTGCGTCGTGGTCGTGGGCAGGAGCAGTGTTCGTGCTGTGGACATTTGCTAACCTCGCACCGCGCTCGGCATCTTTGTATAAGCGATATAAGAAGGAGTTTGGTGAGGAGTTTACATCGCTTAACCGCAAGCGTATAATTCCGTTTATATATTAGAAAGTATAAAGTTATGAAAGACATAAAAGACTCTAAGCTTTTCACGCCTTATAAGATGGGTCCCATAACCCTGCGCAACCGTACAATTCGTTCGGCTGCCTTCGAGTCTATGGGTAAGGATTTCGGCCCTACGCAGGCGTTGAAAGATTATCATACAAGTGTTGCCAAGGGTGGTGTGGGTATGACTACGCTGGCCTACGCCTCGGTAAATCGTAGCGGTATCTCGTTCAACTCGCAGTTGTGGTTGCGCGATGAGATTGTACCTGCTTTGCGCGATATTACCGATGCTGTGCATAAGGAGGGTGCTGCCGTGGGTATTCAGATTGGCCACTGCGGTAATATGACCCACTGGTCTACGGCGGGTTGCTTCCCCGTGTCGGCATCTAATGGTTTTAACCTCTACTCGCCTACCTTCCACCGCAAGTTACGCCCATCGGAGCTTATCGAGATGGCAAAGGATTTTGGTACTGCGGTAAAGACGGCTCACAATGCGGGCTTCGATAGCGTGGAGGTACACGCAGGTCACGGATACCTTATCTCGCAGTTCCTCTCGCCGTGGACAAACCGTCGTCGTGATGAGTTTGGTGGCTCGTTGGAGAACCGTATGCGCTTTATGAATATGTGCTTGGAGGAGGTTATGGAGCAGGCTGCGAAGTGTAATATGGCTGTTCTTGTCAAGCATAATATGGAGGATGGCTTCAAGGGCGGCATACAGGTGCCCGAGTCAATCGAGATAGCTAAGCAAATCGAAAAGTTTGGCGTTCACGGTATTGTCCTCTCGTCAGGCTTTGTGTCGCGCGCCCCGATGGCTGTGATGCGTGGTCGCATACCGACTAAGACTATGGGTTACTATATGGGTTGGAACGAGTGGTTGCAGAAGATTGTCGTATCGCTCTTTGGTCAGTGGATGATTAAGCAGTACGACTTCGAGGAGTGCTTCTTCTTGGAGAATGCTAAGAAGTTCCGTGCAGCGTTGAAGGGTCCGTTGGTATATGTTGGTGGCTTGGTGTCGCGCGAGGGTATCGAGAAGGTGCTGGATGAGGGCTTCGAGATGGTGCAGATGGCGCGTGCGCTCATCAATGACCCCGCATTCGTGAATAAGATGCTTGCGGGCGATATGGCTACACGCTCGGGCTGCGACCATAAGGATTACTGCATTGCGCGTATGTACTCTGTGGATATGAAGTGTTGTCACCATTGCGATAATCTGCCGAAGGTTATCCGTAAAGAGCTTGGTCTGTAATGCGTCGCGGAGAGGTTTTAACAGGCACAAAGACGGCACTCGTGACGGGTGCGTCGAAGGGTATAGGTCGTTGTTACGCCCTACGCCTTGCCTCTATGGGCTATAATGTGCTGATGGTTGCTTCGGGCGAGGAGGAGCTCGCGGCAACAGCCGAGGAGGTGCGCGCAGCATCGCCCAATGTGTGGGTGCGTACGCTTGTTAAGGATTTGGCTTCGCCCACGGCTGCCGAGGAGCTGTTCGCGTGGACCGAGGCTGAGGGTATAAAGGTAGATGTGTTGATTAACAATGCGGGAATATTCTCGTTCTGCGACATCTTGAATACCCCCATCGAGCGTATTCAGCGAATGATTTATCTGCACGATATTACGGCGACACTCAACTGCCGACTCTATGCTGCCGATATGATTAAGCGCGGAGGTGGTCGCATTCTGAATATGTCGTCATTCTCTATATGGATGCCATATCCGGGCTTGTCATTGTATAGTGCCAGCAAGGCCTACTTGAAGAGTTTTTCGGTGGCCTTCTCTAAGGAGGTTGAGAGTAAGGGTGTGACCGTTACGGCTATCTGCCCCGCAGGTATTGCAACCGACCTATACGGCCTCTCGCCCAAGCTGCAACGCTTTGGCGTGCGTACGGGTATCTTGATGACTCCCGATAGTTGCGCGCGTCGCTCGCTCAACGGTATGTTCCGTGGTCAGCGTTGCAAGGTACCCGATTGGTGGTTCCGCCTGTTTATTCCCTTCTGTTTGGCCGTGCGCGGCCCGCTGATGAAGTGGTTGAGGAATTTTACTATGCAGTTCCAGAAATAGGAAGAAATTGGCTAACAATGCTCTTTTAGCATCATTACCAAAATAAAAAGGTGTTCGAGAATCGAACACCTTTTCTATTTGATTGCTGTGTATTATTTCTGGCGGAAATAAATCTGAATAGGCACACCCGAGAAGTCCCACTGCTCGCGCATCTTGTTCTCCAAGTAGCGACGGTACGACTCCTTGATATACTGCGGCAGGTTCACGAAGAACGCAAACTGCGGCGTAGGTGTAGGAAGCTGTGTAGCGTACTTGATGCGGATATACTTACCCTTTGTAGATGCGGGGGGATAATCCTCGATGATGGGCAGGATATATTCGTTAAGCTCGTGTGTAGGAATTCGGCGCTTGCGTGAGTTATATACGCGGATAGCCTGCTGCAACACCTCCAAGATACGCTGCTTGTTCAATACAGATGTGAAGATGATGGGTATATCGTTGAACGGAGCGAGCTTCTTCTCCAAGAACTCCTTCCACTCCTTCATCGTGTTGTTACCCTTCTCAATCAAATCCCACTTGTTAACCACGATAACACAACCCTTGCGGTTGCGAACGATAAGGTTGTGGATATTCAAATCCTGCGATTCCAAGCCTTGCTGAGCATCGAGCATAAGGATGCAGACGTCGGAATTCTCGATAGCACGTATCGAACGCATTACAGAGTAGAACTCCAAATCCTCCATCTCGTTACCCTTCTTACGCATACCAGCAGTATCAACCAAGTAGAAGTCCATACCGTACTTGTTGTAGCGTGTGTGGATAGAGTCGCGTGTAGTACCAGCAATGTTGGTCACGATGTTACGCTCCTCGCCAAGCAATGCGTTTGTGAGCGATGACTTACCCACATTGGGGCGGCCCACGATGGTGATGCGGGGCAGGTCGTCAAACTCCTCGGCCTTGGTATCCTCGGGCAGCTGCTTCAAAATCTCGTCCATCAAGTCGCCCGTACCGCTACCAGACATAGAGCTGATGCAGAAAATATCGCCCAAGCCGAGTGAGTAGAACTCGTGCGACTGGTAGATAAGGTCGTAGTTGTCAACCTTGTTGCAGACAACAATAACATTCTTGCCCGAACGACGCAACACATCGGCCATCATCATATCGAGGTCCGTAACACCTGTCTTAACCTCGACCATAAAGAGGATAAGGTCGGCTTCGTCGATTGCGAGCATCACCTGACGGCGGATGTCGTCCTCGAAAATATCATCGGTATTAACGGCGTAACCACCTGTGTCGATAATAGAAAACTCCTTACCATTCCAGTCTGTCTTACCATAGTGGCGGTCGCGTGTTGTACCAGCAGTCTCATCAACGATAGCCTGACGATGACCTACGAGGCGGTTGAAGAGGGTTGACTTACCCACATTGGGGCGACCTACGATTGCTACTAAGCTCATTTTTGTATCTCGTTAATTATTATAGTCTAATATTATTTATGTTATCTTGCTACGGCAGGCATACCTTGCGTCTTCCAGACGCATTTGCAAATCTGACCCACCCCTAAATCCCCGCCTCGGGCAGGGACTTTGGTCGCTGCGCTCCGAGGGTTGCAGGTAGGTAGCTATTGCGCTGTTCGTTGTTGCGTACTTCCCGCAATTCAAAGGCTTGCAGCACCCGTTGCGATAGCCGCATAATCCGTGGCAAAGATACGAAAAACCATTGTAACAAAAAAGTTTTATCAAATAAATAGACTTATATATATGGCATTTGCTGAAAAATCGTTATCTTTGAAAGATATTAAAACTCTGCAAAGTATCGTAAAAGCGTTTTATGAAGTTTTGGCGTGTTATTCTTCTGCTTGTCGCGGCGCTGTCGCTTGGCAATGGTTGGGCGCAGTCGTCTTACTATTTCGACTCCCCACGCAAGCGTATGGAGATGGGTATATCGGCAGGTGCGGCATATATGGCTATGAAGGCCGAGGGCGTGGCACTTCAGCCCAAGTTGGGTGTGCGTGGCGCGCTGATGATGTCGCTGTGCTGGTACGATGCGCTGGCCTTGCAGATGGAGTTAGCGTATTTGTACAACAACATCGAGGCTAAACACAGCAAGGCGGCCTACGATGTGAAGTCAAATATAATGGAGATTCCCATTATGTTTTCATACCGTGGCTTGTGGCCTATGCGTTTTAATGCAGGACCCGTTTTGTCGCTTGCTGGCACGGGCCGATATAGCACAGGCAGTGAGCGTGTAGAGTTTGGTCGTCTGCGCTCTACGGTGGGCTATACCGTGGGCGTGGGGGTGAATATCTCCGACAGCGTGGTGCTGGACGCTCGCTTTACGGGTAACTTTGCCCGCACGAACAACTACTTTGAGGGTGTGGAGTTTCGCTCATCGGCCTATTGGGTGGGGCTCAATTTGGGATATATGTTTTAGAAAATTATGGAGGCAATAAATAGAGAGATATTAATCGAGGGTGTCGACCCGCGTGAGTTGTATGGTGCGCAGGATACTTACCTCGAACTTATGCGCGAACTATCGCCCAAGGTGAAGATTGTGGCGCGTGGCTCGTCGCTCAAAGCTCTGGGTGCGAAGCGCGATGTTGAGGCTTTTGAGCGTAAGATGAATGCTCTGGTGGAGTATTACCAGAAGTATGGTCACATATCGCGTGAGGTGGTGTCGCAGGCATTCTCAACGGGTATCAGCGAGTGCGCCGAGCCGGTGAACGACAAGGATACTATCGTATTTGGCAACAACGGAAATATAATCCGCGCCCGCACCGTCAATCAGCGCAAGTTGGTCGATTTGTACTATAAGAACGACCTGCTCTTTGCTGTGGGCCCTGCTGGTTCGGGTAAGACATATACGGCTATCGCTTTGGCTGTTAAGGCTCTGAAGGAGCGCGAGGTGCGCCGTGTGATTCTGACTCGTCCCGCCGTGGAGGCTGGTGAGAAGCTTGGCTTCCTGCCGGGTGATATGAAGGAGAAGCTGGATCCATATTTGCAGCCTCTGTACGATGCCCTGAATGATATGATTCCTGCTGCCAAGTTGCAGAAGTATCTGGAGGATGGCACGGTGCAGATTGCGCCATTGGCATATATGCGTGGTCGTACATTGGACAATGCCTTTGTTATCTTGGACGAGGCGCAGAACACCACACGCTCGCAGATTAAGATGTTCTTAACGCGTATGGGACGCAATGCCAAATTTATCGTTACGGGCGATGTTACACAGATTGACCTCCCGCGCAAGAGCGATAGTGGTCTGACAGGCGCGATGGATACCCTGCGAGGCATTGAGGGCATTGGTATGGTTGAGTTCGATAAGCGAGATATCGTGCGTCACCCGCTGGTGAAATATATCGTCGATGCATTCGATAAGCAGGCCGCCAAGGAGGAGGCTGCTCTGCGCGAGGCGCCCATCGTGCGTATGCCCAAAGAGAGAAAAGAGTAATAACTAATATAAAACTTAAAACTGATTATGGATAAGAATTTAGCGGCTTTGAAGCCCGCACTTGTGTGGAAACACTTTGCTGAGATTTGTAATATTCCTCACCCTTCGCATAGCGAGGATAAGATTCGTCAATACTTGGTAGACTTTGCCGTAGCAAATGGCATCGAGCATCAAGTTGATGAGGCTGGTAATGTATATATGACCAAGCCCGCTACCGCAGGTATGGAGGATAGAAAGGGTATCGTTATTCAGGCGCATATGGATATGGTTCCCCAGAAGAATAACGACAAGGAGTTTGACTTCATCAATGACCCCATCGAGGCCTACATCGACGGCGAGTGGGTTACAGCTAATGGCACAACACTTGGTGCTGACAACGGTATCGGCGTGGCGGCTATCTTGGCCGTGATGGAGGATAACACTATTGAGCACGGTCCCATCGAGGCTCTCATCACAGCAACAGAGGAGACTGGTATGGATGGCGCTTTCGGCTTGAAGGGCGGTCTGTTGAAGGGTGATATCCTCTTGAACCTCGATTCGGAGACCGAGGGTGAGTTGTATGTGGGTTGTGCTGGTGGCTTGGATGTAAGCGCTGAGATGCCTTACGAGGCTGTGGCAGCACCTGCCGAGGGTTACAAGGCGTTGGAAATCTCGGTTAAGGGTTGCAAGGGTGGTCACTCGGGTATTCAGATTGTATGCCAGCGTGCCAATGCCAATAAGCTCTTGTTCCGTATGTTGCTCGCCTTGGAGGAGCAGATGGAGTTGAAGCTCGCATCGGTTGATGGCGGTGGCTTGCGCAACGCTATCCCACGTGAGGCTCAGGCTGTAGTACTTGTGAAGAATGTAGAGGCATTCAAGGCTGAGGCTGCAGAGTACGAGAAGACTCTCCAGGCTGAGTTCGAGAATATCGAGGATTCGATTGCAGTACTCGCGGAGGAGGTTGCCGTTCCTGCCGAGATTATCCCTGCTGAGGTGGCTATAAAGCTCGTAAAGGCTGTTGTAGGTGCACCTAACGGCGTTGTGAAGATGTCGGTTGAGATGGAGGGCTTGGTACAGACCTCGACCAACCTCGCACGTGTGGTATCAAACGGCGAGTGCGTGAAGATTCAGTGCTTGTTGCGTTCGTCGGTTTCGAGCGAGAAGTTGGCTTTGGCTGAGGCTATCAAGGGCGTATTTGAGATGGCCGGTGCAGAGGTTGAGCTCTCTGGTTCGTATGACGGCTGGAAGCCAAATATGGAGTCGCCAATCTTGAAGGCTATGTTGGCATCATATGAGGCTCTCTACGGCAAGAAGCCTGCAGTAACTGCTATCCACGCAGGTCTCGAGTGCGGTATCATCGGTGGTGTATACCCTAACCTCGATATGATTTCGTTCGGCCCGACCATCTGCTACCCTCACTCACCTGATGAGAAGGTAGAGATTGCTTCGGTTGCAAAGTTCTACGACTTCTTGCTCCACACTTTGAAGAACGCACCAGCGAAGTAGTATGACCGACCGTTGGTTTGTAATAGTTAACCCGATTTCGGGCGGAGGTAAGGGATTGGAGGATTTTCCGACAATCTCTCACCTCCTCCGCGAGAACGGTATCGAGCACGACCCGGCCTTCTCCGAGCACCGATATCACGCCACAGAACTGACCGTCGAGGCGGTAAATCGTGGCTATCGCAAGATTATCGTTGTAGGCGGTGATGGCACCTTAAACGAGGTCGTCAATGGTCTCTTTATACAGCAGCAGTGCGAGCCAAAGGAGATTCGCATTGCGGTAATTGCCGTAGGCACAGGCAACGACTGGGTACGCACGGTGGGTACGCCACGCAACTACTCGGCCGCAGTCAGAGCCATCAAGGAGGGGCACACCTTCCTTCAAGATATAGGAAAGGTGACCTACACCGAGTCGAAGGTCGAGCATACTCGCTATATGGCCAATGTGGCGGGATTGGGCTTCGACGCTTATGTCATCAAGATATTCAACCACCTCAAGCTCAAGGGCTACAAGGGCAAGTGGTTATACATCTACAGCCTTTTGAAGGGCTACTTCTCGGCCAAACCCACCAAGGCAATCATCGAGGTGGATGGCAAAGTCATCTTCGACAGAAAACTATTCTCTCTCGCAGTGGGCATCTGCCGCTACAATGGTGGCGGTATTCAGCAGCTGCCACGCGCCGTAGCGAACGACGGATTACTCGATTTGACCATCATACGTCCCGTACATTGGTGGCACGTAGTATTCCGCGCAGCAAGACTTTTCAATGGAAAAATCTACTCGATAGGCCACGTACACCACGCACAAGGCAAGGTGGTAAAGGTGACCTCCTCGCCCGATATTCCAATCGAGACCGATGGCGAGTTGCAAGGTGGCACACCAGTGACCATATCCATAGTACCGCAAGCCGTTCAATTTGTGGTAACCAAGGAGTTTTTGGAGGAGGCCTAAATCTGCTTGGCACGAAGGTTGTTCGTTCATCGTGTGGTTTAACTTAACTTTATTACACGATGAAAAAATTCTTACTATCAACCGCCATTGTGGCACTCTTTTGCGGCAGTCTATGGAGCTGCAGCGAGCAGACTAAGTGGAGTCGCGAGGAGCGACAAGCTATGCGAAACCTCTTGCGCGACTACCGCAAGATGGTCTATCTAAACAACCTCAGCGAGGCGGAGTATATGCTCTTCACAGACCAAGTCCTCGCATCGGTAGAGGCTGAGTACCCTGTCTACACAACATTTATCGAGATGCCTGCCGTGAACGACACGGTGCAGGTCTATGTCGTGACGACTATTGTCGAGCAGTTGGATGCCGACGCATCGAATATGCGCCACCTCTACCCTTATCGCGACCTCGTAGCGGCAAACATCCTACCCGACGGACTGAGCCGCTCGCAGCAGAACAGCTTCTATCAATGTTTTGCAAATGCAGTGGATAACACCTACTCGAGCCCGCTTCAGCTGGTGAATGCCATTCTAGCCGACACCTTGCCTACATCGCAGATTACACAGATGCAGCAGGCGTGCGCAAACGACCTCTTCGGTTGGACCGTAGAGATTATCGAGGTGAATTAATCGTAAAATAGGAATTAAAACTCCTTTACCGAGCGATATTGTCCATCGCGACACTCGTAGCAGTAGAGGGTCTTTCCGTTGGTGAGCAGGACGTAGCGAGCACCTACAACAGTGTTGTAGCGCACGGCCTGCATCGCCACATCGTTGTCTATAGCCACTTCGGGAGCCTTACACTCAATCAAGATATATGGCTTGGCCGAATCGTCGACAACGACGATGTCGGCACGTTGGTGCTGGCCATTGACATTGACGGGATACTCCTGCGAAATGCGCAGTGCAGGGATGCCCTTATGCGTCACAAGCCACTCGATAGTATGGCGACGCACCCACTCCTCAGGAGTGAGCACAAGCCACTTCTGGCGGAGCGAGTCCCATATATACTTCTCACCCTCGACCTCTTTTCTGCGAGCCGAAATGGAAGGAAATATCAATTTGACGCTGTCGGGCATAGTGTTTATCGAAATAAAATTGTACCTTTGCGACAAAGATACAAAATTTTATGAAGAGAGTACTACTATTTGCGACTATATTTCTCGCAACCCTCGGAACTTCGACAGCACAGAATCGCTACGACCTCTCTGCACGTGCAGTAGAGCCGGCTCGCACCGCCATACTCCCCTACAACAATATGACTTTGGCTCAAAGCGCTACGCCCGAAAAGTCGCGTTTTGTTGCGCAAATCGAGGAGTTCACCGTCAGCGAGGGAGGCTCAGCCACGACCTTCACAACCTACTTTGCGCAACCCGTAGAGTGGCTCAACCGTCAGCTCATCCTCCGCATCGGCTATGCCTCGTCGGCCTACACGGTCTATGTAAATGGTCACGAGGTGGCTTACACACCTTCGGGTGCTATGGGTGCCGAGTTCAACATCACAAAGGCAGCAATCGAGGGTCGCAACGAGGTCTCGATTATGCTCGACAAGGCGTTGCTTCCGAACAAACTCTACAAGTCGGAGCGCGCCATTGTGGAGGGTGTCGAGGTCTTCACTCAGCCAACCATTCGCATCCGCGATGCTGTATCGAAGCTCGTAATCAACAACGGCTCTGCTATTGCCGAGTTTGCCATCCCTGTAAAGTGCAATGCACTTAATCGTAAGGCTATGCGCCTTCACTACAAGCTTCGACTCGGAGAGACTACAACCCTCACCGAGGGATACCGCGAGATGGAACTCGATATGCGTCGCGAGGATACTATCCGCTTTGCGTGCATAGTACCTAACGAGGCGTTGTGGAACGCAAAGAGCCCTACCCTATTGCGACTTGAGCTCGAAAGCCGCATCGAGAATCGCATTAGCGAGTGCTACGCCCTAAACGTAGGTGTACGCCAGCTCTCTATCATCGATGGCGCTCTTCACATCAACAATGAGAAGGCTGCGATCAATCTCGTTGAGTGGGAGACTATAAAAGACCTCAACAAGGTGGCAAAGAAGGGCTACAACGGCATTATAATCACACTTGACCGCAATGCTAGGGGTATTATCGAGGAGTGCGCAAAACGAGGCCTCTATGTCGTAGTGCGTACCCCAATCGACACGACCGAGTTGGGCGACCACATCCGTCGCGGAGGCAACCCAAGCAATGACCCTATGTGGGGTGAGAGCTACCTTTGGAGCAACCTCCACGCTCTCAACACCACCAAGAGCAACTGCGCGGTAATCGGCTACGAAATCGCAAAGGGTTACACCTCGGGAATCAACATCTACGAGACCTATCTTTTGCTCAAATCGTTAGCTCCTCACCACCTTATTATTTATAAAGGTGCCGAGGGCGAGTGGGCAACCGACAAGTTGTAATCAAATCACATAACAGCAAAAAAGAGGCGCAACCTTTTTCGGGTTGCGCCTCTTTTTCGTCGCCGTATTACTTCAACGGCTTAATCACAAACTTGAACTCGCGGTTCTCGTATGGAATCTGGTACTCTGGGCGTGGGAGTGATCTCCACGATGTCACGCAACCGAGACCCATCTGTGCCTTATCGATGTTAACGTAAGTGTTGCCATCCTTCTTCAAGCGCTGAGCGTACTTCTGATACTTCTTCGAGTGAACATCGTACTGCTCCATCGCATAAGGGAGAGCATTAGCCTGGAAGAGAACGTCGCTGACAACCTCAAAGCCGCGACCCTGCTCGTCGCATACACGCCACCAACGCAAGTCGCAGTGTGCACCACACTCCTGTGGACGAGCATACAATGGCCAGAACTGCTCGTCTACGCTCTGCTTGTAGAGACCAACCTTTGCACCCGAGGTACGGTCGATATAGGTCTCGTGCTCACCTGCACCATAGAACTCGATAGTGTTGAACGACTCAGGCATAGCCAATGCCATACCGAAGCGGAGCAAGAGCGGAGCCTTCTTCAACTTCGAAGCGTTGTCGCTATTAGCCACTACAGCCTTCATATACTCGGTTACAGCGATAGTACCATCCTGAGCGATAACGTAGGTCATAGTAACGAGAGCGCCGGTCTGCTCGTAGCTATAGAGAGCAGTTACCTCAACGCACTTATTTGCCAACTCCTTGGTCTCGAACTTCTCGAGCTTAGCAACCTCGGTACGCCATACCTTCCAACCGTCGTGGTTGTGGCGGTTATTCTTATTCTTGCGTACACCGTAGTCATTCTCGGTTAATGCACGATAGAACTCAGGCTTCATAGGCTTCGAGAGAAGCTCGGTGCCGTTATATATATAAGAGGTAAGGAAACCGTCAACGTCGAACTCTGCGCTGAACTCTGCACCCGAAATCTTGCGACCAGCAACTACAAGACCCTTACCGCACTTAGGCTGTGCAGCGTTGAATGCAGCCTGAACATCGTAAGCAGCGATTGTGAGCTGATTGAAAGCAACCTCATAACCAGCCTTGAGGAGCGGCTCGTCCTTCTTCAATACCGATGTAACGGTGAGAATAATCTCGCCCTCCAAATCCTTGAAATCCTCAGCCGAGTAACCGAGCTGGATATCCTGACTCTTCTGTGGGCCTACCTTGAGAGTCTCAACCTCGCCCGACTTCACAACCTTACCATTCACCGAGATATTCCATACAAGGCGAATATTAGCAAGGCACTTGAAGAAGTTCTCGTTGTAGACCTTCACGATACCGTTAGCCGAATCTACATTCTTAACCCAGATATTCTGGTACTGGTGCTTAACCTCGTAAGCCGATGGGTGCCACTCGCGGTTAGCAGCGATAAAGCCGTTGCAGCAGAATGAACCATCCGAAGCATCGCGCTTGTTCCAGCAGCCACCATAGCGATAGGTCAACTCGCCATTCTCACGCCAAGCAAGAGCCTGGTCTACGAAGTCCCAGATGAAACCACCCTGGTAGTGTGGAGCCTCACGAATCAAGTCCCAGTACTCCTTCAAACCACCGAGTGAGTTACCCATTGCGTGCGCATACTCACACTGGATGAGTGGACGCTCAGGCTTCGAGATAGCGTGGCGCTCGCACTCGTCGTAGTTAGCATACATAGGAGCGTCGATATCGCTGTTGTAGTTTGCAGCGCTGCGTCCGTAGCGGATATAGTTAGCCTGCTCGTAAACTACAGGGCGAGACTTATCGTAAGCCTTGATCCAGTCGTAGCACTTGTGGAAGTTAGGGCCGTTACCAGCCTCGTTACCGAGCGACCAGTAAATTACAGATGGGTGGTTGTAGTCACGCAATACCATACGCTGATCACGGATAAGGTGTGCAGCAGCATAGTCGTCGCGCTTAGCCAAGGTCTTCTCCTTGTAACCCATACCGTGAGACTCGATGTTACCCTCGTCGCAAACGTAGAGACCATACTCGTCGCAGAGGTCGTACCAGAGTGGCGAGTTTGGATAGTGACAAGTACGAACGGCGTTGATGTTCAACTCCTTCATAATCTTAATGTCGCGAATCATATCCTCACGGGTTACATAGTAACCTGTCTCAGGATTCATCTCGTGGCGGTTAGCACCCTTGATAAGTACTGGCTTGCCATTGATGAGCAACTGCGCACCCTTAATCTCAACCTTGCGGAATCCCACCTTGAAGCCTGCAGCCTCAACGGTGTTACCACCATCCAAAACCTCAACTACGAGGCGATAGAGAGTAGGAACCTCTGCACTCCAAGGCTTAACCTTACCTACGTGCATACACTGATCAACCTTGCCGTCTACAACAGCTACAGTTTCCTGCTTAACCTGCTTACCACATGGGCCATAGAGGGTCAAACGCAGCTCCTTAACGCCCTTGGTTGTAGCCACATTCACATCGAGGTGACCCTCGGTGTATTCGTGGTGCAAGTCAGCAACGAACTTCACATCCTCGATATGCTTCTTGTCACGAGCATAGATGTAGCAGTCACGACCAATACCCGAGAGGCGGAAGAAGTCCTGATCCTCGAGGTAGGTACCGTCGCACCAACGATAAATCTGCATAGCGAACAAGTTCTCCTTACCAGCCTTAACGTACTTGGTAATCTCGAACTCAGACTCGAGCTTCGAATCCTCGCCATAACCTACATACTTACCATTCACCCACAACGATACATTTGAAGTAGCCGAGCCGATGTGAACATAAATCTGCTTGCCAGTCCACTCTGCCGGTACCTCCACGTTGTGACGATACAGACCGATAGCATTGCGCTCGGTTGGCACGTACGGAGGATTGCTCTTGTAGAAGTTGTGCCAAGCGTAGCCTGTATTCTTATACAAAGGCACACCATAGCCATTCATCTCCCACAGACCCGGAACAGGCATCTTGCCCCACTTCGAGTCGTCGAAACCGAGAGCGTAGAATTTCTCAGGCTGAGCGTCAGTAGCATTCTCAGTCCAGTGGAACTTCCACACGCCACCAATCGTACGATAGAGAGGCGACTTGGTGAAGTCGTGCTCTACAACCGCACTCTCAGCTGTCGGCGTTACAATAAAGGTAGATCGCATTGGCAAGCGATTCTCCTCAAAGTTGTTCGGGTCTTGCCACTTAGGGTCATTTCCCGCCATTGCACTCACCCCCATAACGAGAGCAACCGCACAAAAGAGAAGTTTTTTCATCTTGATTGTTTTTTAATGTTATTGTTGTTTGTTTAGAATTTCCTATCGCATCGAGTTCATTCGTATGCTCGCCTTCACGAGTGCGATCGCACGCACACGGCTCATCTCGATATCCTTGTCTGCGTGGTGCTGATTCTGCGACACAAGGCGGATATAGCCACTCCTCTCCGAGCGCTGCACATACTTCACCGTGATATACTCGTCGCCATCGACATCAATCGAGAGGAGATACATATCGCCCCAGAAGATATCATCCAAATCGTGCAACTGCTTGTAGAGGACAATATCGCCACTCTTCAAGAGCGGATACATCGAGTCGCCCACAACATAGACCGCACCGTCACACTTTGGCAAGTTCGGGATGTGGATATAGTTAATCGGGCTGTGCGCCTCCTGCTGCTCGAACAGCGGTACAAGACCTGCGGTTGCCTCCACCGAATAGAGGGGTACCGACTGCAACGGCATAGCCATCTCCGAGCCACGTCCGAACGATGCCGAAAGCATCGGATCGGCATTGAACATTTCGCCCTTGCCCGACTCGAGCCAAGTAGGATTAACATTCAATTCTTGAACTAAGATATTGCGGTTGCGAGCCGAGAGTCGAGCCTTGCCAGTCTCGATCATCGAGAGGGCAGTCTTACCCACTCCAAGTCGCTGAGCGAGTTGCTCTTGCGTTAAACTGAGCGCTTTGCGTATAAGTTTTAATCGACCTCCCATATTTTCCGTTAAAATCTTTTTATACAATTTTTGAACTTTATTAAAACAAAAAGTCATTTATTGAACTATCTTTGTCCCTGCAAAGTTAAGGATTTAACTTGAGAAAAACAAAAATTTATCCATCAATTAACCTATATAAATATGAAAGAGAGAATTTATAAATTATCCGAGGAGGATTACGCCTCTTTGGCGGCCGAAGTGAAGGCCAAATTGCTATCGCCTTGCTACTTCACCGGAGTAGTGGAGAGCATAGGAGCTGGGGACGAAATTTTGCGACTCACGGCGTCGCTCATACTCTACCGTAGACGAGTGAACGACGTGATGCAGTACGATGCCCACGACACCATCTACGCAGTCTCGGCCGTATGGTGGGATTTCCAGGTCGAGGATGAGGAGGGCGTCGTGTTGGACGACTTCGATTACGACAAGTTTGTCTCATTTTTAATCGAGGAGGAGTAGGCTATGGGATTCACTGAATTTGCAACGACAATCTACCCATTTCTGGAGGTGCAGCCATTCCATTCGGTCTACTATCGCGTGCTCGAGGCGTTCGCCCGTGGCGACATTAAACGTCTGATAATCACCATGCCGCCTCAGCACGGTAAGTCGGTGGGAGCCACCACTTTACTACCCGCCTATATGCTCGGCCTCAACCCCGATCTTCGCATAGCGATTGCCTCCTATTCAGGCTCGTTGGCTTCGCGTTTCAACCGTCGTGTACAGCGAATTTTGGAGAGTCGCGAGTACGAAGAGCTATTCCCCGACACGACCATCAAGCGAGGCGCCAAACCGGCAAATTACATCCGCACAGCCGACGAGGTGGAGATTATCGGTCACGACGGAGCACTCCTCTCGGTGGGTCGCGAAGGTTCGCTGACTGGCAACCGCGTAGATTGCTTCATCCTCGACGACCTATACAAGGATGCGATGGAGGCAAACTCCCCCATCATTCGTGAGAATTGTTGGGAGTGGTACACCTCGGTTGTGCGTACGAGAATGCACAATTTCTCACGCGAGCTTATCGTCTTTACACGTTGGCACGAGGACGATCTAATTGGCACAATCACCTCGAAAGAGCCCTGTCGCGAGCTACAGAGTTTCAGCGACTTAGAGAACGTCGGCGAGGGCGAGTGGCTATACCTCAACTTCGAAGCATTGAAGGCGTCGCCCGCTACCGAAATTGACCCTCGCAGCCTCGGCGAGGCGCTATGGGAGGAGCGTCACTCGGCTACCCTACTTAAGCAGAAACGTAAGCTCGACACACTGCGCTTCGAGTGCATGTATCAGGGACACCCGTCATCGCGTGAGGGATTGCTTTATGCTAGCCCTTTCAGCGAGTACGACGCCCTACCGCGCGACATAGTCCGCTACTGCAACTACACCGACACTGCCGACACGGGCGACGACTATCTCTGCTCGATGTGCTATGCGGTCGACACGGACGGAGTAATCTACATCAACGACGTGGTCTACTCGCGTGAGCCTATGGAGGTTACCGAGCGCGAGGTTGCCGAGATGCTCTGTCGCAATCGCACCCGCCAAGCTGCCATCGAGAGCAACAACGGAGGTCGCGGGTTTGCTCGTGCCGTACAGCGACTAGCTCCCACCACAAAGGTCGAATGGTTTCATCAGTCGGGAAATAAAGAGGCACGAATATTGTCGCACTCGGCTACAGCACTACATCTGCTCCGTTTCCCACGCGGATGGCAGCAGCGATGGCCTGAGCTCTACAATCACCTCACTTGCTATCGTCGCACCTTCCACTCGAACCGCTGGCACGACGCTGCAGATGTGATTACGGGCATTGTAGAGCGCGAAACACGCAACTCATTTCGTCCTCGAGTCTCATTCGCAAGATAGACGAACAAAATAGAGCCATTAGACTGATTCATAACACTTTAGGCAAATAAAGAGCAAAAAGTCGATAAAAAGTTTCGAAATGTGGAATTTATTGTATAAATTTGCAGTGCTCTATTCGACGGAATTGAGTTTTTTAACGATTAATTTAATTTTAAACCCAACAACGCCACACCGGACAAAACCGAGTGTGTTGTTGGTTTTTTGATTGAAAGAAAATTTACACAATACAAACTATTAAACTAAATTTCACTATGAAAAAACTTTTACTCGGATTCATGGCAATTGTAGCAATGTTTGCTACATCTTGCCAGCAGGAGCAGAACCTCACAGTCGGCGAGGCTGGCGAGACCGCTCTCGTATCTTTCAACTTGGCTGCGCCACAGGCTGTAAGCCGTTCATTCAGCGACGGTAAGACCGCAGCTATCTTGCTCTACGCCATCTACGACGCTAAGGGCGAGGTTTTGGTTAACATCTCGAACACAGACGTTGATCAGACTCAGAACTTGATTTTCAGAGCTGACCTCACTCAGGACATCAACGTTCAGCTCACTACCGGCAACACTTACACTGCTGTATTCTGGGCTGTATCTGAGAACGCTCTCAACAACGGTATCTACACCGTAGATTGGACAAACAAGAAGATGGTTGTTGACTACGACGCTGCTAAGACTCTCTGCAACGACGAGACTCGCGACGCTTTCTACAAGCACATCGAGTTCAAGGTTAAGGGCCGTATGGAGATTGGCGTTGAGTTGAAGCGTCCTTTCGCTCAGATCAACATCGGTACTAACGACTACGAGGATGCTGCTAACGCAGGCTACAACCCTCAGACTTCGAAGGTTACCGTATCTGACGTATACAACACTCTCAACTTCGCTACAGGTGAGGTAGAGAACCCACAGACTGTAACTTACGACTATGCAGCTATTCCACGCACCGAGACTTTCCCTGTAGCTCCAGCATCGAGCACAGATAAGCCATTCGAGTACTTGGCTATGACTTATGCTCTCGTTCCATTCAGCACAGAGGGCAAGTCACTCGTTACTGTAAAGTTCTCTTACAACGACCCTAACGCATTCGTAGACACTACAAACGGCATCGACGAGAGATCGCACGACCGCACTGTAGGTTCGGTACCGGTACAGCGCAACCACCGTACTAACATCTACGGTCAGTTGCTCACAGGCGACATCACATTCAACGTAGTCATCAAGCCTGAGTACGACTACGACTGGAACCAGGGCTTCGAGTATGACCAGGCAGGTGAGAACGACCCAGTTAAGGATCAGTGGACTTGGAACTAATCGTCCAAGACTCTGTTAGAGTTTCGACTTACTGCGCTTCCCCAACGGGAGGCGCAGTTTTTTATGTATAAATTTATTCCACTATAAATCAATACCTTAAATAATAACTGCCAAAATTTCACGCATTTTTATTACAAGTTTGGAATTATTTTTGTATCTTTGTAGGGAATGTAGGGATGTATATCGATAAACAAGCAATTATCAAAGATAATTCCTCATTGCAAAAACAGAGCGAGAAAAGTATAATTTTCACTTTAATACAAACTTTTAAACACAATTTTCATGAAAAAGATTTTCTTCGGAATGTTGGCAATCGTAGCTATGGTTGCAACATCGTGTCAGCAGGACGTTGACCTCGGAGTAAAGGCGGGCGAGACTGCAATAGTTTCGTTGAACGTAGGTACCCCTACCCGTGCGTACAGCGACGGCACTACTGCAACAACTTTGCAGTATGCAGTTTATGATGCTGCCGGCAACTATCTTTCGGACCTCGCAGGTTCAAAGGAGATTCACGGTAGCACAACTATCGAGCTCAAGCTCGTTACCGGCAACCAGTACGACATCATCTGCTGGGCTGACAACGACGCAGCTCCTTACACTGTAGACCTCGCTGCTAAGACAATCAGCATCGACTACAGCAATGTAGCTTGTAACGACGAGACTCTCGACGCATTCTACAAGAAGCAGCGCATCGCTGTTAAGGGTGCTCAGAGCGAGACCATCGAGTTGAAGCGTCCATTCGCTCAGATCAACATCGGTACTGCAGACTACGAGGCTTCTCGCAAGGCAGGTTACGTTCCTACACAGTCGGCTGTAACCGTTAAGGGTGTATACTCTACTCTCAATCTTTGGGATGGTACAGTTGCTGACGAGGTTGACGTAAACTTCGCAACTGCAGACATCAAGAAGGACGAGGTATTCCCTGTTCCAGGCAACGAGTATATGGCAATGAACTACGTACTCGTAAACGAGAAGGAGCTTGTTGACGTTATCTTCACTTACACTGACGGCGCTGACGCTAAGACTCGCACTGTAGGTTCGGTACCAGTACAGCGCAACCACCGTACTAACATCTACGGTGAGTTGATCACTAGCGACGTTACTATCAACGTTGAGATCGCTCCTGAGTATATGGATCCTGCACACGAGGCTGACGCTCTCTACTTGGCTGCAGCTGTTGGTGGTGAGGTAACATTGACCGAGGATGTTGTATTGTCATCTGCTTTGCTTGTTCAGGCTAACTTGGCTATCAACTTGGCAGGTCACACTATCTCGAACCCTAACGGTTATGCAATCGAGAACTCGGCTGACTTGACAATCTCTGGTGATGGCGAGATTTCGGGTATGGGTGGTATTCGTTCTAACGGTGGTAAGATTACCATCAACGGCGGTACATTCACTGGTGCTTCGGACTGGAACACAGGTACTTACCAGCACATCTTGAAGGCTGTAGATACTGAGGTAGTTATCAATGGTGGTACTTTCGATGCAACTATCGATGGCACAACTAACGCTATGATTAACGTTTCGGAGAACTCTGTTGTTACTATCAACGGTGGTACTTTCAAGAATGTTAATGGCGTGATTCCACAGTTTGCACCATATATGTTCACATATGAGAAGAATGGTAAGCTCATCATCAACGATGGTACCTTCTATGGAGGTTGGAGATTTAACGGTGAGACTGCTACAACTGACATCTACGGTGGTAACTTCACTGTAAGCTACGATGGTCAGTCGTTCCACGCTAACAGCACTCATGTATTGACTATCTACGGCGGTACATTCAGCCTTGCAAACGGTGGTAAGTTGGATCCTGCTAAGCACCTCGCAGCAGGCCATGCAGTCATCGAGAAAGATGGTCTTCTTGTTGTAGCTGCAGCTGCAAACAATGCTGAGACTTTGGCTACAGCTATTGCAAATGGTGGTCTTGTTACTTTGACAGGAGATATTACAACTTCTGAGGCTATTGAGATTCCTGCTGGCACAACAGCTACAATCGACCTCAATGGCAAAAATATCATTGCCACTTCAACAGATGCTTTTGTAGCAAGAGATGGCGTTAATTTGACTATCAGCGGTAATGGTAAGGTTGAGTCGCACGCTGCTCCTATCCGTGCTATTGGCGGTAAGGTAGTTGTTGAGGGTGGCGAATTCACTCAAACTGGTGATTATTATTCTACTCCTTCAACTCTTCGATACAGCGTAGATAGCCGTGAGGGCGGTGAAATCATCGTCAAGGGTGGTACATTCAACACCATCAATGGTATGATCAATGTTTCTGCAAACTCTTCAGTTGTTATCGAGGGTGGTATCTTCAATAATACTATCCAGAACGCAGCTACTCGTCACTTTGCATATATTGCAGGAACTCTTACTATCAAGGGTGGTGAGTTCAATAATGTTGCAAACGCTAGTGCTGGCGGTACATTCTTCTGTGGCGCAGGCGCTAATGGTAAAGTTGTAGTAGAGGGCGGTAAGTTCTCAAGCTTGTGGAATAATGGCTCAAAGAACAACATTTGGGAGTCATACTTCGGCGGTTCTATTGAAATCAAGGGTGGTATCTTCAACCACAACGGAGGTATTAAAGCACAGGTAATTGATAACACAGACGCTGCTACTAAGGATGCTTATCCTTATATGGCGAAGTAATAGATTGCTATATCATCAAAACTACTGCGCTCCTCGCTTGAGGGGCGCAGTTTTTGTTAGACAAGAATCCAAAAGAGAGATTTTTGCGAAATTATTTGCTTTTTATTAAATATAGGTGTATATTTGCACTGTGAAAGAGATGAGGGGACAGAGAGTCCCCTCATTTTTGTAAGGTATATGAGCTAAATAAATAATTTTAATTACATGGAAATCAAGGAGATAGCAGCGGTAGCAGAGAGAACTTTGGAGGGCACAGATATGTTCGTGGTGGATTGCACCATCACAACAGACAACACAATCGACATCATTTTGGACAGCGACACAAGAGTTTCGATTGATGCGTGTGCAATGTTGAACCGTGCTATCGGCGACGCTTTTGACCGTGATGTCGAGGACTACTCGCTCACCGTAGCTTCTGCCGGCATTGGCGAGCCTTTGAAGTTGGTGCGTCAGTACAAGAAGTTGGTTGGCAGCTCGGTGGAGGTGTTGCTCAAGAGCGGCGTGAAGATTCTCGCAACCTTGGACGAGGTGACCGACGAGAACATCACCCTCTCGTACGAGGAGGCCGTTGTAGTTGAGGGCAAGAAGAAAAAGCAGATGCAGCGCACTACCCACACCTACACATACGACGAGCTCAAGTGGGCAAAGGAGTATCTCGATTACAAGTAGTCGAACAGCTAACGAAAATTCACAAACAAATATATAAACACAAAAAACAATGAACAATCTTAATCTTATCAGCAATTTTGCCGAGTTCAAGGAGTTGAAGAACATCGACAAAGCAACAATGATTGGCGTATTGGAGGATGTCTTCCGCCACGCATTGCAGAAGCAGTATGGTACTGACGAGAATTTCGACATCATCATCAACGATGACAAGGGTGACCTCGAGATTTGGCGTAACCGCGAGGTTGTAGCCGATGAGGATTTCACCGATGAGGCTACTCAGATTTCGTTGTCGGATGTCTTGAAGATCGACGATTCTTACGAGGTAGGTGACGAGTACACCGACGAGATTCCATTCACAGCATTTGGTCGTCGTGCAGTATTGTCGTTGCGTCAGAACCTCGCATCGCGCATCTTCGACCTCGAGAACGCAGGCGTATTCGAGGATTACACTTCGAAGGTTGGTGAGTTGATCTCGGGTGAGGTTTACCAGGTTTGGAAGCGCGATATGCTTATCCTCGACGAGGACGAGAACGAGTTGGTAATGCCTAAGAGCGAGCAGATTCCTAACGACTTCTACCGCAAGGGTGACACCATCAAGGCTATCATCAAGAGCGTAGAGATGTCGAACAACAAGCCTCGCATCATCCTCTCTCGTACTGCAAACCTCTTCCTTGAGAAGTTGTTCGAGCAGGAGGTTCCTGAGATCTCGGATGGTTTGATCACCATCAAGAAGATCGCTCGTATCCCAGGTGAGCGTGCTAAGGTTGCAGTTGAGTCGTATGACGACCGCGTAGACCCAGTAGGAGCTTGCGTAGGTGTTAAGGGTGCTCGTATCTACACAATCGTAAAGGAGTTGCGTAACGAGAATATCGACGTTATCCAGTACACTTCGAACACATCGTTGCTTATTCAGCGTGCTTTGGCACCTGCAAAGGTTTCGTCAATCACTGTTGACGAGGAGAAGAACACCGCACAGGTTTACCTCCAGCCAGACCAGGTATCGTTGGCAATCGGTAAGGGCGGTTTGAACATCCGTCTTGCTAAATTGCTCACCGGCTTCGACATCGACGTATTCCGCGAGTTGGATGAGGAGGATGTAGCTCTCACCGAGTTCGCAGACGAGATCGACGGCTGGATCATCGACACCCTCCACAACATCGGTTGCGACACAGCTAAGAGCGTACTCGAGATGAACGCTGAGACTTTGGCTAAGCGCGCAGACCTCGAGGTGGAGCAGGCTGAGAAGGTCATCGAGATCTTGCAGGCTGAGTTCGAGGAGGAGGAGTAGTCCACTCCCCCACCCCAATGCAGTAAGCAAGGTGCGGACTGCAGAATTAGCCAAGGGCTAATAGCTAAATTTTGTTGAATAAGAAAAGAAAAAAGATAATGGGAAACGAAAAGAAAATACGCCTTATACGCGCAGCCAAGGAGTTTAACGTGGGTTTGAACACCATCACAGACTTCTTGCACCGCAAGGGCATCGAGATTGACTCGTCGCCGAATACACCGATTGAAGCTGCCACCTACGCCATCTTGGAGAAGGAGTTTGGCAAGAATCGTCCAAGCGGCAGCGAACTCGACTCTGTGCGCGAGAAGATGAGCAAAAAGACATCGGTAAGCATCGAGCCTGTAGCTGCACCACAGCCAAAGGAGGAGAAGCGCACTATCGAGGTTAAGGACGAGGTTGTACAGCCTAAGATTCTCGGTAAGATTGACCTCTCGCCAAAGAAGAAGGTTGAGGAGCCTAAGGCAGAGCCTGTAAAGGTCGAGGAGCCTAAGGTGGAGGTTAAGGCTGAGCCTAAGGTTGAGCCGGTAAAGGTTGAGGAGCCAAAGGTAGAGGTTAAGCCAGAGCCTAAGGCTGAGCCAGTGAAGGTTGAGGAGCCAGTAAAGGCAGAGGAGCCAAAGTCGAACGTATTCCGTGCGACTGAGACCCCAACACTCAGTGGCCCGCAGATTCTCGGTACTATGGACGTATCGGGTATGGTTGCAGGTGGCAAGCGTCACCGCAAGCGTCTCGAGAAGGCTAAGGTGGATATCACCAAGCAGCAGAACAACGCTCCAAAGAACGAGAAGGGCAACCAGCAGGGCAACAACAAGTTCAATAAGCCAAACAACAATAACAACCAGAATCAGCAGAACCAGGGCGGTGGCAAGAAGAACAAACAGAAGCCGCAGCCAAAGCCAGTTGTTCGCCCAGAGGTGAGCGACGAGGAGGTTTCGAAGCAGGTGAAGGATACCTTGGCACGTTTGACAGCCAAGGGCGCTAAGAATAAGGGTGCTAAGTACCGTCGTGAGAAGCGCGAGGAGGTACGTGAGCGTATGAACGAGGCTTTCGAGCAGGAAGCAGCAGAGAAGAAGATTCTCAAGGTTACCGAGTTCGTAACCGTAAGTGAGGTGGCTACGATGATGAACATCTCGCCAATGGAGGTTATCTCGGCTTGTATGAACCTCGGTTTGATGGTATCTATCAACCAGCGTCTCGATGCTGAGGCCTTGGTAGTTGTAGCTGAGGAGTTCGGCTTCAGCGTAGAGTTCGTATCGGCAGAGATTCAGGAGGCTATCAACGACGATGAGGCAGATACAGCTGAGGACTTGCTCCCTCGTCCGCCAATCGTAACCGTAATGGGTCACGTAGACCACGGTAAGACTTCGCTCTTGGATAACATCCGTAAGACTAACGTCACCGCAGGTGAGGCGGGAGGTATCACACAGCACATCGGTGCTTACTCTGTAAACCTCAACGGTCAGAAGATTACCTTCCTCGATACTCCGGGTCACGAGGCGTTTACTGCGATGCGTGCACGTGGTGCTAAGATTACCGACGTTGCAATTATCATCGTTGCTGCTGATGACAAGGTGATGCCACAGACTGTTGAGGCTATCAACCACGCTCAGGCTGCGGGTGTACCAATGGTATTCGCAATTAACAAGATTGATAAGCCACAGGCTAACCCTGACCACATCAAGGAGCAGCTCTCGCAGATGAATCTCCTCGTGGAGGATTGGGGCGGTAAGTACCAGAGCCAGGATGTATCGGCTAAGCAGGGCCTCAACCTCGACAAGTTGCTCGAGAAGGTGCGCCTCGAAGCTGAGATGCTCGACTTGAAGGCTAACCCTAACAAGAAGGCTAAGGGTACTATCATCGAGTCGACTTTGGACAAGGGTCGTGGCTATGTTTCGACCGTACTCGTACAGGAGGGAACACTCCATGTGGGAGATGTTATCCTCTCGGGTATCTACACAGGTCGTGTGAAGGCTATGTTCGACGAGAATGGTAACAAGGTTAAGGAGGCAGGTCCTTCGACACCAGTACAGTTGCTCGGTCTCAATGGTGCTCCTCAGGCGGGTGATTCGATCAATGTGATGGATGATGACCGCTCGGCACGCGAGATTGCCAACAAGCGTGAGCAGTTGCAGCGTATGCAGGGTATCATGACTCAGAAGCACGTGACACTCGATGAGATCGGTCGTCGTATCGCCATCGGCTCGTTCAAGGAGTTGAACATCATCGTTAAGGGTGACGTGGACGGATCGGTTGAGGCTATGTCGGGATCGCTCATCAAGCTCTCGAAGGAGACTGTACAGGTGAATGTTATCCACTCGGCCGTAGGACAGATTTCGGAGAGCGATGTATTGCTCGCTGCAGCTTCGAATGCCATCATCGTAGGTTTCCAGGTACGTCCATCGGCTGCTGCTCGCAAGGTGGCTGAGCAGGAGGAGATCGAGATTCGTCTCTACTCTATCATCTACGACGCTATCAACGATATCAAGGATGCGATCGAGGGTATGTTGGAGCCTGTGATGAAGGAGGAGATTGTCTGCTCGATCGAGGTACTCGAGACCTTCAAGATTTCGAAGGTGGGTACTATCGCCGGAGGTATTGTGCGTGAGGGTAAGATTACCCGCCACACTCCAATCCGCGTAATTCGTGACGGTATCGTAATTCACACAGGTCGTCTTGGTTCGTTGAAGCGATTCAAGGATGATGTGAAGGAGGTTTCGTCGGGTATGGATTGCGGTTTGAACATCGAGTCGTACAACGATATCCGCATCGGCGATATCATCGAGGGATATGAGCAGGTAGAGGTAAAGCGCAAGTAAGCGTTTTACCCGCCACTCAACCAATAGTGAAATTTAAGAATTAAAATTATACAACCCTAAAACAAAAAAAAGCTATGGCAATTAAAATTGTTACTCCAGAGGAGGCAGTCAAGGCTATCAAGTCGGGTGATCACATTCACCTTTCGTCGGTTGCATCGGCACCGCAGTGTTTGATTAAGGCTATGTGCGAGCGTGGTCGCGCAGGCGAGTTGAAGGATGTTCACATCCACCACCTTCACACCGAGGGCCCTGCACCATATGCAGATGCAGAGTTCGAGGGCGTATTCCAGTTGGATTCGTTCTTCGTAGGTGGCAATGTTCGTAAGACCACTCAGGCAGGTTTTGCTGACTATATTCCAATCTTCTTGAGCGAGACTCAGAAGTTGTATCGTTCGGGCGCTGTACCTTGTAATGTGGCTATGATTCAGGTTTCTACACCTGACCAGCACGGTTATGTTTCGCTCGGTACTTCGGTTGACGCTACTCTCGCAGCTGTTGAGTGCGCTGACACCGTTATCGCAGTTATCAACAAGTACGTTCCTCGTGCTTGGGGTGACGCTATGATTCACTCGTCGAAGATCGATATCTTCGTTCAGGACGACCAGCCACTCGAGGAGGCTCACTTCGCAGAGCCAAACGAGGTGGAGACCAAGATTGGTAACCTCTGTGCAGGTCTCATCGAGGATGGTGCAACCTTGCAGATGGGTATCGGTGCTATTCCTAACGCAGTACTCGCACAGCTCGGCAACCACAAGAACCTCGGTGTTCACACCGAGATGTTCGCTGATGGCGTTCTCCCACTCGTAGAGAAGGGCGTAATCAATGGTGAGGCTAAGAATATCGATAAGGGTAAGATGGTTTCGACCTTCTTGATGGGTTCGCAGAAGGTTTACGACTTCATCAATGACAACCCAGGCGTATTGATGATGGATGTAGGCTACACCAACGATCCATTCATCATCTCGAAGAACGACCGCGTAACCGCTATCAACTCGGCTTTGCAGGTTGATATCACAGGTCAGGTATGTGCTGACTCACTCGGTCGCAAGTTCTACTCGGGCGTAGGTGGTCAGGTTGACTTCATCTATGGTGCATCGTTGTCGAAGGGCGGTAAGGCTATCATCCCTCTGCCTTCAATCACTAACAAGGGTGTATCGAAGATTTCGGATGTTCTCACTGAGGGTGCAGGTGTTGTTACCACTCGTAACCACATCCACTGGTTCGTAACTGAGAATGGTGCAGTAGATTTGTATGGCAAGAGCTTGCAGGAGCGTGCTCGCCTTATCATCTCGGTTGCTCACCCATCGGCTCAGGAGGCTCTCGACGAGGCAGCATTCAACCGCTACGGCTCGCACCACCACTATATTAAAAGCTATATGAAGAAATAACAATTTCTTCATATAAATCACAAAGACCTTCCATTCGGGAGGTCTTTGTTGCTTTTAATATAGTGGTGGTGTAAAAAAAAACACCACCACTTTTTGTGTTACCCACCCCCTAAATCCCCCTCCTGTGAGGGGGACTTATTTTTGCTACGCAAATAAGTCCCAGTGTGTTACCTATCCCCCAAACCCCCTTTCTGTAAAGGGGGCTTATTTTTGCGATGCACCAATAGGGGTTATGGGATTTGACAGGAGCGCACCAGCAGTGCTTGATAGGATTTGATAGGAAGTCCTACTCTATCCTATCTAGTCCTATCAATGGCATAAGCCCGAATCATATCTTATCCTATTAAACTATTCTCTATCAACTAAAACCGATTGTCCCAATTCCCCTATTATCCCTAACTATTTTTTGCTCAATCGAAAATAAATTTTTAATTTTGTTATCATTCTTGTGTGACCTAAAAATTGTATAAAAATTATGTATTTCGCCAACGACAAAGAGAAAAGAGCATTTATAGCAGAATGCTTGGAATATTTCCGAAGACCTGTAGGCCCGGATTATATTCTTAAAAATATGAATGAATACACACAATACTTAAATTATGTAGTGAAAAATATTGATACCATCAGCAGTAAAATCTATAGAGATAAAACTGAAGATATCAACCTTGCCAAGCGCACCATCCTTGCTATATTAATAATTATTTGCTGTTGCTTATGTGGTGCAGTTTTTTTATTATCATTAACACATTTTGACTCCTGGTGGGCCCCAGTTTTGCTTTTTACGCTACAATTTATAATACTTATTTGTTATCGTGTTGTAAAGTTTTGCCACGACAACATCTTGTGTACTAAAAAGGCCTCATTTAACATATATAGGCATATAAAAGATTATATATTCGCATTTAACAAAAACGGCCTTTATAATAGTAAACTTTCAGAAACATGTGTCATTTTGGCTTTGGAAAATAATTATTCTGAAGATTTTATTGATTCTAATCACACCTATTCAATACAAATTAAATACGAACATTTGTTAAACATATGTCCATATTTAATACGTAACAAATTAATATTTGTGATTTTTTCTGAAGCAGAGAGATTGGCTAAAAAGTATAAGTACCTTCCGATATTGCCTGTAGCATTGGATTTCGAAGACGAAGTATTTCTTAACCTTCCGCACAATGAAATAATAAATAAGTACAAAGAAGAATTAAATTCTAAAGATAAAGCTCCTATTCCAATCGATTTATTTTCGCAATCAAATGTAGGTAACGTCTGAAGTAGTTATCCATTAGAGTACAATATCCTAAGGGTTATATGAAGAAGTAGTCCCTTCGTGGTGACATTTCGATAATGCAAAGCCTTCCCATTTGGGAGGGCTTTCGTTTTTGCTGTTAGCTATTAGCTATTTATAGAGAATTTAGGGAAATTAGTGAATTTAGTGATTTTTCTCTAAACTCCCTAAATTCCTTAATCACCTTTAATTTCGCCCACCTCTTGCTCAATCGGAAAAGATTTTTTAACTTTGTAAGCAGAAAATACCATAAATCCACATTGCTATGAAAAAACTTTTACTCTGTACCACTATTGCAGTGGTTCTATGTTTTGCTTCGTGCGAAGGTAATGGACAAGATGACGATAATAATTGCGAGAAAAATGTTATAACATTCCAGGATCCAAATACCAAGTTGATTTGTACATTTTATTGGGATGATAATGATGATGGTGAGTTGTCTTATGATGAGGCAGCAGCAGTTACTGATCTCGGTACTGCATTTAAAGGATCTTCTATATTGGTGTTTAACGAGTTAAAGAACTTTACCGGCCTAACAACTATTACAGATAATGCTTTTAGCAGTTGCTTTTCGCTGGCAGAAGTTACTCTTCCTGAACAGATTAAAACTATTGGTTCTTCTGCGTTTAGTGGTTGCTCTAATTTGAAAGAGTTAGTAATACCTGAAAGAGTTGAAGAAATTGGAAAGGCTACATTCTCTGGATGTGAAGGTTTGATAATATATTGCAAACCTACAAAAAAGCCAGCAATCTATTTTGATTCTAATTTTTCTGCTGATTCTACGTTTTCTCTTTATTCGGGAATTATGATATATGTACCGAGTAAGTCGTATAGTAGCTATATACAATATAATGGTTATACGGTTGGTTCAGTAGCCTCTCCCGATAATTGGTATAACTACAGAAATATAATCAAACCATACGATTTTGAGTAAATATAGTTATCTAATAGAGTGCAATATATCAAGGGGTATATGAAGAAATAAACGATTTCTTCATATAATCACAAAGGCTTCCTTCGGGGAGCCTTTGTTGCTTTCGGCATCAAAGAGAATTTAAAGAATTTAGGGAATATAGAGAATTTAAGGAATCGTCACTAAACTCCCTAAACTCCCTATGCTCTCTATCTTCCTCTTCGCTCTACACGCATACGGTGCATTTTCTCTTTAAAACCACCCTCCTCGAGAAATTGCTCAGAGAGTGATGTGAGTAATTTATGTAGCAGATAGTCCTCCTGCTTGAGTAGGATGATTGCCATATTGGCAACCGTATCGAGAGGGCGAGATTTTGCAATATCTAAAATTGATTGGTTGCTACCTTCAACGCCAAGTTTGCGCATCGCTACAAACTTATCGGAGTCATCTCTCCACTGCTCATAACCATTAACGCGCAGATAGTCCTCATAATCCGTTAGCAACTCTTTTAAACTCGCCTTAGCAACATTGATAAGTTTGATGCCCATCTCGATTGAGGTTTCTGCATCCGCATTACCCTCAACAATATTTTGTTTGCCGGAGCGTGCAGCTTGAACCATCTGGTCTATCGTGCGATCACCACGCGCAAATGCCAAATTCGCAAAATGATAGGTTATATCGTATATTAGTTCGGCTTTACGATAACATATTAGATTTCGATGGTCTCCTTGCGACTTTATTAGAATTGCA
>JAZLCQ010000007.1:0-15318 GCA_045614285.1 Alistipes sp.
GTCGATAATTGTCAGCATCATAAAGAATAGACGACGTGTACCTTCCGACTCCTCGTCAAAGTCAAACGATACACTTGGGTTATTCCTATGGTATGTAGTAATCACCAATTGAGGCTTCTGAATATTATCCATCGATACGATGTTGTTATTGTTCTGAGGGTCAAATATTGCGGTGGTGTATGACCTCTGTTCCGAACGGCTATTGATATTGATAATATCGCTATCCGCAATTCGTAACACATTTAACAACTGCTCGCGATTCTCTTCGAGCAATCTTTCAACCATATCTGTGTTGTAGCTTGCAAAGTACAACACAAATTGCTCGTTGAAGTATCGGAACACCTTTTGAGCAAGTTCTCTACCCATCTGACTCGCGCGAGAGATAAAGAGAGCCTTTCTAGAGGTGTTTGCTGCAACATCCATTGGACGACGAATGCCTGACTTGCAGTCATAAATATTTTTCTTCTCTGGACCCTTGCTCTCATCGCGAGTAAACACGGTTGCCCTACGACCATTTGGTGAGTGGTGTAATTCCTCCTTGACAATCTCAGATGTAGTCATCGAAAACGAGTATTCATACTCTACTCCGTCCATAATAAAGCGAATGAAGAAAGTGCTCAGCTTATCACTACCGCCAAATTTGAATGGTGTGAAAGGAAACACCGTATTCTCGTTGTGCTTATGCGAGTTATAAATCATGGCGACACAAGCTCGAATAGCCTTGATGATATTACTCTTGCCCGAAGCATTTGCACCGTAAATGGCTGCCGTCTTTAACAGACGAACGCCCTTGTGCTTAAAGGTGTTTCCTGCCAAAGCCCTTGCCTTTTTGGTCTGGATGTTTGCTGCCTGCATATCCAACACCACCTCATCCATAATGGAGAAGAAGTTACTTAAACGAATCTCTAATATCATTTTAATCCTTGTTTTTACAATTCTTTTGCAAATATAGCGATTAAAATGCTAAAAATATCATTTTACAAAGATTTTTTAATGAAAACAGCCTTAATACACCAACTTTCTTTGCAAAGTCCGCAAAATACAGGGTTGTATTTGTATGAAAGGTTATGATTTTTGAGTCTGAAATTTTACTTACAATCCGCCAAATCGCCTTAAAAAATCGAGATTTGGCGGATTATAATAGATTTTCTGGGAAAATTGCATTAAAGAGTTGAGGGTGTATTCGGGTGACTTAGGCTATATGATTCATCTCAGGAAGTATAACTTTTATAGCATAGTAATACAATATTGGTATTGCGCCATTATACACCAAAAGCCTGCATACTCTTTACAATCCAAAGAGATGCAAGATTTGTTTTTTACAAAAAATGGATCATGGGGGCAGTTGATCGTTACGAACCATGCTCTAATTCAATAGATTATTTCGTTATTTGTATAGAATAAGCATTAAAAAAGGTTGTATTGTTACAACCTTTCTGCCGAAATTTTACAGATAGACAGCTGAAATGATTGCATTTTACAATTTAATTAAGCTACACATGGAAAGTACGTGCTTAACATATTGGTATTAAACGACATATACATGTTCTCCCGGAATCTATTAAATTGACGATTCTTACATTTTCCAGGATACAAATCGTAAAAGTTTTTGGCTCATTTGTTATATAACAAATAGAGAGTCCAAAAACTTTAATGATTTATAGAAGTATGAATTCATAGACAAGGTAGATTTCGAGAAGTATTCGGACATCACTAATTATGAGGAAATGTTTCATATGAGAAGAAAGTACTTTGAGGAAGCCTATGGTGATTTGCGAACAAAGCTTCTTCACAATTAAGGATATAATAATGCATTGGAATCATTAGATTAATCCACCATCCCCTACACCCCTCCCTCTTTAACAAGTTTTCGTAGTTTCACTATAGTATTAATAGAGGTACCGGTGATAGCAGCAATATTAGCCAGAGAGAGCCCTTTACAAATCAGTGAGTGTTCTCTCTGGTATTGTTTTTTGTACTCATCAAGACTCTTCTTGTAGGTTGAGGCTCACGATGTTGTATATAACGAAGACTTTGACAAAGAACGAGAGTTTTATATTGATGAGAAAGATTTTGAGACCGCCAAGGCACATAATCGTTTTGCAGTGCTTAAACTGATTACTAAAAGCCATTCGCATAAAATGTCATTAGTCCATTTGATGGAAAATGGCTTGAATATGGCACCAAGAGGTGGTATGAATCTTTCTAATGCAAGTGCAGCAAAATTGCTCAAGTATATAGAAGAGAACTTTTAAGGCGAGATTGGCTACTATGCATCTTGCAGATGCTCCGCTTAACGCCTTTCCCGCACGGAACCTCGGATTGTCCGGCGGGATTGACGCAGCCGCTATGCTTTACTGCGTCTTTCCCTTGGAGTCCTCGGCATAGCATAACAAGAAAGCCGTACGGTGTACGGCTGTTTTTGTTATATCAGCGACCTTTTGTGAACAAGTTCCCACGGTCGCAGACACAACAAAAGCCACTCATTCGAGTGGCTTTCCTGTTGCGCTTTGCGCTTGTGATTCCGGCGGGATTCGAACCCACGACCCGCAGCTTAGAAGGCTGCTGCTCTATCCAACTGAGCTACGGAACCAATCCTATTTTAGATGTCAAAGCGTCGTCAAAATGGACTGCTCTCCTCTAAAACTCCGCAAAAGTAATACAAAATTCCCAATTTGCAAAATATCACACTGCAGAATAGTGAAATACCAACTCTTTAGCCCCACATTGTATCTAAATCAATCTATGTTTCAAAAATTTCAGAAATCCCATCTTGGTTACTCTTCTTTACTAGGTATCAAGTCGTATCTGCCCGTGTTTTCGTTCTTGACAACTGCGAAAATATGTTGTTTTATTGCCTGCTGCTGAGGTAGATGCCAATTACAATCGTTGCGACTCATATCCCTATCAAATACAACCTCATCATCATCCACCAAAATCAATCTATATTGATCGTCGCCAAGCCACCCATTATCATAGGGAATACGCATCCGTTCAGCCATAATCTCAGTCGGTGTAATGCCTGAAAAGAGGTAAAGAGCGTCATACTCCTTGCCAAGCACTCTCTGCATATCGATATAACAAGTATCGACAAACTCGAAACAGCAATTCTTTTCGATATATGATGATATTACCTTCGGCGTATTTCGACATTGAAAATATCTATACCCCACATAGCAAGTCGCCAAAGCGACCAAGAGTATCAATATTATAAACAGTTTATGTTTCATATCGCCTTAGTTACGAAGTCTTACTTCTTGACATTTGCTGCAACGGCGATTGCATCGGCGCAAAGGCGGCTGATTGCGGTCCAATCCTTCGACTCAATCAAGCTCTTAGGGAAAAGGCAGCTACCCATACCAACGCAGGTTGTACCCGCCTTAAACCACGAAGTGAGATTCTCTGCAGTAGGCTCGACACCTCCAGTAACCATAATCTTGCTCCACGGCATCGGAGCCATCAGACCCTTCACGAACTTAGGGCCGAGAACATCGCCAGGGAATACCTTACATAAGTCGCATCCTGCCTCCTGAGCCATACCTACCTCGCTAATAGAGCCGCAGCCAGGTGTATATGGTACAAGGCGACGATTGCAGACCTTCGCAACCTCAGGATTGAAGAGTGGGCCAACCACGAAGCAGGCGCCCAACTGAATATAGAGCGATGCGGTTGGAGCGTCGACAATCGAGCCTACACCCACAGCCATCTCGGGGCACTCCTTAGCTGCAAACTTCACCACCTCGGCAAAGACCTCGTGTGCGAAGTCGCCTCGATTTGTGAACTCGAATGCGCGGATACCGCCCACATAGCAAGCCTTCACCACCTGCTTTGCCACCTCAACATCGGCATTATAGAACACAGGAACAACGCCTGTCGAATAGATCTTATTAAGAACTGTCAATTTATCGAATCGTGCCATAATCACAAAATTTTATCGTTGAACTCGTCCACTTGCATCACCGCCACACAAAGCCTCAACCTCCTCGGTCGAGACCATATTGAAGTCGCCCGGAATAGTATGCTTCAAGGCCGAAGCTGCCACCGCAAACTCCAATGCCTCGCCCTGTGTAGGCTTGGTCAGCAAACCGTGAATAATACCGCCCGAGAAGGCATCGCCACCACCCACGCGGTCGATAATAGGGTCGATATCGTAGCGGCGCGACTCGTAGAACTCCTTGCCGTCATAAATCATCGCCTTCCAGCCATTGTGCGAAGCCGAGAACGACTCGCGAAGGGTCGAAACCACATACTCGAATCCGAACTCCTTAGCCATTGCGCTGAAGATACCCTTGTAGCCCTCGGCATCGGTCTTACCACCCTCGACATCGGCATCTGGCTTGAATCCGAGGCACAACTCTGCATCCTCCTCATTGCCGATACAGACATCGACATACTGCATCAACGGACGCATCACCGACTGCGCCTTCTCCTTTGTCCAGGGCTTCTTGCGGAAGTTCAAGTCTACCGAGACCTTTACGCCGTGGCGCTTTGCCGCCTCACAAGCCAAGCGAGTGAGTTCTGCCGCCTTGTCCGAGATGGCAGGTGTGATACCCGACCAATGGAACCAATCGGCACCCTCCATAATGGCGTCGAAGTCGAAGTCGCAAGGCTCCGCCTCCGAGATTGAAGAGTGAGCACGGTCGTAGATAACCTTACTTGGGCGCATCGAAGCTCCTGTCTCGAGGTAGTAGATGCCTACTCTATCGCCACCACGCGCCACAAAGTCGGTCTTCACGCCATAGCGACGCAAGGCGTTTACGGCCGATTGACCAATCTCGTGACGTGGCAACTTTGTCACAAAATAGGCATCGTGACCATAAGCAGCAAGGCTGACAGCCACATTCGCTTCGCCTCCGCCATAGACCACATCAAATGAGTCCGACTGCACAAAGCGGCTGTTGCCGGGTGTGCTGAGGCGCAACATTATCTCTCCGAGAGTTACAATCTTTTTCATATATAGTTTTTAGTTTGAATTTTCGTGTACATATACCGGTGATGGGGTCTCAATCGTTTCGACGCATTCGCCCATCGTTCCCTCTTTATCGAGCGGATAGAGCTCGATTCTGTTGTCATCGCGACACGCAACAACGATGTTGTTGCCATCCTGCGTAATTGCAAAGTGTCGGGGATGTCTGCCCGTAGTTTTGTATTGCAAAAGTTCCAATTTGCCTCCCCCACAACACTTAAAAACTGCTACGCCGTCTCCCAATTTAGAAAACTTTTCGCCCGCAGTGCTGCTCACACGCATCGAGACATAGAGGTAGTTGCCATCGTCGCTTAGCACGATATGACCGCCACCATTCGGGTTCTCGGCATTGACCGCATAACGCCCAAGCAGAGCAAAGTCCGATGTGCGATAGACCAACACCTCGTCACTCAACTCCGTAGCGACATATAAGATATCTCCCTGAGGCGAAAAGGCGCAGTGGCGTGGGCCACATCCCGAAGGGAGGTCGATGCGCTCGTATCTATTTACAACACGACCATCCGCCACTTCGAAGCGATACAACGCATCGCAGCCAAGGTCAACGACGATGAGCATCTTGCCATCGGTCGAGAGCCACGACGAGTGGATATGAGGGGATGTCTGACGCGTTGGGTGAGGGCCCGAGCCCTCGAAAATAATCTGTTGTGGATTTGATTGCGGACGCCCCTCCTCATCGAGTTCAAAGAGCGACAATGTTCCGCTTGTATAGTCGGCAAGCACCGCCTGATGCTCAAGCAAGGTGATATGACAAGAGTGCTTACCAGGTGTTGTCACCTCGACCAGCTTCTCGCCGAGAGCCTCGAGCGTGACGATAGAAAGGGAATCTTCACCCCGCACATTCGATTTCTCGAAGACGCAGAGTGAAGAGCCCTCAGCCAAAGAGCGGAGGGCGTAGATTTTGCCATTGCCCTCCGCAATGTAGGTGTGACCCCAATATGGATTATATGTGCCAATCAATAGGCTCACTTTCAACCAATTTATGGGTTCAACGTGGTTTAGAAGTAACCTCCCTTATCCTTAATCTCCTGGATGGTCTGACCCTCGTGTACCCACTCGAAGATACGCTTCTCGTTCTCCTTGATCTCCTCAGCACGGATGAGAACATCGTAAGCGATCTCACGTGGTACAACCAATACGCCATCGATATCACCGAGGATAACGTCGCCCGGCTTGATGGTAACATCACCAATCTTGATTGGTGTCTGGTAGTGGGTGATAAGGCAACGACCCAACGAACCGTTCGAAATACGGTACTCGTAGAAGATTGGGAAGTCAGCCTCGAGAATCTGGTGTGTATCGCGGATACCACCGTCGATGCAGGCAGCCTTAACCTTCTTGCCCTTAGCGGTCGATGTCATCACACCACCCCACAAGGTTGCATCCTGGTCACGGCTTGTATCCCAAACTACGAAGTGATCCTCACCGAGCTCATCGAGCATCTGTGTACGGAACTCCATCTCGCCTGTAATCTTCACGTTTGGCGCACTCTTAACGGTGAAAGCAAAGCCTGCTACGGTCTGATACTCACGCAACGACTTGATACGGTTAGGCAAAGCCTGCTGCAAGAGGCAGAACTCACGCATAACGTCGTTCACTGCACCAAGGTAAAGTTTCTCGAAGCGCTCCAACAACTCCTTGTCAGGAATTGGGAAAGGCTTTGTGCAAATACCCTCGCGCGCCTCAATAAGTTTCTCGAGGTTCATCATACCAACCTCTTTCTTATACTGATCTACACTCATTTTCTTCTCTTGTTTAATATTTTCTAGGTGAATGGAATCGACATTCCTCCGTCAATCGGAATGTCTGCTCCTGTGATGTAGCGTCCCTCGTTCGAGCAGAGCAACAATACGGTTGGAGCGATATCGGCAGGCTGACCTACGAAGCCAACAGGAATCGACTTCTCAATCTTCTCGCGATAGGCTGCATCCGACAAAGCCTTCTCGTTACGAACGGTTTCGATAGCACCCGGAGCGATGTTGTTGATGGTGATACCGTCGCCTGCGAGCTGTCCGCAGAGGGTCATCACCAAGTTGTTCTGTGCCGCCTTTGTAGCCGCATAGACCGCCATAGCTGTATTTGGACGGTGCTGCTGCACACTACCTACGGTCACGATGCGTCCCCACTTACGCTCGCGCATAGCGGGTACACACGCCTGAATGAGAGCCAACGATGCGCGTACATTGACATGCATCTGCTTGTCGAACTCCTCGTTTGTGATATTCTCCCACGCATTGCGGAACTGTACCGATGCGTTCAAAACAAGGATATCGACTACGAGGTTGTTCTCGCGAACAAACTGCTCCCAATCCTCCTTAATGGTGGCACTCGAGAGGTCGTACTTCCAGGTGAGGTACTCACCGCCTACCTCTTTAATGCCATCGAGCGTATGTTGCGCTACGGCATCATTCGAGCACCAATTTACTATGACACGCGCACCCTGCTTGGCCAACAGCAGGGCAATGGCTCTGCCAATGCCCTGACCGCTGCCCGTAACAAGTGCTGTCTTTCCTTTAAGGTCGAACATACTAAATACCGCCTACAATTGGATACCAATCCGGACGATAAGGATCCTGGTGGAAGCGAGCGTAGTAGTCGCCGTGCTTCTCGTAGTACTTCTCGTAGAACTTCATCTTGTCCTCATCGAGCGATACACCCAAACCTGGACCCTCTGGCACCTTGATGGAGCCGTCCTCATACTTCATCAAACCACCCTCGATGATATCATCCAAGAGGTAGTGGTAGTGAGCATCACCCGGCATAGTCATCTGCGGGATAGTCGAAGCGGTGTGCAACATCGCTGCCAACCCGATACCGAACTCAGCACCCGAGTGCATAGCTACACCGAGGTTGAAAGTACGACATACCGATACCAAATCCTTCACACCACGTGGGCCCTCCCAATAGTGGAGGTCGGTGAGGATGATATCGATAGAGTTCATATGGATTGCAGGACCGAGGTCGTCAAACTTGTTTGGATACATATTGGTAGCCAACGGAATGTTTACCTTCTCGCGAACGGCACGCATACCCTCCAAGCCCCAAGATGGGTCCTCGAAGTACTGTGGCTCCAACTCCTCCATACGCTTACCGGCCTTGATAGCTGTAGCTACGCTCCAAACACCATTAGGGTCGATACGGAGACCGAAGTCGTCACCCAACTTCTTGCGGCAGAGCTCGAGTACACGAACCTCCTCCATTGGATCCATAACACCGGCCTTCAACTTCATAGCGTTTACACCGAGAGTCTCGTGCAACTCTACGCAGTAATCTGCCATATCCTCAGCAGTCTGGTCGTGACCACCTCCCGGACGATCGTAACGCCAGAAGAGGTAAGCAATCATAGGAATGCGATCGCGCAATGCGCCACCGAGCAAGCGGTGCATAGGCACTCCTGCAACCTTACCCTGGATATCGAGACAAGCGATCTCGATAGCACCATAGAGGCGAGCATTCGACATATAGTAGATACTACGCAAGACCTTCATCTTGATAGTCTCCAAGTCGAATGGGTTCAAACCGATAATTCTTGGTTTGAGCTTCATCAATGCAGCCTTAGCGTCACCGCCACCGCACTCACCCAAACCTACGATACCCTCATCGGTGAAAATCTCCACGATGTTGCGGAGAAGATAACCCGGGTGAACACCCGTGTTATGGCGAAGTTGTGCATTCATCGGAATGGCAACCACGCGAACTCTCATGTCGGTAATTTTCATAAGAATTTTCTTTTAAAATGGGTTAAACTATATGTTAATTGTGAATCTATTTTCTCTTTTGTGGAGCAAACACATACTCCCAAGGACCAAACGAATATTTCGTTCCATCAGCCAGGGTTACATCTACCCTAACATCCGAAAAGTTACCCACGAAGAGTACATCATCGTGACCCTCGAGCGTTCTCTTGAACGAGATAATATCGGCAGGAACGCTGTTGTCGATCCACTCGGTCTTACCATAAGGAAGAGCCTTGTACTCTCTACGCATCTTTGCCCAAGACTTAATCATCTCGGTTCTATGCTTGGCTGCATCTGTAGCTCCATCAACCTCCCAGTTGATCCAGCTGTTCTTATGGCCGAAGAACGAAAGGCGCTTATCGTACGCAATCTCCTGACCGTTAAAGATGAATGGCACACCATCCAAGGCGAAAGTCAACGCCAACATCACCTCACAGCTGGCATTTCCGCAAATCTTCTCTATGCGATTGTGCTGCGAGTACTCCGCAAGGTCGTGATTCTCGTACATATTCCAGTTCAAAGAGCCCTTTGGGCGCTTTGCGGTCATCTCCTCGTGCACCTCACGTGCTCGAGCAAAGCCCAAGCGCCAAGGTACCGTAACACTCTTCTGGATGCCTACAGCCTCGGCAACCACCAACGCCTTAACCACGTAGGTGCAAATCTCCCAACCATAGTTGGCATCGAAAGCATAGCAAGTGTTGTCGAGTGTATCCGACTCGGCAATCATCACCATATCGGGCTTAATCTTCTCCAACTCTCTGCGAGCATTCTCCCAAAATGAGAGGGGGACATAGTCGCACACGTCGCAGCGGAAACCGTCGGCACCATAGAAGGTCAAGTAGTGCTTCATCACACTCATAAAGTAGTCACAAGTCTCCTTCTTTGTGGTGTCGAACATCGGGAAGTTCCAACGTGTAAGTCTCAACTTTCCATTCTCGTCATAGAGGAAGTACTCGGGGTGCTCCTTCAAAACCTTAGCCGAAGGGCCGCAGTGTGCAAACACAAGGTCGAGCAGTACTCTCATACCGAGTTTATGGGCGTGATCGATAAAATCTTGCAAATCCTTATCTGTACCATACTCGGGGTCAACGTGAAGGTAGTCGCTAATGCGGTACGGGTTGCGCGGATCGTTGAATCCTGCACGAATCTGCTTTGGACTCCAACCACTGCGATCCATATCGGTATCCGACTCACAAACAGGAATGAGATACACTACACTTACTCCCAAATCCTTGAGTCTCTCGAGACCCTTCTCTGCACCCTTCAAGGTGCCCTCCTCGCTGAAGTTGCGGAGCACAAGCTGATAGCTTATTCCCTCGCGGAACCACTCCGAGGTCTTGCGAGCCTGAAGATGACCGAACGACTCCTGCGCCATTGCAGAGGCGCAAAACAGTGACAATGATATGAGCAATAAAAATCTTTTCATATTTTTAAGTTGTTAATTTACTCTTCGTAACACTCTTTAAGGAAGGTGTACTTCGCAGCTGCGGCAATCAACAAACCGCCCACCAAGAAGAAGATACCCATCGACGAGATACCCCAACCGAATGCCTCGATGCTTGTGCCATCGCCCTGCACTGCACCCAAATATACGGGAGCAAGGCAACCCACGATAAATGCAAAGGCGGTGAGGATGCCCACCGACGATGCTCGGAGCTTAGGGTCAATCACGTCGAACATTGCAGCGTAGATATTCGAGTCGTAGACACCACGGAATACGCCGTAGAGTGCCATTGCTGCACACGCCACCCAAAGATTCGACGAGAAGCCGACCATCAATAGGAACGGAGCACCGCCCAAAAGGCCGATATACTCGGTACGCATACGAGCCAACTTGCTCTTCTGCGCCATCTTGTCCGACATACGACCACCAACCATCACACCCAAGATAGCAAAACCGCAACTTGTGAGCATCGCAATCGAGCTTGCCATAGCGAGGTTGTCGCCACCGTAGAACTTGAGGTTAAAGTACTTCGCTGCCCAAGTGGTAATACCGATATTCACGAACACCTGGCAACCAAATGCCAAGGCCAAGAGCCAGATGGTCTTCTTCGAGAAGATACCCTTGATAAGTACCGAGAATGGGATTCGCTCGGTCTGCTCCTTAATCTGCGGAGTATCCTCCATACGCACAACGCAGTAGAGGGCAACAAGGAGTCCAAATACGCCAAAGCCGATAAATGCATAGTTCCAGCCCCACGCCTTCGAGATGAGCGGCGCGACGATAGCACTTGCGATGACACCCACATAGAGTGCCGACTGGTGCAACGAGATGGCTGTGCCTCGAGTCTTATCGTGATGTTGTGTGATAAGCGAAATTGCCGCAGGGTTATAGAACGCCTCACCCGCACCTGTCGCTACACCGCGCATAATGATGAGGTAGGCCAAAGCTCCCGTACCGAATGCACCCGCAAAGCCGGTGAAGAGAGTGCCGAGGCTAAATACAATCAAACTGATAATCACAATCCACTTGCGACGCAAGAAGTCGCCGATATAGCCTCCGAATGGGGCAAGACAGCCGTAAACAATTGTAAATACGGTCACTACGATACCGGCCTGCACACCACTAAGGCCCAATGCGGTTTGGATATCCTCCACGATGGCGCCATACACCTGACGGTCGCCCTGGTTGAGGAAAAATGCAAACCAGAGCATCAAAATCAGCTCCCACTTGTAGTCAAATTTCCACTTTTTCATTTTAGGTTTTGTTCAATATTGTAAAATTAGGTCAATAATTCTATAGAATCCTTAGCAAAATTAGCAATAAATTTGAATGTTTGAATTTATTTAGCAAACTTTGTTACCGAATTTTATAATGTAGAATAAGGGCGATTATGATACAGAGTGTGATTAAGGCGATGAACATCGTGGAGTTGTTGGCTCAGAACCCGAAACAGACAATGACTTTGAGCGAGATTTCGGATGCATTGGGACTGGAGCACAGCACCTGTGCCAACATCCTCAAGACGTTGGCTTCGCGTGGATATGTTCAGCAGAATGCCCCTCGCAGCGGCTATCAGTTTGGCTATATGTTCTACAAACTGACCAACACGGCGATGGATAACGAGGAGCTCACGAAGATTGCCCGCGAGGATGTCGAAAATCTGGGCGCGGAGACCAACGAGAGTGCCATCCTCTCCATCATCAAGAATGACAAGCGCATAGTCCTTTTCTACACTATGCCCGAGCGCGAGTTGGTTGTTCGTCCGAATATCGACCAATCGGTCTATACCGCTAATACCGGGCGAGTTATCCTGGCTAACTACACCCCCGAGCACCTCGAGCGCTTTATCATCCGCAACCACATTCCGACACAGAAGGAGTGGCCCGCAATCTATACGAGCGAAGACCCCGAACTCGAGTTGCGCCGTCAGCTCCACAAGATTCGTAAGTCGGGCTATGAGATTGATGTCAATGCGAATGGCATTATCGGCTTTGCAGCGCCGCTGTGGCGTGGTGGTCACGTGGTGGGCAGCCTCGGACTCTATATGCCGCTTTCGCGCCTGAGCTCCAAGGAGGAGATTCTCGAACAGCTCCTCGCAACCGCCCGCTCCATCAACGAGAAGCTCGAACGCACCGACCTGCTATAGAATAAAATAGCACCACACAATCTTTGTAAATTGGTGGAAATTAGAGTAAAATTATTATCTTTGCGAAAGACAAAACGCAGAGATAATAATTTTTTTGCACATTATGAGACCGCTCAACCTTAGAAATTCGTTTTTGAAAGTCGCAATCATCGCCATTTTTGCGATGGTTGTCGCTATGCCTACAGCATCCGCACAGACGCAGAGTCAAAAGAGTAATGAAGAGCTGTTTGGGAAACTTATTAAAGATGGAACTAAATATGCAGAGCAAGGCGATTTTACCTCTGCAATAGATCTATTTGAGCAGGCTGCACAGATGCTGCACCTATTTTTTGAAGAATACAACAGCGATTGTGCCTATTTTATGGGGTCGATTGCTACACTCTACACAATGACCGAAAATTATGCCAAGGCCATTGAGTGGCAAACCAAAGCTGTGGATATCTACAAAACCACAATAGGCGAAAATAACCCAACTTACGTCGCCCAATTAAATACTTTAGCGGATCTATACTACAAACTTGGCAACACTTCAAAAGCTTATGATTTGTGTGCTCAAACATTATTAATTCGCAAAAATGGTTTAGGGGAGAACAGCGAAGAAGTCGCTACATTGCTATACGGATTGTCAGTTTATTATAAAGACACAGGCAATTACACAAGAGCTATTGAGTTAAACAAACAAGCCTTGGATATTCGTAAAAATGTTTTAGGCGAGAATCATCCCGATTATGCTACAGCATTGGGCAACTTGGCACTTTGTTATTATGGCATAGGCAATTACACAAAAGCTATTGAGTTATACGAACAAGCCTTGGCTATTCGTAAAAATGTTTTCGGCGAGAATCATCCCAATTATGCTACATCATTGAATAACTTGGCACTTTGTTATAAAGACACAGGCAATTACACAAAAGCTATTGAGTTAAACAAACAAGCTTTGGCTATTTATAAAAATATTTTAGGAGAGAATCATCCTGATTATGCTACATCATTGAATAACTTGGCACTTTGTTATAAAGACACAGGCAATTACACAAAAGCCATTGAGTTAAACGAACAAGCCTTGGATATTCGAAAAAGTATTTTAGGCGAGAATCATCCCGATTATGCTACATCATTGAATAACTTGGCAGGTTGTTATGATGCCCTCGGCAATTACACAAAAGCTATTGAGTTATACGAACAAGCCTTGGCTATTCGTAAAAATATTTTTGGCGAGAATCATCCTGATTATGCTACATCATTGGATAACTTGGCACTTTGTTATGATAACATAGGCAATTACACAAAAGCTATTGAGTTACACGAACAAGCCTTGGCTATTCGAAAAAATGTTTTAGGAGAGAATCATCCAAAATATGCTACATCATTGGATAACTTGGCACTTTGTTATGATAAGATAGGCAATTACACAAAAGCTTTTGAGTTACACGAACAAGCCTTGGCTATTCGTAAAAATATTTTAGGCAAGAATCACCCCGATTATGCTATATCATTGAATAACTTGGCACATTGTTATTATAAAATAGGCAATTACATAAGAGCTTTTGAGTTATACGAACAAGCCTTGGATATTCGCAAAATTACTTTAGGCGAGAATCATCCCGATTATGCTGCATCATTGATTAACTTGGCAGCTTGTTATAATAAAACAGGCAATTACACAAGAGCAATTGAGTTAAACGAACAAGCTTTGGCTATTTGCAAAAATGTTTTAGGCGAGAATCATCCCAATTATGCTATATCATTGAATAATTTGTCACTTTGTTATGAAGACATAGGCAATTACACAAAAGCCATTGAGTTAATCGAACAAGCCTTGGATATTCGTAAAAATATTTTAGGCGAGAATCATCCCGATTATGCTGCATCATTGATTAACTTGGCAGGTTGTTATGATAAAATAGGCAATTACACAAAAGCTATTGAGTCGCACGAACAAGCTTTGGCTATTTATAAAAATGTTTTAGGAGAAAACCATCCCGATTATGCTATGTCATTGAATAACTTGGCACATTGTTATGATAACATAGGCAATTATACAAAAGCTATTGAGTTAAATGAACAAGCCTTGGATATTCGCAAAAATAGTTTAGGCGAGAATCATCCCGATTATGCTATGTCATTGAATAACTTGGCAGGTTGTTATTATAACACAGGCAATTACACAAAAGCTATTGAGTTATACGAACAAGCCTTGGCTATTTATAAAAATATTTTAGGCGAGAATCATCCTAATTGCGCCATAACACTTAGCAACCTTGGATACAATTACTATTGTTCAAAAAGTTTCAGTGAAATACCTCTAATATGGCAGAAAACTTTCAAAATCAACAAACAATTTATATTATCGCAGTTCCGTTCTCTAACCGAAAAACATCGTGAAAATTTATGGAAAAAGGAGACGTCGCAAGTAATCATCTCCTCACTCCACCAATACGCTCCGTTGTGCAGGGAGAGTGCTGAGGCGAGTAAGATTGCGTACAACTCGTTGTTGTTCTCGAAGGGTTTGATCTTGTCGTCGAGCATCGAGTTTGATAGAGTGATTAAGGCGAGTGGAAACGAGGAGTTGTTGGCGCAGTTCGAGGAGCTAAGAACAACGCGCGCAATTTTGAACACCTACTACAATAAGCCTATCTCGGAGCGTCCGAAGGGCGAGGTTGAGCGCCTCGAGGCAAGAGCCGAGGAACTGGAGAAGATTATGATTGCGGGCTCGAAGGAGTATGCCGACTTCACAAAATATCTCAATGTCGAGTGGGAGAATGTACGCGATGCCCTGGGTGAGAATGAGGTAGCTATCGAGTTCCTCGCTGCCGAGCAATTTATCGACGAGACCGAGCCTTACTACGCTGCCATGGTGCTCCGCAAGGGTTGGGATGCACCGAAATATGTCGACCTGCTCACCGCCAAGGAGCTCAAAGAGTACTGCGTGCGCGGTTCGATGATGTATAGCGGTCACGGAGCGTTTGAACTCTACAATCACATCTGGGCTAAGCTCGGTGAGTAT
>JAZLCQ010000008.1:0-4021 GCA_045614285.1 Alistipes sp.
TACGATACCTGAGTAGCAAAGGTTACGCTTACGCTTGTTAGTCTTTTTTGTCAGGATGTGACTGTGATAAGCGTGCTTACGCTTAATCTTACCTGTGCCGGTGAAAGAAAAACGCTTCTTTGCAGCGGCATTTGTTTTCATCTTTGGCATAATCGTAAAAATGTTTAATTAGTTAATAAATAGCCCGCAAAGGTAATAATTTTTTCTTAAAAAAAATAATTTGGTGTGTTTTTTCCTAAAAATAAGCGATTTATTCATCGGAAAGGGTCTATCGCATTCCGCCAAATACAAAAAACAGAAAAAAGGGCATCGTTTATGGTACTTTTGCATTTTTTGTACTATCTTTGCGTGTAATTAGGATTTTTTAAGGCTATGATTAATACACTTAAATTTTACAAGAATTTCCCTAAGGAGGGTATCAACTTTATCGACATCATCCCATTCTTGCAGTCGAAGGAGGCATTCCGCAAGGTTGTTGAGGCATTGAAGGAGGCGACTCACTCGCCAAATGTTGCAGCTCCCGAGGCTCGTGCATTCCTCTTCACCGCACCACTCCTCTCGGAGGAGGGTATCGTCGAAAACATCATTCCGATGCGTAAGAGCGGCAAATTGCCATTCAACGAAGGCGACTTGATAGAGGTTTGCATCGAGAAGGAGTACGGCTTCGACAAGCTCTACTACCGTTTGAGCGACATCGCTGCAGGTGTTCCTGAGGGTGACACTTTCTATGTAACAATTCTTGACGATGTATTGGCTACCGGAGGCACCGCACTCGGCATCGCAGAGTCGCTCGAGAAGCTCACCATCCACCGCGATGGCAAGCCATACAATGTAAAGATTAGGGAGTTTGTCTTCCTCGTTGAGATTGAGGAGATTAACGGCAAGGCTCGCCTTGAGAAAATTGCCCCTACAAAGTCTTTGATGAAGATCTAATCGTCATATGAAAAAACTACTTATTATTATGGGATTACTATCGCTTTTCGGCTGTGGCAAGAAGGCCCCTGCATATCCGCAAGATAAGGTCGTTGCGAAGGATGGCTCGGAGATTATCTTCACCTTCTTTGCACACGCTTCATTTGCCATCGAGCACAATGGCAAGCACATCTACATCGACCCCGTAGGCGAATTTGCGTGGGAGAAGTTGCCAAAGGCAGATGCGATTCTCATCACCCACTCGCACTACGACCACTTCGAGATGGCTACCGTTGAGAAGATTGCGGGCGCGAAGTGCGCTATTCTCTGCGATAAGACCTCTGCCGAGGCGTTCGAGCACGACTGCACTACAATGTTGCCGGGTAGCGTGGCCGAGCCATTCGAGGGATTGTCGGTAAAGGCTGTTCCTGCCTACAACATCAGCGAGGGACACACCGATTTTCACCCGAAGGAGCGTGAGGATTGCGGCTATATCATCACTCTTGGAGGCTCGACAATCTACGTTGCGGGCGACACCGAGGATAACGACGACGTATTGTCGCAGCAGGGCGTAGATATCGCATTCCTTCCTGTAAATCAGCCATATACAATGACCGTCGAGCAGGCTATCCGTGCAGCAAAAGCGATTCAGCCTTCCCTCTTCTATCCTTACCACTATGGCCAGGTGGAGGAGAAGACCGACATCGAGGCGTTGAAGAGCGGCTTGGAGGGCGTTTGCGAGGTGCGAGTATTCCCAATGGAGTAACTTTGCAGCCAAAGCGAAAAACAATTTTGCAAAATAATAATTTATTATTATCTTTGCGCCCGATTTGAAAAGAAAATGCAAGCGGTTATGGGGTGTTTGCAGGTTGCAAATGCTGAGTGCCGCCCAAGGTAACATATTAAAACACAAAAAATTATGCAGACATTAACTTTGAAGGCAGAGCTCCGTTCGGAGTTCGGTAAGAAGGCAGCTAAGGCTGCTCGTCGTGAGGGTATGGTTCCATGTAACCTCTATGGCGCAGGTGAGAACGTAACATTCGTAGTAAATGAGAAGGATCTTCGCGCTTTGATCTACACTCCTAGCTCGTTCATCGTAGAGTTGGATTTCAACGGCAAGATCGAGAAGGCAGTTATGCGTGAGACTCAGTTCCACCCAATCCGTGAGCAGGTGCTCCACGTTGATTTCTACCGTGTAATTGATGGTCAGCCAGTATCTATCGCTCTTCCAGTTCGCCTCACAGGTAACGCAGAGGGTGTTAAGATCGGTGGTAAGTTGGCTCTCTCAGCTCGTAAGTTGGTAGTTCGTGGTTTGATGGAGAACCTTCCAGATGAGCTCGTAGTTGACGTAACTCCATTGAAGGTTGGTCAGACTATCTTCGTAGGCGACCTCGCATTCGAGGGCTTGCAGTTCATCTCTCCAGCAACTCAGGCAGTATGTGCAGTACGTGTAACTCGTGCTTCGCGTGGTGCAGCAGCTGAGCAGCAGGGTAAGCGATAGTCTATAAGCGACTTCATCGGTTATGAAATATCTGGTTGTAGGCTTGGGTAATATCGGCGCTGAGTATGCCGAGACTCGCCACAACATAGGTTTCAAGGTGTTGGATCGGCTCGCAGCCGAGACCAACACCTCTTTTATTTCGGGACGCTATGGCGCAGTTGCCGAGTTCCGCCACCGCGGACACATCGTCACACTGCTCAAGCCTTCGACATATATGAACTTGTCGGGTAAGGCGGTGCGCTACTGGCTCACGGAATTGAAGATTGACAAGGCTCAACTCCTCGTTGTTGTGGATGATATCGCTCTTCCGTTCGGAGAGTTGCGTATGCGCAAGAAGGGAAGTGCAGGTGGTCACAACGGCTTGAAGAACATCACCGAGTTGCTCGGTGGCGAGGATTATGCCCGTATGCGCTTCGGCATTGGCGGCGACTTCTCGCGTGGCCATCAGGTCGACTATGTCTTGGGCGAGTGGAGTGCCGAGGAGCGTGAAAAGATGGACGAGAGACTCAAACTCTTTAGCGACGCTATCTTGTCGTACATATCGGTTGGTCTCGATCGCACAATGAATACCTTTAATAAGAAATAGGTATCGTAACTGCAAAAACAAGGGGGCGTCCTTTTCGGACACCCCCTTTTCTTATTCGCTTAGCCTCGATTACTCTGTGTAGCGCAATGAAGGGAAGAGGTTGCACATATGCTCAAATACCTGTGCACGGTCAGCCTCCTCGTGGAGAATCATAATGATGTTGTTATCACCCGCTACGGTGCCGATAATATCCTTATTCTTGCGGCCGTCGATTACTACCGAGATGGCGCTTGCATAGCCCGATTTAGTGGCAAGAACAGCAATATTATGCGAAAACTTGATGCTTAATACCGCATCTGCGATATTTGCTGTGTTGGCAACCATTTCGGTGCTGAGCTTCTCGCTCAAGACATAGATATAGCCCTTGTCAGGGTGCGGCATCTTCGAGATGTTAATCTCCTTGAAGTCACGCGAGAGTGTACTCTGTGTAGCCTGTACACCGTAGTCCGCAAGGCGCTTAATAAGCTCCTCCTGCGAACCGATAAGCTCATCAGCAATAATACGCTTGATGAGATTCAATCGTTCTGTTTTATTTCCCATGGTTAATTTGTGTGTGTTTTGCTTATGCAAATATAAGAATAAATTTCGATTTCGAACAATAAAATTCAACAAAATATCGTCTTCAGCGCACTTACTCGCTATTTTTTAATGAATAAATCACCTTTTTAACAGAATAGAGAAGAGGTTGTTATTAGAGGAGAATCCTGCGCAATGAGTTTCGTTTGTTCTTGTGGGAGTTGACGGATTGGCTACTACGCAGATAAATCTGCTCCGCTTAACGCCTTTCCGTTCCGCTCGCCGCGGGGGCCCTTACAAGAACTTCACTGCGCAATGAGTTGACAAGCAACTTCTTTTGTTCTATACGCACTTGTCTACAAGCAAGCTTGAGCCAAGGCATATAAAACAAAAAGATGTCGATTACTCGACATCTCATTGCTTCGTTTGTTCTTGTGGGAGTTGACGGATTCGAACCGCCGACCCTCTGCTTGTAAGGCAGATGCTCTAAACCAGCTGAGCTAAAC
>JAZLCQ010000009.1:0-10131 GCA_045614285.1 Alistipes sp.
TGCTGGAGTGCTTTATCCGCATCGCACCATCGCCACGCCCATCCACCACAGAGACTCGTCAGGTGGAGCCAGCCGAGGCGAAGATGTCGGGCTTCGTCTTTAAGATTCACGCCAATATGGACCCTAACCACCGCGACCGCATCGCCTTTATGAAGATATGTTCGGGTACATTCGAGCGTAACAAAAACTACCTCCATGTCCGTAGCGGCAAGCAACTCAAGTTCTCATCTCCTACGGCCTTTATGGCGGAGAAGAAGTCTGTGATTGACTTTGCCTACCCAGGCGACATCGTGGGTCTGCACGATACGGGTACATTCAAGATTGGCGACACATTCACCGAGGGTGAGAAGCTCAAGTTTACGGGTATTCCCTCGTTCTCGCCCGAGCTCTTCCGCTACATCGAGAATGCCGACCCGATGAAGTTCAAGCAGTTGGCTAAGGGTGTCGATCAGTTGATGGATGAGGGTGTGGCACAGCTCTTCACCTCGTCGTTGAATGGTCGCAAGATTATCGGCACGGTAGGTCAGCTCCAGTTCGAGGTTATCCAGTACCGTTTGGAGCACGAGTATGGTGCTAAGTGTCGCTGGGAGCCTATTTCAATCCACAAGGCTTGCTGGATCGAGAGCGACAATGCCGAGCAGCTGGCCGACTTCAAGCGTCGCAAGCACGCCAATATGGCCAAGGATAAGCACGACCGCGATGTCTTCCTCGCCGACACAAGCTACGCTTTGGCATTGGCGCAGGAGAAGTTCCCTGACATCAAGTTCCACTTCACATCGGAGTTTTAATCTCTTGAGAATACAACAAAAGAGGCACTCATCGCGAGTGCCTCTCTCTTTTATGGTAATTGATTAGTAAACCAACTCATCCTCCTCGCCTCCGAAGCCCGGAAGGAGTACGCTGTCACCATAGCCGCCCTCAACAGCGACCTCAAAAATCTCAAACTCTGGTTTTAGATAGTTCTTCATAATCGAAATGTTTTAGAGGTTAAAGAATTGAGGGTTTTGCAGTCAAAACGGTACAACCGTCGTAGTTGGTCGAGTCACCCCAATCGGTCGAATCACCACTACCATACATATATTTATAGAAGTTAGACTCGTCGAGAGTGTACTCCTTGTACGCCTCATCCTCCTCGTCGTACTCACCTACGAAGATACCACCAATCTTACAATTTGTAGCCAACGATGTTGCCGAACGAGCCGAGCCACTGAACATACCAACCTGAGCATTAGGGATATCAACCACCTTGATAGTGCAGTACGATGTTGCACCGTCGACAGGGCTTGAACAGTAACCAAAGATACCACCAACCTGGAAGGCTGTAACTGTTTCGGCAACCTTTGTGTTCTCAACTGTAATATCTGTGAGGTTCACCACATTGTTGAGCGAGTGAACAAGGTTATCATCATCATAGCCTGTCGCACCACCGCAAGAGACACCTCCGATGCGAACGTATGTACCATTGATAGTCAACGGCTTCTCAGGTGTACCGAAACGGATTGTTCCCGCACTCACTACGTTATCGAGCTGGATTGCAGCCTTGTGCTGTGCACCAATACCACCAACTACGACATTTGTACCGATAGTGCCTGTGATGGTGATATTACCAGAGTATGTACCCTCATACTTGTCGGTTGTTGAGCCGTGGTTGATATTACCCCAGTAGCCACCGTAGCCTACATACTTGGTCACCTTACCCGACACGGTAAAGTTCTCCTTAATCTCAGTATCCTTATCCAGGAGGAGTGTTGCCGAGATATAACCACAGAGACCACCCGACTCGATATTGTCACCAATGGTACCGGTAACATTGACAGTCGACTCATTCTTGAAATTCTTGATGGTATAAACCGAGCCGCCACCATAAGGATAACGGCAGAATCCACCGTGTGCAAAAGCTCCGGTTGTCTTACCGCTAAAGTTTACGGTTGTCTTTACAATACAATCGATAGCCTCTACAGTCATATTACCGCTTACGCTGATATCAGCCTCGTAGTTAGAGCCGACAAGTCCCGAGTGGCAGAATTTAGGGAGACCTGTCGATGTTGCATTCACGGTACCATAGTTCGAGCATCTTACGAAGCTATACTTGTCGCCACCCGAGTATTGCTGGCAGTGTCCAGTCCAACCTGTAATGGCATTGGAGGTTACCTTTGCAATCGAAACGGTAATCTTCGAGGATGTAGTTGCAGTACAGTCGGTGAGCATTGAGCCCTGCTGCATATAGCCAGCAAAGTGAGCTGCCCAGAGGTTGACCATAGTTCCGCTACCACTTACCTCAATCTCGCCAGAGTTCGAGCAATTTGTATAGTAATCAAACTCCTCACCTACGGTGATATAGCTCTTTCCACCTGCAATCGAACGACCAACAAAGCCTCCGATATTTGAATTGCCTGTTACATTTGTAGGCTTTGCAACAACCTTACCGCTATTCGAGCAATTTGTGAAGTGGCTACCATTCGAAGAGTTCTGTGTACGGTGTGAGCTGAAACCAACGAAACCACCCTGGTAGATATAGCCCGCATCGCCTGTAGTAGCGAAGGTTATATCGCCCGTATTGTGGCAATCCTCGTAGTTCATCTCGCACAAAATATAAGCAGTGATACCACCCATAATATTTGAAGGACAAGTACAAACACCACCGAGTGATACGTTACCGCTATTATTTACACGAATGAAGTTAACGGTGAGGTCAACCTTATTTCCCCACAACTGACCGAGGATACCGCCGGCATATACCGCTGCTGCAGCCTCTGCTTTGATATCAATATCTGCGCTATTCGAGCAATCTATAAGGGCATTAACCTGGTCCACAACCGAGCTAGCGGTGCTGATGTATCCTACCAAGCCACCAATCATAAAGCCATAAACGAAGTTGTTGGCATTCGCTGTAATCTTCGCACTCTTGAGGTTATGAGAGTTCTTGACTTGACCACAGTTTATTGTGCTTGCAAGTCCTGCCATATAGAGACGACCATTGTTGCCGTCGAAAGTGTTCGAGATGTAACCCGCGGTCAAAGTTCCGCTATTGGTACAATTCTCCATCAAAGCGCCCTCGCCGGTCATTGTGTCGACCAAACCCGACAATTTAACCAAGTTGTTGAAGGTGATATTGTCGCCAATAGAGAGTGCACCCGTATTGTGGCTATTCTTCACGAAGCCTCCGCTCGAAATCTCGCAAACCAAACCGAAGATCCTAGCTGATGTCGCCTTTGCACCGGTAGCAATCGAGATATTACCGCTATTCGAGCAGTTATCAAACGATGAAGTAGTGGAGTAAGAGACGATACCACCACCATAAGCATAACGCGACTTACCTGCAAGGGTGATATTACCTGTATTCTTCAAATTGCTAAACACATATGTCTTGTCCAAGCTGATAACTGTACCTGTGATACCACCAATAAGCAAATCCTGACCGCAGACACTCTCGGCAGTTTGAGTGATATCACCGTTGTTAGTACAGTTGTTAAGCTCGGTGAAAGGAATCTGTTCCTTTGTACCTACTGCACGACCAACGACACCCGAGAGGTAGAAGTTCTTAGGAGCCGAGCCCGAGAAGATGATATCGCCATTGTTTACCAAGCCGTTGAACTTACAGCCATTTACAGCGCCGCCGACAACACCACCTGCATTAACTGCACAAGTGGTGTTACCAACCAACGAAACCAAGGTTATATTGGTATTGTTGGTAGTGTTAGTGATTGTAGCGCCACTAGCCAAACCTACAACACCCGCATAGGCAACGTCGGCATAGCTGCCAACCGAGCCTGTGTAAGTGGTATTGTTGATGGTGATATTACCCGAAACCGAGCAGTTGTTCATTGTAGCATTGCAGAGCTCGCAAGCGATAGCGCCCGAGAAGGCATTTGTGGTCTCCTCATAGTTCACATCCACCAACTTCACGTTCTTAATGTTGGCGTATGACTTACCAAACAACGGAGCAGATAAACCCTTAATCTCGTAGTTGCCACCATCGAATGTGAAGGCACCATACTCAGTAATGGTTGTCCAAGTCTCGCCTGTCATATCGATATTTGCTGTAACAAGAGCCGACTTTGTAGGATTTGCCGCAAAGGCGAGGAGTGCCTCCTTGCTATCGATTACAAATACGTCATCTGTAGCATTTGCTGCGAACTCGAATGCTGCGAACTCGCGCACCTTGCCCGCTACAACAGGCTTGCCCTCGGTGTTGAACTTAACAACCATCTTCTCACCCGAAGTGGTGTTGAGAGTCACGACAACCTCGCCATACTCACCCGCAGGAACTGCAACGTAGATAGGGGTTGGCTCAGCACCCAAAGTCAAGCCATCGCCAAACGAAAGCGTTACAGTGTCCGAGGTGCTGCCGCTCTGAGCAGTCAAAGCTCCTGTCGAGCAGTTCACGTCGTAAGTACCAGCCAATGCTCCATATGTCGAAGCAACGGTGAGGTTCGAAAGAGTCACTGCGCCCTTAACCTCGAAGCGAAGAATGCCTGTCAAATGGTACAAAGTTGGAGCTTCGCCCTCCTCTGCATATCCATACATAACTACAGCCTTGCCATCGACATTACCCGCCTTGTAGCTCTGCTCCGCAGGGAAGAGAACCGGATAACAACCGCTTGTGAGTGACGATACGCCCTCAGCAACCGGAGTAACGATGTTGTAAGGATAGGCAACGGTGCCATTCACCACGAAGGTGGCGTTAGCCTTACCCTCGTCCGAAGCAGAAAGCGCCTCCGAAGCTACGCCATTGACCGAAATCTTGTCACCCTCGCTCCAATAGAGAGGATAGACGCCATCGGCCTTCTCGCCAAGCTGAGTACGCGACGACTCGAGCGAAAGAGCGATTTCGGTTTGACCTGCAGCCACAACGCCGAGGTCCTCGGTTGCATCAGTTGTACAGGCAACGCCCGCAAAAAGGAGTGCAACCGCCACGAAAAGTTTTGTCATTTTTTTCATATTAGTTCAATATTTAGTTAGTTTCTCTCTTCACAAATATACAAATTATTTGTTCGACTCGCAACAAAAGATTGATAAAATTACATTTTATCGATTCATTTTCGTATCTTTGCGCGTTAATTAGGACAAAATACAAAAACATTATATAAGCTATGACACAAGAGGAATTGTTTAAGAAGTTGATCGCTCACTGCAAGGAGTATGGTTTTATCTTCCCTTCGAGCGAGATTTATGATGGTCTTGGAGCAGTTTATGACTATGGCCAGAATGGTGTTGAGTTGAAGAATAACATCAAGCGCTATTGGTGGGATTCGATGGTTAAGCTCCACGAGAATATCGTGGGTATCGACGCTGCCATCTTCATGCACCCACGCACTTGGGAGGCTTCGGGACACGTAGCTGCCTTCAACGATCCACTCATCGACAACAAGGATTCGAAGAAGCGTTACCGCGCTGACGTACTCATCGAGGACTACCTCGCAAAGCTCGACGAGAAGGTTGAGAAGGAGGTTGAGAAGGCTCGCAAGCGTTTTGGTGAGTCGTTCGACGAGGAGCAGTACCGTGCAACTTCGCCACGTGTAAAGGAGATCTTGGAGAAGCGCGATGGCGTTCACAACCGCTTCGCTGAGGCTTTGAACAACAGCGACTTGGCTGAGTTGAAGCAGATCATCCTCGACTGCGAGATCGTTTGCCCTATCTCGGGTACTCGCAACTGGACCGATGTTCGTCAGTTCAACCTTATGTTCTCGACTCAGATGGGTTCGACTGCTGAGGGCGCTAACACCATCTACCTCCGTCCTGAGACCGCACAGGGTATCTTCGTAAACTACCTCAACGTGCAGAAGACAGGTCGTATGAAATTGCCATTCGGTATCGCACAGATTGGTAAGGCTTTCCGTAACGAGATCGTAGCTCGTCAGTTCATCTTCCGTATGCGCGAGTTCGAGCAGATGGAGATGCAGTTCTTCGTACAGCCTGGCACTGAGATGAACTGGTGGAATGAGTGGAAGAACACCCGTATGGCTTGGCACCGCGCTTTGGGCTTCGGTGACAACAACTACCGCTTCCACGACCACGATAAGTTGGCTCACTACGCTAACGCAGCTACCGATATCGAGTTTAACTTCCCATTCGGATTCAAGGAGGTGGAGGGTATCCACTCTCGTACCGACTTCGACCTCGGCCGTCACCAGGAGTACTCGGGTAAGAAGATTCAGTACTTCGACCCTGAGCGCGGCGAGAACTATGTTCCTTACGTGGTTGAGACCTCGATTGGTGTTGACCGTATGTTCTTGCAGATTATGTCGGCTGCATACTGCGAGGAGAAGTTGGAGAATGGCGAGGAGCGCGTAGTATTACGCATCCCTGCTTGCTTGGCTCCAACCAAGGTTGCCGTTATGCCACTCGTTAAGAAGGACGGACTCCCAGAGAAGGCTCGCGAGATTATCGACGAGTTGAAGTTTGACTTCAACGTAGCTTACGACGAGAAGGATTCAATCGGTAAGCGTTACCGTCGTCAGGATGCAGTAGGTACTCCATTCTGCGTGACCGTTGACCACCAGACTTTGGAGGACAACACCGTAACCGTACGTCACCGCGACTCGATGCAGCAGGAGCGTATCGCAATCAGCGACCTCTACGCTATGGTTGAGAAGCAGACTTCGTTCCGCGAGTTGTACAAGAAGTTGAAGTAAGAAGAGGCTGTATGGGGCGTATCTTGGCAATAGACTATGGGTGTAAGCGCACAGGTTTGGCTGTGAGCGACCCGTTGCAGATTATTGCCGGAGCGCTCGAAACGGTCGAAACAAAGCAGCTTGAGCGCTACATCGCCGACTACTGCGCACGCGAGAATGTCACCACCATCGTTGTGGGCAAGCCGTCGCAAATGAATGGCGAGAAGAGCGAGACAATGCGCTTTATCGAACCTCTGGTAGGACGCTTGCGACACAATTTTCCCAATAAGGAGATCGTTATGTATGACGAGCGATTCACCTCGGTGATGGCGCAGCGCACAATCCGTGAGAGCGGTATCGGCAAGATGGCTCGCCGCGACAAGGCGCTGGTCGACAAGGTCGCAGCAACGATAATTTTGCAGTCCTATATGGACTCGACAAAGTTTTAATTGATAGTTAAAGGCATTATGATATATCCTATAGTTATTTATGGCAACCCTGTCTTGAGAAAGCCAAGCGAGAATATCGACGCATCGTACCCTGATTTTAAGAAGTTGGTGGATGATATGTGGATTACACTTGGCGAGGCAAGTGGTGTGGGTTTAGCAGCACCGCAGATTGGCAAGAATATCCGCCTCTTTATCGTGGATTGCACTCCGTGGGCTGATGAGGAGAATCCTGAGTTGGCAGACTTCAAGAAGGTATTCGTCAACGCCGAAATCTACGCAGCGTCGGAGGAGACATCGCACTTCGAGGAGGGCTGTCTCTCGATTCCAGGCATTCACGAGAATGTAGTTCGTCCTGTAGCGATTCGTATGCGCTACCTCGACGAGAACTTCGTGGAGCACGACGAGGAGTTTTCGGGCTACCCTGCACGTGTAATTCAGCACGAGTACGACCACTTGGAGGGTAAGGTATTTACCGACCACCTCTCGCCATTGCGTCGTAACTTGCTCAAGAGCAAGATTTTGAAGCTTGCAAAGGGTCAGTACAGCTGCGCTTACAAGACTAAGTAGCACTACCCTATTTCAATAGAAAAGCCGAGCAAATCGCTCGGCTTTTTTCGTGCCTATATACAAAAAAAACTGCACCCCAAAAGTGAGTGCAGTTTTTAACAGTCAGATATTACTTGTTGTTGTAAACTACGGTTACGCCCTCGTGAGCTGGCGCGCCGTATACGCCCTGACCGCCACCATAGAGCTGGTCAAATGCAAGCAACACATGATGATCCTCACCATCATTGTGAGCGTGGTTATCATCAACAACAGTATTGCCATTAGCATCGGTTGGGTGACCATATCGTGGGTTAGAGTAAGCTGAGTTGCTAACACCAGCCTGAACTCGTACATATGGCCAAGATGTACCCGCAAACTCGCAATAGGTGTAGTTCGCCCAATCGCCATAGATAACCTTAACATTCTCGCAAGTGAGCTGTGGAGCGTCTGCGTATGTAGTACCATTTACGCTCTTTGTCTTGCTTGAGTTACCAATCAACATACCGCAACGACGATATGCATACCACTGATAAGAAGATGTAACATCGTTGTAAGCGTCGATTCTACAAGCTACAGTACAATCCTTCATAAGAATTGTTGCTGTTCCGCTAGCACCACCGATAACACCACCTGTTGAATTGTCGAAATCACCCCACTGAGTAGCAACGATAGTAGATGCATCTACATTACAGTTGATATACTTGTGATTACCTGAAGCCCAACCTACAATACCACCAGAGTAGTACTGATAGTCAGCACACTTAGAGTTTGTTACGGTAATATTCTCAAAAGTACACTCTCCGTATGCAGTAGCAGCAACGATACCACAAAGAGCAGACTCGCCAGAGATGTCTGCATTGTCAACATTCAAGTTCTTAATAGTTGCATTCTCGATGCAGCTGAACAATCCCAAGCCGAGACCTGTACCATAGTAATATCCCCAATCCAACTCCCAAGTATTTTGGTTCAAATTCTTGATAGTGTGACCTTGGCCATCAAAAACGCCACGGAATGCAACATCATTTCTGTAGTTACCAATTGGTGTAAAGCAAATTGGCTCACCATTCTCATTGACCTGCAACAAATCAACATCGCTCAAGAGCTTAAAGGTTGCGCCCTCTACCGAATATACACTGTTTCGAGAAGTAGTAACACCCTTCAAAAGAAGGTTGACATTCTTCAATCCCTCGGCATTTGTAACACCGTATGTATAAACAGTCTTACCCTCAGCATCGGTAGCTGTAGCCATGATGCCAATGCCCTTCATAGTCTTATTTGTACCTTCCTCTACGTAAACGATTGGCTTCAAAATAAGAATCTCAACGCCGTTTACGAGCACCTTACCGTCTGAGCTATCGTCACGCTCACCGCCGATCCATACGATATCCTCAGCTACAAAGAGAGACTCATACTTACCCTCAGTAACCTCAACGCCATCAACATAGAACTTCTCGTTCCAAGTATTGTTAGCAACCGAGCAACCGTCGATGTTGACCACCTGATTAGACTTAGAGTCGATACCACCAATAAACTGCGAGTTTGCACGCTTACCTGTGTTAGTAGAGTTTACGACATTGAAAGTAGAGTTCTTTACGTGAGAGTTCTTGAAGTAGTGAGCATTTGCCTGGCTCTGGAAGTAACCAACCAAACCACCAACCAAACCACCATCCTCAACGCAAGTTGACTCGAAAGTACAACCGTCAACAACGCAGTTCTCAACAGTGAACAAAGTACCAACACCATCGTGTGCAACCAACGCACCAACCTTGTTGTTACCCGAGATGTAAGAATCAACAACATTTACGCCCTTGATAGTTACATTACCATACATTGTACCGATGAGAGCCGAACCGTAGAAATCCTTATCAGTGTAAGCAAGACCCTCAATCGATGCACCCTTGATAGTAAGATTGGTAACTTTCACTGTGCCCGAAACTGTTCCGAGCAAAGCAGCCTGCGAAGTGCCGTTTGGACGCTCCGAAATCTTAAGACCGTGGATGGTGTATCCGTTACCATCCAAAGTACCCTGGAAGTGCTTGCCACCCATACCGATTGGTGTCCACTCCTTGCCATTGAGGTTGATGTCGCACTCCAACTTAACAGTGCAACCCTTGAGCGGGTTAGCAGCAACAGCTGCACGCGATACATTGTCAGTATCCAAAGTGCCGTTTACCAACTGTGCTATGTATGCCAACTCAGCAGCATGCGAAATGTAGTATGTCTTGGTAGCATCGTCATATGTAGGCTCGTTGAGAGTTGTGCCATCCCAAGCCTCCAACATATCATCCACGTAATTAGGCTCGATAGTTACGTTGATATCAACGTCGCTGGTGAGCAACTGACCGTAGATGTTAGTGCGGTAGTTGCGCTGTACAGGTACCGAACCTACAGTGCGAACCTTCTCAGCAGTACCGTTAGTGTAAGTGAACTCCACGTCAACGAGAGCCTTGTCTGCGCTAACGAGCAAGTAGTTCATAGCCATATACTCGTAGCCTGCTACTGGGAAAGTCTCAGTAGTTGGA
>JAZLCQ010000010.1:0-16488 GCA_045614285.1 Alistipes sp.
CGAGACACAGTATCGCCGTGACGAGCGAGTTATCCGTTTCTTAACTTTCAAGCAGGACAAGTACGCAGTAGAGTACTCTGAGAAGCGTCGTGCCAAGCTTGCTAACAAAAACAAGGAGGAGTAAACTATGGCAGAGATGAATCAGGGTGGCGAGTTGCGCTACCTCAACCCAGTATCGGTTGACGTTAAGAAGAAGAAGTATTGCCGTTTCAAGAAGCTCGGCATTAAGTATGTAGATTACAAGGATGGTGAGTTCTTGAAGAAGTTCCTCAACGAGCAGGGTAAGATCCTTCCTCGTCGTCTCACAGGTACTTCGCAGAAGTTCCAGAAGAAGGTGGCACAGGCTGTTAAGCGTGCACGTCACCTCGCAATTTTGCCATTCGTAACCGATTGTATGAAATAAGGAGGAGAAGCACTATGGAGATTATTTTGATTAAGGATGTAGAGAACCTCGGATACGCTAACGATATCGTTGATGTAAAGCCAGGTTATGCGAACAACTACCTCATTCCACAGGGTTTCGCAAAGGCTGCTACTGCTTCTGCAAAGAAGATTTTGGCAGAGAACCTCAAGCAGCGCGCTCACAAGGACGCTAAGATCTTGGCTGACGCTCAGGCGCTCGCTGAGAAGATCGCTAACCTCCCACTCACTTTCGCTGTAAAGGCTGAGGAGGGTCGCATCTTCGGTACTATCACTTCGGCTGACATCGCTGCAGCACTCGCTGAGAAGGGCGTTGAGGTTGAGAAGAAGAACGTATCGGTAGAGTCTATTAACACCGTAGGTGAGTACAAGGCTTCTGTTAAGCTTCACCGCGAGGTTAAGGCTGAGGTTACTCTTTCGGTTGTTGCTGAGTAATTGGCACACGAGGGAGGGGCTATCTACCCTACCAAATAGAGAGACAGACTTTCGGGTCTGTCTTTTTTTTGTCTCTATATCTCAAATTTGGGATTAGTCGATAACGACAGAGAGCGCCTTCTCGATAACCTGATGCATATCGTAGTAGCGATACTCGGCAAGGCGTCCGCCAAAGATATACTTTGTCTCGGCATCGGCAAGAGCGCGATACTCGGCATAGAGCGCGGTGTTGCGCTCATCGTTTATCGGGTAGTATGGCTCTGCACCTTCGTGCCACTCCATCGGATATTCGCGTGTGATTATGGTATGCTCAGTACCTCGATCCTCGAAGTGCTTGTGCTCGATAATGCGGGTATACCCAGTCTCACGGTCGGTGTAGTTGACCACCGCAGCACCCTGGAAGTCGCGCACGCTGAGTCGCTCCTCCTCGAAGCGGAGCGAACGATAGTCCAACGCCCCGAATCGGTAGTTGTAGAAGCGGTCCAACTCGCCCGTATAGACTACCCTATCGGCCATTGCATCAAACTCCTCGCGAGCAGAGAAATAGTCGGTGTTTAGTCTTACATCGACGCCTTCTAACAGCCCTTGAATCAGCGGATTATAACCACCGACAGGGATACCTTGATAGGTGTCGTTGAAGTAGTTATTGTTGCGCTCAAAGCGAAGCGGCAAACGTCGGATAATCCACGCCGGAAGTTCCTTGCAATCACGCCCCCACTGCTTCTCGGTGTAGCCCTTAATCAGCTTGGCGTAGACATCGCTACCGACAAGCGAAAGTGCCTGCTCCTCAAGGTTTCGAGGCTCACCATCGATGCGAAGTCGTTGAGCGTCGATTTTCGCTTGCGCCTCCTCGGCTGTCGTTACACCCCACAACTTCTCGAAGGTGTTGAGATTGAACGGCAAAGGGTATATCTCGCCCTTGTAGTTGGCAAGTGGCGAGTGGATGAATGGTTTGAACTCGACAAACTGATTTACGAACTCCCAAACCTCCTTGTTCGAGGTGTGGAAGATGTGTGCGCCATACTTGTGGACGAAGATGTCATCCTGCTCCTCGCAGTAGCAATTTCCGCCGATATGGCTGCGCTTATCTATCACCAAGACACGCTTGCCCGCCTTGTGGGCACGATGCGCCACAACCGCACCAAAAAGGCCGGCACCGACAACAAGCAAATCGTATTTTGGCATTGATGACATTTTATCTATTTTCGGCTACCCACTTGGTGAGCTCGACAAAGTCGGCTACGGACAACTGCTCGGCACGCTTGGTGAAGAATGGGTGCTCAGCACCGTGGAAGTCGCCAAATGCCGAACGCAACGAGTTGCGCAACATCTTACGACGCTGACCGAACGAAGCCTTCACAACCTTTACGAAGAGCTGCTCGTCGCAATCGAGCTTCTCGGTAGCATTTCTGCGCAGACGAATAACCGCACTCTTAACCTTTGGTGGCGGGTTGAAAACCTTCTCCGAGACGGTAAAGAGGTAGTCGATATCGTACCACGCCTGGAGAAGCACACTCAAAATACCGTAGGTCTTCGAGCCCTCCTTCTCGGCGATGCGCTCGGCAACCTCCTTCTGAATCATTCCCACACTCTCGGGGATGAGGTTGCGATGCTCGATAATCTTGAAAAATATCTGCGATGAGATGTTGTACGGGAAGTTTCCGATAACCTTCACACCCTCAGGGAAGTACTCCGCGAGATCCATCTTGAGGAAGTCGCCCTCACGAAGGCGAGGCGTGAAGTCGGGATAGTGAGCGTGAAGATAGGCAATACTCTCAGTGTCGATGTCGACGCCATAGGTGACGATGTCGTCACGACGCAGGAGATACTGCGTCAACACGCCCATACCGCAACCGACCTCCAACACCTTATCGGGATTTCCGGTTGTTCCGCCCGAGAGCGAATTACAAATCTTCTGTGCAATATTCAAGTCAGTCAAAAAGTGCTGACCGAGTGCTTTTTTTGCTCTTACCTGATCCATCTACCTCTTCTATTTGTGGCAAAGATACAAATTAAAACGGAAAACGGAGAGCGTAAAACGGAAAACTTTACTAACTTTGTAGAGCTAAAACTCAGAGTTATGAAGAGAATTTTACTATTGATGGTTTGTGCGATAATGGGTGCGACGCAGATTAAGGCGGCTGAGCCGTCGGCTAAGCGTGATACACTCTATATCCTCGGTGTTGGAAACAGCTGGACTCGAGACTCGATGCGTTGGCTCTGCGCCATTGCCGAGAGTGCTGGTTGCCCTGTGGTCGTAGGTCACGCCTACCTTGGAGGCTCAACTCTCGAACAGCAATACAACGGTATCGACAACCTCGAATACACCTACAAGCATCGTCGCGTGGACCAGGTGGTACACAGCACCTACCAATATTGGAAATATGAGCACTCGGAGAATCCGAAGAAGACCCCGAACAAGGGCTACAAAAATGGCCTTGCAGGCATTGGCGTAACGCTCGAGAGTGTGGTTAAGGATGAGCCGTGGGATATTATGATTCTTCAGCCCGAGAGCACCGCACGTCGATACAACCTCTCGCGCGGAGGCACTTTCGACCTCAACCTCCTCGTTGAGCGCATCAAGAAGATGATGAAGCCTGAGGTTGCTGCGAAGGTGCGCTGCGGTTTGATGGTGCCATTCTCCTATCCGAAGGGTAACACCGACTATCGCAAAGCACTCTACGAGATGTACAACAACGGCGTTGCACCTACATCGCAGAAGGAGTGGGACGACCTCTACGAGCGTGTTCACCACATCCTGCAGAGCGATATCCTCGAAATTGGTAAGGCGATGGGTGACAACTGCCAATTCTATGTAAATGTGGGACTTGCGATATATAATGCCCGCCAGGATAAGCACCTTTCGAAGTCGGGATACAAGCTACAGCGTTCGCAGAACAACACCCACCTCTCGGAGGGTTTGGCGATGTACATTGCGAGCTTGGCATACGCCTACACCCTACTCGATATCAAGCAGGAGGATGTGACCTTCTACCCTAGGTACTCGAAGGATGTACAACTCACGGGCGACCGTGGTACAACCGACATTATCACCGTCGAGAACACCCCTGCCCTCGCCAAGCGTGCCCGCAAAGTGGCTTGGAAGGCGGTCAAGAAGAATTAAAAATTCGAAATGCAGAATTAAGAGTGCAGAATGCAAATTAAATTGGCGTTCTGCATTTTTCTTTTGTAACCAATGCTCTATCTTGCTTTGTTAGTAAACTAACAATGTTTTTTCTTTGAAAGTTCATTTACAATTTGTAAATTTGTATGAGTGAAATGTGGTTTTATCCGAACGGGGCCCATTTTGCGAGATATTTGCAACAGAAATACAAACAAAAACAACAATAAAACTATAAAAACTATGGCAGAAAAGAAATTTATCACTTGTGATGGTAACTACGCCGCAGCACATATCGCATATATGTTCTCGGAGGTTGCAGCCATCTATCCTATCACGCCATCGTCGACAATGGCAGAGTATGTCGATGAGTGGGCAGCTCAGGGCCGCAAGAATATCTTCGGCGAGAAAGTTAAGGTCGTAGAGATGCAGTCTGAGGCGGGTGCTGCAGGTGCAGTACACGGCTCATTGCAGGGCGGTGCCTTGACATCGACCTTCACCGCATCGCAGGGTCTCTTGTTGATGATTCCTAACATGTACAAGATTTCGGGTGAGTTGCTTCCGGGCGTATTCCATGTTTCGGCACGTGCCTTGGCTGCACAGTCACTCTCTATCTTCGGTGACCACCAGGATGTTATGGCTGCTCGTCAGACAGGTTTCGCTCAGTTGGCAACTTCGTCTGTTCAGGAGGTTATGGACTTGGCAGGCGTGGCTCACATCGTAGCTCTCCGCTCGCGCGTTCCATTCCTTCACTTCTTCGACGGCTTCCGTACCTCGCACGAGATTCAGAAGGTTGAGCTTATGGACGAGGCTTCGCTCTCGGCATTGTTCGACCGTGAGGCTTTGAAGCAGTTCCGTGAGCGCGCTCTCAACCCTGAGAAGCCTGTGACCCGTGGTACAGCTCAGAACCCTGATATCTACTTCCAGACTCGTGAGGCTGCAAATAAGTTCTACGATGCAGTGCCTGATATGGTGGCTGAGACAATGGCTGAGATCTCGAAGATTACGGGTCGTGAGTACAAGCCATTCGTTTACTACGGAGCTGAGGATGCTGACCGCGTAGTTGTAGCTATGGGTTCGGTGACCGAGACTTTGCGTGAGTGCGTTGACTTCCTCAACGCTCGTGGCGAGAAGGTTGGTGTTGTAACCGTACACCTCTATCGTCCATTCTCGGCAAAGTACCTCTTCAACGTATTGCCTAAGACAGTTAAGACTCTCTGCGTACTCGACCGTACCAAGGAGCCTGGAGCAAATGGCGAGCCTTTGTACCTCGATATCGTAGATGCATTCTATGGTCACGAACTCCAGCCGGCAATCATCGGTGGTCGCTATGGTCTCTCGTCGAAGGACACTACCCCTGCGCAGATGTTGTCGGTATTCGCAAATATGGCTCTCTCGACTCCTAAGAACCACTTCACCGTTGGTATCGTGGATGATGTAACCAACCTCTCATTGCCTGTAGGCGAGGAGATTTCGATGGCTAAGGAGGGTACCTTCGAGGCTTTGTTCTTCGGTTTGGGAGCTGATGGTACCGTAGGTGCTAACAAGAACTCGATTAAGATTATCGGTGGTTCGACCGACAAGTATTGCCAGGCTTACTTCTCGTACGATTCGAAGAAGTCGGGCGGTTACACATCGTCGCACCTCCGTTTCGGCGACAAGCCAATCACATCGCCATACTTGGTGACTACACCTGACTTTATCGCTTGCCACGTACCATCGTACGTAGACAAGTACGATGTATTGAAGGGTCTCAAGCGAGGTGGTTCATTCCTCCTCAACTCGGTACTCGATGCTGAGGCTACTTGCGCATCGTTGCCAACCCATATGAAGGTCTACTTGGCAAAGAACAATATCAACTTCTACATCATCAACGCAACCAAGATCGCTTCGGAGTTGGGCTTGGGCAACCGCACCAACACCATCATGCAGTCGGCATTCTTCAAGATTGCAAACGTAATTCCGTTCGAGAAGGCTGTCGAGGAGATGAAGAAGGCCATCTACAAGTCGTACGGCAAGAAGGGCGAGGATATCGTAAACATGAACTACGCAGCTGTTGATGCAGGTGCTACAGCAGTTGTTAAGGTTGAGATTCCTGCCGAGTGGGCTTCGCTCGTAGTTGAGGAGGCTCAGGCATCGGTTGATATGTCACGTCCGGAGTTTGTTCGCAACGTGGTTGACCCAATCAACGCCTTGAAGGGTGACGATCTTCCTGTTTCGGCATTCGTAGGTCGCGAGGATGGTACTTGGGACAATGGCACTGCCGCTTGGGAGAAGCGTGGTATCGCAGTGAATGTTCCACAGTGGATTACCGAGAAGTGTATCCAGTGTAACCAGTGTGCATACGTTTGTCCTCACGCTGCAATTCGTCCATTCCTCGCAACTGAGGAGCAGGCTGCAGCAGCACCTGAGGGTACTGCATTCAAGCAGGGCGTAGCAAACACCAAGGAGTACAAGTTCCGCATTCAGGTTTCGCCACTCGACTGTACAGGTTGCGGCAACTGCGTTGATGTCTGCCCTGCAAAGGAGAAGGCACTCGTTATGCAGCCACTCGCATCGCAGATGGGCGAGGTTGAGAAGTGGAACTATATGCACCACACCGTTGGTTACAAGAATATCGACCGTGAGAAGACTGTCAAGAACAGCCAGTTCGCTCAGCCATTGTTCGAGTTCTCGGGCGCTTGTGCAGGTTGTGGTGAGACACCATACATCAAGACTATCACACAGCTCTTCGGTGAGCGTATGATGGTAGCTAACGCTACAGGTTGTACCTCGATCTACTCGGCTTCGGCTCCATCGACTCCATACTGCACAAACTCGAAGGGTCAGGGTCCTGCTTGGGCTAACTCGTTGTTCGAGGATAACGCTGAGTTCGGTCTCGGTATGCACATCGGTAACGAGAAGATTCGCGAGAACTTGGTAGCTTATGTCAAGGAGGCTCTCGCTTGCGAAAAGTGCTCGGACGAGTTGAAGGCCGCTTTGAACGAGTGGTTGGAGGTACGTCACCTTGCAGCTAAGTCGGCTGAGGTTTCGGAGCGCGTAATTGCTCTCTGCGAGGCTTGCGGCTGCGAGAAGTGCCAGAAGATTCTCGAGTACAAGAACTTCCTCGTGAAGAAGTCGCAGTGGATTATCGGTGGCGACGGTTGGGGCTACGATATCGGCTTCGGCGGTGTAGACCACGTATTGGCTAGCGGTGAGGATGTAAACATCCTCGTTGTAGATACCGAGGTTTACTCGAACACCGGAGGTCAGTCTTCGAAGTCTACCCCTGTAGGTGCAGTTGCTAAGTTTGCATCGATGGGTAAGCGTATCCGCAAGAAGGATTTGGGCGCTATCGCAATGACATACGGTTATGTATATGTTGCTCAGGTTTCGATTGGCGCATCACAGGCACAGCTCTTCAACGTATTGAAGGAGGCTGAGGCTTATCCTGGCCCATCGCTCATCATCGCCTACGCTCCTTGTATCAACCACGGTATCAAGGGCGGTATGACACGCACCCAGACTATCGGTAAGCAGGCTGTAGAGTGCGGTTACTGGCACTTGTGGCACTACAACCCACTCCTCGAGGAGGAGGGTAAGAATCCGTTCGTACTCGACTCGAAGGAGCCTGATTGGTCGAAGTTCCGCGACTTCCTCCTCAAGGAGGTACGTTACACTTCACTCCAGAAGACCTTCCCACAGGAGGCTGAGGAACTCTACCAGGCAGCTGAGGAGAATGCGAAGTGGCGCTATGAGGGCTATGTGCGTCGCTCAAAAATGGAGTTTTAACAATTAGATAACTACGGGGCGGTGGTATTCCACTGCCCTATGGTTTCAATACAGAGAATATGAAAAAAGTTATTGTAATAGGTAGCTCAAACACCGATATGGTAGTGCGCTCGGAGCATCTTCCGCGTCCGGGTGAGACCGTACTCGGTGGAGCATTTATGATGGCCGGAGGCGGTAAGGGTGCTAACCAGGCCGTTGCCGTTGCAAAGATGGGTCATCCGGTACGTTTTGCTTGCGCTTTGGGCAAGGATATCTTTGGCGATGAGGCAGTTGCGCGCTATGCCGACTATGGCATCGATACATCCTATATCGTTCGTAAGGATACCCCTTCGGGCGTGGCACTTATCCTTGTAGATTCGTCGGCTCAGAACTCGATTTCGGTGGCACTCGGCGCGAATAACGAGCTTACGCTCGAGGATGTAATGCCTGCACTCGACACCATTGAGGAGGGCGATATCGTCTTGTTGCAGCTCGAGATTCCGATGGCTACAGTCGAGTCGTGCATCGAGGTTGCAGCGGCTAAGGGTGCAAAGGTTATCCTCAACCCTGCACCCGCTGCAAAGGTTAGCGACGAGGCCCTCTCGAAGCTCTACCTCATCACCCCTAACCAAACCGAGGCAGAGCTCTTGACGGGCGTTTCGACTGACGACATCGAGGGTGCAAAGAAGGCAGCCGAGGCGTTGTGTGCACTCGGCATCAAGAAGGTTGTCGTGACCTTGGGTGCTGAGGGAGCTCTTCTTTATGAGGATGGCAAGTCGGAGATTATCCCTGCTCACAAGGTAAACGCAGTAGACACTACTGCTGCAGGCGATGTCTACAACGGAGCTATGTGTGCCGCTTTGGCCGAGGGTATGGAGTTGCGCGAGGCTTTGCGCTTTGCGACTAAGGCATCGGCAATATCGGTGTCGCGTGAGGGCGCTCAGCCGTCGATTCCGTCACGCGAAGAGGTTGACAATTTTTAACTAACTTAAAATTATACTATTATGTTTATTATTGAAACTTATTCATTGGCAATGGTATTCTGCCTTATCACAATGTTGTGCTGGGGCTCGTGGGGTAACACCCAGAAGCTTGCAGGTAAGACTTGGCGTTACGAGTTGTTCTATTGGGACTATGTTATCGGTATGGTTCTCTTCGCACTCGTTCTCGGTCTTACAATGGGTAGCACAGGTGAGCAGGGTCGTTCGTTCCTCGCTGACCTCGGTCAGGCTGACTATGCAAGCATCGGTTGGGTTGTTCTCGCAGGTGTGATTTTCAACCTCTCGAACATCCTCCTCTCGGCTTCAACATCGTTGGCAGGTTTGTCGGTAGCATTCCCACTCGGTTGCGGTTTGGCACTCGTTTTGGGCGTTGTTAACACCTTCGTTATTGCACAGCAGCAGACCAACAATCCGCTCTTGCTTGCTCTCGGTGTATTGCTTATCGTTATCGCAATCATCTGCAACGGTATGGCAGCAGGTCGCGTAGCTAAGGGTGGTGAGCAGAATACAAGCCGCAAGAAGGGCGTAATCCTCGCTGTTGTAGCAGGTGTTTTGATGTCTACATTCTTCGGTTTTGTACTTAAGGGTATGGCTGCTGACTTTGTAGCTCCTGAGGCAGGCAAGCTCACTCCTTACTCGGCAATCTTCATCTTCTCGGTAGGTGTACTCCTCTCGAACTTTGTCTTCAACACAATTATTATGAAGAAGCCGTTCGTTGGTGAGCCGGTATCGTACAGCGAGTACTTCAAGGGCTCTCTCAAGACTCACCTCGTAGGTATCCTCGGTGGTTCGATCTGGTGCCTTGGTACTGCATTCTCGTATATCGCAGCAGGTAAGGCTGGTGGCGCTATTGCATACGCACTCGGTCAGGGTGCTCCAATGATTGCAGCTTTGTGGGGTGTATTCATCTGGAAGGAGTTTAAGGGCGCAGATAAGAAGACCAACTGGTTGATTGCATTGATGTTCTTGCTCTTTATCGTAGGTTTGGGCATTATCGCTTACGCAGGTAACTAACCATCCTTAGTAGACCAAAAAATACAGACAATGAATTATCATTGTCTGTATTTTTTTTGTACCTTTGCGATAGTTATGGTAGATAATTCAATAATTGTTGCCCCAGCAACCGCATTGGGCGGTGCAATCGCCGTAATCCGTATGAGTGGCGAGGGAGCTGTAGAGTGTTGCAACCGCCTTTTTAAGGGTCGCAAACCGCTCACGGAGGCTAAGTCGCACACCATCCACTATGGCACCATCGGCGATGGCGAGCGCGTTGTAGACGATGTCGTGGTGGCTGTTTTCCGCGCACCGTACTCATATACGGGCGAGGAGTCGGTCGAGATCTCGATTCACGGCTCTCGATATATCGCATCCGAAGTGCTTCGCCTTTTGTGCGAGCAGGGTGCCCGTATGGCTGAGGCGGGAGAGTTCTCGCAGCGTGCCTTAGCGGCAGGTCGCATCGACCTCTCACAAGCCGAGGCGGTGGCAGATTTGATTGCGGCAGAGTCACGCGCAGCGCACGCTGTGGCAGCTACACAGATGCGAGGAGGCTATTCGGCACTGCTCGACGAGTTGCGCGAGGAGTTGTTGAACATCACTACCCTGCTCGAACTTGAACTCGATTTTTCGGAGGAGGATGTCGAGTTTGCCGACCGCTCGAAGTTGCGTTCGATGCTCGCCAAGACCAACGGTGCAGTGGTGCGACTTATGGACTCTTTCAAAGTCGGAAATGCCATTCGCGAGGGCGTGGCTGTGGCTATTGTCGGACGCCCGAATGTCGGCAAAAGCACACTATTGAACCGCCTTGTCGGGGATGATAGAGCTATGGTCTCGGACATCGCGGGAACTACTCGCGACACCATCGAGGAGAGCGTTGTGATTGACGATATAAAGTTCCGTTTTGTCGATACTGCGGGCTTGCACGACACCGAAGATCAGCTCGAAAAGATGGGTATCGAACGTACCGAAAAGGCTATTCAGAAGGCGCAAATTGTGCTCTATATGACAGAGCCCGAGCAGAGGGATTTGGAGTTGCCACAGTTATCTAACGAGCAGACTTTACTATTGGTAGTCAACAAGATAGACACATCGGCGGAGAGGAATATTGACAACGCAATCTATATCTCGGCACGCGAGGGTGAAGGCATCGAGGATTTGCGTAAGGCACTGCGTGCAACGGTCGACACCGAGGGACTCTATAGGGGCGAGGTTGTGGTTTCGAACCTACGCCACCTCGAGGCACTTCGCAGAGCTCATAACGATATGACGGCAGCGATTGAGGCGCTAGACAGAGGCATCTCGGAGGAGCTCTTGGCAGAGGACATCCGTAGCGCCATCACCGCCCTTGCCGAAATCACCGGCCGCATCACCTCCGACGACATCCTCAAAAACGTCTTCGCCAACTTCTGCATCGGAAAGTAACTCTTTGTAACACGCTGAATATCAATAAGTTATTGCTTGTCTAAATAGAAAGTAAAATTAAGTAGATCTACACATTAAATAGTTGATAGTTAACACTTTAAGGATTTTGCAATATTTTGCAAAATCCTATTTTTTCGCCCTATTTCACCCCCAAAGTGATAATTTGTGCTAAAAACAAGTCGCTCTCTCAGGGCCTTACAACGAGGGTGAAAAATTAAGTTGATACTCAGCCGATACTCATTTTTCAGAGTGTTTACTATGCGTTATATTTATTATGTCGTTCAACCAAATGATTTAATAAAATATGACAAAAATTAAACAACAAAAACGAGGCCTTGCGCCATTGGATTTGAGAGCGCAAGATCACTATGAAGAGATGCTAACGGTAAGCGACGCAGCGCAGCTTTCGGGATTCACAAAGCAATTTATCTATCGTCTAACAAAAACTAATTTTCTACGCTACTGTATATTAGGTGGCGTTACACGCATTAAGTATCGTCATCTACGAGCGTGGTTTGCAAAACTCCCATCTAACAATGATTGCCCACTTTGCCCTGCTTCATACTCGCTTTCAGGGTTAATGGGCTACACGAAAATGGGGCGTTGTTGGGTGTTGCGTTTTGTCGAAAGATACAACATCCGATCCTATTACTTGGGTAATTCTCGTCGCTTTAATTATCAAGATTGTATTGCGGCATGGGCTATTGAGCAAACCATAAATCCGAAATGGATAACAATAGAAAAGGCGGTTGAAGAATATGCGATAGAGAGTGATATTTTACTTTCTGCTACAGCAAGTAAGAGAGTTCGCATCAAATGTAAAGATACAAAGGTGCTGGTAAATGTGAAAGATGTCAAACAATTAAAAGAGTTAAAGCAATGGGAAGAGTTGTAATTCGCACGAAGAAAAAGAGCCACGGAACGATGTTGTCGGTATATCTTGAATTTTGCCCTCCATTTACTGATAATAGTGGCAAGCAAGTACGATATGAATTCCTTGATCTGGAGAAGTATACCACACCGACAAATGACGCTCAACGGAAATTTAACGCCACCATAGATGAGATTGCCGATGCAATTCGCTGTGAGCGATACATAAGCCTTGTACATAAGGACTACGAGTTCCTATCCAAGAGGTGCATCAACGAAGACTTCTTGGACTACTTCCACCGTAACATCATATATCGTGGAATTAAGTTTAGGGTAAGCCTAAAATATCTCTATCGTTTCTGTAAGGGCAAGTGCTGTTTCAAGGATGTAACGGTCAGCTTCTGCGAACAATTCAAGGGATACCTCACAAATACGAAAGGATTGCATAGGCGAGCAAAACTGAGCCAAAACACAGCATCAGCATACTTTAATGCCTTTATGAGCATCGTGAATCTTGCACATCAGGACGGCATTATTAAGACCGACATCAACACGAAGATATCTCGAATACATTGGAAACACGACACCGCAAAAGAGTATCTCGACGAGAAGGAGATTCGCCGACTGGAACGAGTGGAGTTTACGGAATATCCCGATGTCCAACGAGCGTGCCTGCTGTCAATCTATACCGGACTGCGACGTAGCGACATCCTAGCCCTTGATTGGAAAAGCGTGCACATCAACTCAAAGAAACGATCATATCTTGATATCGTTATTAGCAAAACACAAGTGGCCGTAAAACTACCTTTCTCACCCTCTGCGATTGAACTACTCGGCAAACCTCAAAAGAGAGGGTTGATCTTTCCCGACTTGACGAGTTATAAGTTAAGTTTCTACATCCCACGCCTACTAAAACTCGCGAAGATAGAGAAGCATATAACCTTCCACTGCTTTCGCCACACCTTCGCTATGCGCCTCTTGGAAAACGGAGTGGACATCTACACCATCGCCACCCTTCTCGGGCACAAATCCGTCACAAGCACTCAAGTCTACGCCCGCCTCTCCCCAACACAAATCCGAGAGGCTGTGATGCAGATATCATCAAAACAATGAACATATCCGGAATGCGAATCATATTCTAATGTAATTATTAACATTGACTAATTACACTTTAAACAATTATTACTATATTTGTAGGTAGGAGCCTATTTGTGTAACCAAACTTCATTGAGATAATGGAATCAGCAATACTTAAGAATACATTAAAATATTTTATATGTATGTATTTATGTGTAAAATTAGTTAAATAACAAACATTGATTATTAATCAACTACAATAATATTTGAAGCAACAAAGAGAAAAAGATTCATTTACAATTTTTACATATAAATATTGAATTATCCAGAATAAATTTCAACAACAACTTAAATATGACCGAATTTAAATTTAAAATACGAAATGTAAAAGTTTTTGGTGATGTACCTACTGAAATTACATTAAATCTTAATCCAAAGAAATTAAATTTTGTTGTAGCACCAAATGGCGTGGGTAAAACATCTTTTACTACTGCGTTTAATTGTTTAGTAAATGGCAAAATTGATGTACCACATGAATATAAGCATAAAAAGCAAAAGGGGGCCGCAGCTTCGCTATCAATAAAAACAGGAGACAATGATTGGGTGGCCAATGGTAGATCAAACAAGATATCTGCGGAATGGAATCCATTTGTTATAAATTCTAGGATTCATACAAGCATTGACGCTGTTGCGGTGGAAAGAGGTGCAATGGTAAATGAACCGATAACTAAAGTTGTGCCTATATGTGCCAAAGAAAATATTCCAGCAAGAATTATGATTCCGTATAATTTTAAAGCAATTCAGGCTGGTTTTGGACTAAAAAAAAGTGCATTAAAAGATTTTTCAACATCTATAAATACTGTCAAATTCCTTATTGCATTAAAGAAGTCATTACCTTGTTTATATCAATTCAATAATTACGAAATGCCCAAAAAACGTATTACCCAATTAGTGGATATTATAAATGCAAAAGAAGGTAATGTTCGTTCGTTAAGGAGTAAAATGACAGATGCGAACTTTAAGACAATCGAACAATATAAACAATACAAAGTATTTAAAGATGCATTTAGATCTATTATTGGAGATGATGCACACAAACTAGACTATTTTCTCCTTTTCTATCAGCTTTTTAAGGTATACACAACTAATTCACAGGAAATTAAAAATGCGATATTATGGGCTGATTATGAATTTAACAAGAAGCAGATTGAGATAGACTTAGAGTGTGTCAAATGTCCATGGAGGGGTGCTTCGTTAAGAGAAGACGACAATAAACTATTTATAGATTATCCACTAGTGGACGAATACTCTAATGGACAAAGAGATATTATGACTCTCTATACTCAACTATTGTTATTTAAACAAGGTCTGTCTGATAATAAAAAATATATCTTGATATTAGATGAGGTATTTGATTATTTGGATGATGCTAATTTACTTGCAGCACAGTATTTCTTGTCTTCTCTTTTAGATAAGGACAACGTCAAATCTACCATATACATTATTCTGTTAACACATCTTGATCCAGAATATTATAGGACTTATGTACTTAGACATTTAATTAATGTGCAATATTTATATCCACAACAGCCGATACCAAACATTAATATGAAATGTTTTATTGGTTATAGAGGTTGGCTGAAGCAGGCAAGTAATGAAGACAGAGATAAAGAACAATTATATAAGAACATATCTAATTATCTATTCCACTATCACCCTACAGATTGTAATTATCGCGAAGAAATAAGAACTCACCAATATGAACGTCATCCCGCTCGAGTGGCGTGGGGGGAGAAATCTGTACTATATAATTATCTTATTGAAGAAGTTAATAAGTATTTGAACGGACAAGATTATGACCCATATGCTATTGCTTTTGCAGTACGTGTGCGTGTTGAAAAAATAGTGTACGACCTCATCCCCGACGATGCAATTAAATTAGAATTCCTAGCCGCTAATGAGTCGCATGATAAAATTAAGGTTTGTGTTAACCATAATATCCAAATACCTATTTTCTATATGATGGTCATTGCTATAGGGAACGAAGCTAATCACCTACATGAAAAAAATGGAGAATACCAAGAAAAAGAAATGGTATATAAGTTAAAGAATAATATTATCAAAAAAATTATATCACACATTTTTAGCCATACAGAGAACACTATCCTTATATCCTTAAATTCAATCTATCCATAAAATAGATAATCATAATCCTTAATTTTATATTTGTAGTTCTAAAATACAAAGGCGATTATTTGACAATCGCCTTTGTCGTAATATGGGAAACATTTTGCTCACTTCTGAATATTCCCATTAACTTGCGTCAAAATGGGCAAACTTTTATGCATTACAATATTCTTCTTGCGATTTCGCTACCCACGTATTAAAGATTCACAAAGTCCAATTTTATCAACTGCCACACCTTCTCTTGTAAACATATAGGATCAGGTTCCGAGTCGGCTGCCGAGAAGTTAGTCAAACCACTCACACACTCCTCTCTTGTCGCTCCATATGGATAACGCTCTTCATACAAAGAGAGCATCTGATCAATGCTATAATGATCACGCAGCATATGTAAATCCCAAAAGTCTTTCTTGCGACCTCCACGAGAAACTACATCCATTTTCATCGCCACAATATCTTCGACAGCAGCCATACGGATATTGCCGAACACCTCCATTGGTCTTATGAATGGGTCAGTATAGAATAGGTCAAGCTTTACACAATCTTCTTTCGAGTTACCGACAATATATGATGCACCAAAGCTTACAATATCACCACAATCGCCCTGGCAATATGGGAACTCTTTGCGAAGTATCTCCTGAAGCTTGTGAAAATCTAATGAGCCATATTCGGCATCGGTAAAGAGGTCGATATCATCGGACATACGATGTCCATAGCGGAGAGAAAGCGAGGTGCCACCAACTAAACGAAATGGTGCAAACTCCTCCATCTCCATCAATCGCTCCAATGTAGAACGAAGAATTGGTTTTACAGTCTGATATTGCAACTCATTACGCTTCATAGCCAAGATACTTTTTTATGTTTGTTTTGACATTGTTTTCAAATGGAGATTTAGGATTTAGATTAGCGCAATCGATGATGGTGTCACGCCCGTAGAAACGAATAATCTCCTGAATTTCTTCTTCCGTTCCTCTCTCAAGTACTCTATTGACAACATAGCGACGATGTTCCTTGAAATCTATCTTATCAAGCGAAGTATCCCAAAACAGAGTTGGTCGAAACTTTGAAATGTCAGGTCGATATTGTTCTGCAAGATGGCGCTTCTCCTCTGCTATGTCGTAGAAGATCTGCAAGGTCATAAGGAAACCTTCTTCCAAACCGAAGGCCTGCTCGATACGAAGTGAAAGCGATGTGTTCATTGACCTACGACCA
>JAZLCQ010000011.1:0-10006 GCA_045614285.1 Alistipes sp.
TCGGATGATGATGAGAGAGAAAAAGAGAAATTTATTTTTTTGACGAAACATTATGGAAGAAAAGAAGTTGTACAATGCTGTACAGAAGTTTATCCCGCTGGAAGGTAACCGCGAGATAATGATTGAGACCGGCAAGTTGGCTAAGCAGGCTGACGGTTCGGTAGTCGTTAAGCAGGGCGATACTATGTTGCTCGCAACCGTAGTAGCTGCTAAGGACGCTAAGGAGGGTACCGACTTTATGCCATTGCAGGTCGAGTACAAGGAGAAGTTTGCTGCCGTAGGTCGCATCCCAGGAGGCTTTATGAAGCGTGAGGGTAAGGCTGGCGATAACGAGATTTTGGTAGCTCGTCTTATCGACCGTGCACTCCGTCCACTCTTCCCAGCTGACTACCACGCAGAGGTTTATGTGACCGTAAATCTTATCTCGGCAGACAAGGATATTCAGGCTGATGCTCTCGCAGGTTTGGCTGCTTCGGCTGCTTTGGCTGTATCGGACATTCCGTTCGGTGGTCCAATCTCGGAGGTACGTGTAGCACGTATCAACGGCGAGTACTGCATCAACCCTACTTTCTCGCAGATGAAGGATGTAGACCTCGACATTATGGTCGGAGGTACTATCGACAATATCTTGATGGTAGAGGGTGAGATGAAGGAGGTTAGCGAGGAGGTAATGCTCGGCGCAATCAAGTACGCTCACGAGGCTATCAAGACTCACTGTGCTGCACAGATCGAGTTGATGAAGGAGCTCGGCAAGGATGTTAAGCGTGAGTACTGCCACGAGACAAACGACGAGGAGTTGCGCGAGACCATCATCTCGGAGTTGTACGACAAGGCATACGCAATCGCAACCAGCGGCACAATGAAGCACGAGCGTTCGGAGGCATTCGAGGCACTCGAGGCAGAGTTCGCAGCTCGCTACACCGAGGAGGAGTTGGAGGAGAAGGCTCCACTCATCCACAAGTACTTCCACGACGATGTACAGAAGAAGGCTATGCGCAATATGATTCTCGACGAGGGCAAGCGTCTTGACGGACGTCGCACCGACGAGATTCGTCCTATCTGGTGTGAGGTGAGCTACCTCCCTTGCGCACACGGCTCGGCTATCTTCACCCGTGGTGAGACTCAGTCGCTCTCGACTGTAACCCTCGGTACCAAGTTGGACGAGAAGCAGCACGACGAGGTGTTGTTCCAGGGTTCGGAGCAGTTCGTACTCCACTACAACTTCCCTCCATTCTCGACAGGTGAGGCTAAGGCATCGCGTGGCGTAAGCCGTCGTGAGATTGGCCACGGTCACCTCGCTTGGCGTGCGTTGAAGCCTATGGTACCAGTAGGCGAGGAGAATCCATACGCAGTACGCGTAGTGTCGGATATCCTCGAGTCGAACGGTTCGTCGTCTATGGCAACTGTTTGCGCAGGCTGTATGGCTTTGATGGATGCAGGTGTTAAGATTAAGAAGCCGGTATCGGGTATCGCAATGGGTCTCATTTCTGACTCTGCAACTGGCCGTTGGGCAGTATTGTCGGATATCTTGGGTGATGAGGACCACTTGGGCGATATGGACTTCAAGGTAACCGGTACACGTGATGGTATCACTGCAACCCAGATGGATATCAAGGTTGACGGTCTCTCGTACGAGGTATTGGCACAGGCATTGGAGCAGGCTCGCGTAGGCCGTCTCCACATCCTCGACAAGATCACTGAGTGCATCGCAGAGCCACGTGAGGACTACAAGCCATTCGTACCACGCATCGAGCAGATTTCGATTGATAAGGACTTCATCGGTGCCGTTATCGGCCCTGGTGGTAAGGTTATCCAGGATATTCAGAAGACTACCGGCACAACAATCACCATCACCGAGACTGAGACAAGCGGCTTGGTAGATGTATTCGGTCCGGATAAGGCTGCAATCGACGCAGCAATGGCACGCATCAAGGGTATCGTAGCGGTACCTGAGGTTGGCGAGGAGTACCACGGTAAGATTAAGTCTATCGTAGACTTCGGTGCCTTCGTAGAGATTCTCCCAGGCAAGGAGGCTTTGCTCCACATCTCGGAGATTGACTACAAGCGTTTCGAGACTATGGCCGAGACAGGTTTGAAGGAGGGTGACGAGATTGACGTTAAGTTGATTGGCATCGACCAGAAGACCAACAAGTTGCGCCTCTCGCACAAGGCACTTCTTCCAAAGCCTGAGGGTTGGGTAGAGCCTGAGCGTAAGCCACGTGCACCACGTGGTGACAAGGAGCGTGGCGACCGTCGTCCACGTCGTGACCACAAGGAGTAATTCGAGGGTTACACCACATAAGAGAAGGGTTGTCCGAATGGGATGACCCTTTTTTTGTGCTACTATTTGAGGAGGGAAGAGCGACGAGCAGTTACAGCAGTTACAGCAGTTACACCCCTGTAACAGTGTAACAGTGTAACAGTGTAACTCTGTAACAAACGAGTGAAGAGTTGGGAAAGGCTTGAGAAAGCGGAGTTTACCGAGCGTAAATGAGCATTTCGAAGGCGAGCGTAACGACAAAGTAGCCTTGTTACCCCTACCCTAAAGTTGTATAACAAGAGCTAATTTTAGGCTTGCGAAGCTTGAGAAAGCGGAGCATAGTAGAGCTATGTGAGCATTTCGAAAGCGAGCGTAACGACAAAGTAGCCTTGTTAGACAACTTTATACCCCCTCTCAGCCGACAACAACCCACACGCCGCCTTAATATCCTCACCTCGTGACGCACGAATAGTGGTCATAATACCACGCTGAGTGAGGGAATCGCGGAAGGCAATCATCTTCTCGTCGGAAGGTGAGAAGTATGGAGAGTCGGGAATCTTGTGGAAGCGAATAAGGTTGATGCGGCACTTGATGCCGTCGAGTAGGCGACAGAGCTCCTTGATGTGACGAGGCGAGTCGTTGAGACCACTCATCACGATATACTCGAACGAGACACGACGCTGATGTGTGAAGTCGTATTCGCGCAGAATATCAGCCACTTGGCGAATCGGATAGGCACGCTCAATCGGCATAATCTGCTCACGCTCCTCGTGGAAAGGGTTGTGGAGCGAGATGGCAAGATGCACCTGTGTAGAGTCGAGGAAGCGTCGCAACTCACGCGCTACACCCGCAGTCGAGAGGGTGATGCGTGTAGGCGACCAGCCATAGCCCCACTCTGCTGTCATAATCTCGAGGGCACGGAGCACATTCTCCATATTGTCGAGCGGCTCACCCATACCCATATAGACGACGTTAGTGAGCTTATCACGCTCGGGCAAAGAGGCTATCTGATTGAGGATGTCGCAGGTCGAGAGCGAGTGGTGAAGACCGAGACGTGCAGTGGCACAGAACTTACAACCCATACGGCAACCCGCCTGTGACGACACGCAGAGCGTAGCACGCTCACGGTCAGGGATATAGGCCGACTCCACAAACTCATTCTCGGAGGTGCGATAGAGGTACTTCTTCGTACCATCCGACGAAGTCTGCTCACCCTCGGGGGCGTGCAAGCCGAGCTCGAAACGCTCACTCAGAGCCTGGCGTGCAACCTTCGAGAGGTTGGTCATCTCGTCAATCGTGCGGACACCCTTTTTGTAGAGCCAGTCAGCAATCTGCTTAGCCACAAAACGAGGCAACTGCAACTCGGTACATACCGCTTGCAGCTCACTCAAACTCTTGCCGTAGAGGGGCTCCTTTGCCATACTATTTCGCCTTGAAAGGTCCGTCGACCAATGTGATACGATACTCGGGGTCGAAATCGTCGAGGACATATACCCAGAAGCGCTCACCATTCGGCTCCACGCGGAAGACGACGTGACCACTCACCGAGCGACACTTCTTGTATACCTTCGGATAGTTCTTGAGCATAGCCTCGCCTACGCTTGTGCAGTACATCTTACAACCGAGCTTCGAGATGTAGCCGAACTTGCTCTGGTCGGGCTGAATCTCACGGTTGCTGAAGCTCGTAACCGACATAACCTGAGGACGTAAGACCTTCATACTCTTCTCAATCATCGAGTGAGGAGAGAGGTGGTGATGCGCCTTCACGGCATCAATCTGCCCCACCGCCTGAGCCACCACATACTCGTAGTCGTAGTAGTCGCCGATGTCGCCCGCAGTCAAGAAATCGAACTTGCCATATCGAATCACGAAGCCGCACGAAGAGGCATTCTCGCGGATTGTACGACCCTCGTAGACGTTGATAATCTTGTTTTGAGCCTTATCCCACACATATCCGTTTACGCATACGTTCTCGATGTTGAAGTTAGGATATGCCGACGGATTGTGACACAAAGCAAACTGATTTGTAGCACCAAGCACAAAACCTGTAGCCTTCAAATCGCCCTTTGCGACGTGGTAGTCGAGGAACTTGCGGTAGTTAGCCAAGAGCTTTACACTTGTTGCCTGAGCAGGCCACTTCTCGTAGTCGGGATAAGCACGATCGTTCGCCTCGCGGAACGGAATGTGGTGGAACAACTCGGTCGGACCACTCTTCACATAGCCACCCTCCTCATCACTCTTATAGCGCTTGAGAATCTGGCCCATATGGTCCATATGGAAGTGCGAAAGGTGGTAGTAGTCGATAGCATCCTTATATGGCATAAAGTTGCGGATGTAGTCGGCATAGACCTTCACAGGGCGCACATCGTTATTTGGACGAGGCAATGCCATTCCGTACTTACTCTTCTTTGAAGGGGTGCTCTTATAGACCAACTCACCTGCATCGATAACCATCGATGTACCGTCAGGCATAACGATGAGCAGACACTCGCCACGACCCGAGCTGATGGTATGAATATCGAGATAGCCCTCGCTCCAAGCAGGAAGTTGCTTACCTACGAGAGACTTCTTATTAGGCTTTGCCACAGCTGTTGCAGCGACCAAACAAAGCGAGAGTGCCAAGGTTAAGATTCTTTTCATATTGCAAGAGTGTTAAAATATATTGCAAAGATACACAAATCTGCCGTTTTTATTGCATCGGGCCATAAAAATTGATTTTTTTTCGAATGAGGTTGTGTTATTTGAAAAATAATACCTATATTTGTGGTTGATTAGGTGCGTAATGTGAGCGCATCAAATCCGAACGTATTGAATAAATTAAAAATTACACAATAATGGAGATTAAAAAGAACCCCGAAGTAGATGTTCAAAACAAGCGTATCTTGTTGTTCGAGATCGGTTTCGCATTGGCATTGTTGGCAGTTATCGGCGCATTCCTCTACACTCCGAAGGAGTATCGCATCGAGCAGGTAGAGCAGGTTGCAGAGGTTGTCGAGGAGGAGATTACCGAGATTACCCGTCAGGACCAGAAGCCACCAGAGCCACCAAAGCGTACCGAGATTACAGTTATCACCGATGTGCTCAGCATCGTAACCAACGACGAGAAGATCTCGACCAATGTCGATTTCGCCGAGTTTGCTGAGGACGTTGAGATTATCCAGCAGGTAGCTGTTGAGGAGGAGGTTATCGAGGAGGACCAGCCATTCGTAAAGGTAGAGCAGATGCCTTCGTTTATGGGCGGTGACTTGATGACATTCCGTAACTGGGTGATGAAGCAGGTGCGTTACCCTCAGATTGCTATCGAGAATAACATCACAGGTCGTGTACTCCTCTCATTCGTAATTGAGAAGGATGGTCGTTTGACCAACATCCAGGTACTCCAGACCCCTGATAGCTCGCTCTCAGATGAGGCAGTTCGTATCTTGAAGGAGTCTCCAAAGTGGACACCGGGTAAGCAGCGTAACCAGGCTGTACGTGTAAAGTATACACTTCCGGTTGAGTTCCGTCTCCAGTTGTAAAAGAACGAAACTTAGATATGGCAATAAAGCCGGGCTTCACTGCTCGGCTTTTATTAACAAATATAGCAAATGATAGAGCAGACAAAAGATAAAAAAGAGAAGGAGAAGGGCTTCGTAGTGGACGACCACCGCGAGGAGCGTGCAGTACTCGTAGCCGTTATCCGCGACAACCAGGAGCCACGCCAGGCCGAGGAGTTCCTCGACGAGTTGGAGTTCTTGGCAGAGACCGCTTCGATTAAGACCGAGCGTCGCTTCACACAGCGACTCTCACAGCCTTCGTCGCGCATCTACGTAGGTCCGGGTAAGCTCGAGGAGATTGCAGCCTACTGCGAGGAGAACGAGATAAACGTCGTAATCTTCGACGACGAGCTCTCGCCATCGCAGACCCGAAACATCGAGGCAGCTATGCCTTGCCGCGTGATTGACCGTACGCGCCTCATCCTCGACATCTTCCGTCAGCGTGCACAGACCGCCTACGCCAAGACTCAGGTTGAGCTTGCACAATGCGAGTATATGTTGCCACGATTGGCAGGTATGTGGACTCACCTCGAGCGTCAGCGTGGAGGTACAGGAACACGTGGTGGTGCCGGTGAGCGTGAGATTGAGACCGACCGTCGTATCGTCCGCAACCGCATCACAAAGCTGAAGGAGGACCTCAAGAAGATTGATAAGCAGATGGCCGTGCAGCGCTCAAATCGTGGCGGTATGGTGCGTGTATCGTTGGTGGGATATACCAACGTGGGCAAGTCGACCATTATGAACCTTATCTCGAAGAGTGAGGTTTTCGCCGAGAATAAACTCTTTGCGACACTCGACACTACGGTTCGTAAGGTTGTGTTCGACAACCTCCCATTCCTTTTGTCGGACACCGTAGGATTCATCCGCAAGTTGCCTACCGAGCTTATCGAGTCGTTCAAGTCAACCCTCGACGAGGTACGCGAGGCAGACTTGTTGATTCACGTTGTGGATATCTCGCACCCTCAGTTCGAGGAGCAGATTGATGTCGTGAAGCAGACCTTACAGGACATCGGTGCAGGAGAGAAGCCTGTATATTTGGTATTCAACAAGATTGACGCCTACACCTACACTCCGAAAGAGGAGGATGACCTCACCCCTGCAACCAAGGAGAATCGTTCGCTCGACGACTTGCGCCAGAGTTGGTTTGCCAAGCAGAATACCCCTTGCATATTTATCTCTGCTGCCGAGCGCATAAATATCGAGAAATTCCGCACCGATCTCTACGGTATGGTACGCGAAATCCACTGCGGTCGCTACCCATTCAACAACTTCCTCTACTAATATATATAATATAGGTATAGAGGAGAAGAGTCGGGTATCACGCCTAACGGCACTCAGTGGCGTTTAGAGAGCATAAAAGATGAGGGCTTCGGCTCTCATCTTTATTTATACCCTTACAATTCGTAACCTTTCAGGCCACCACAAATTCGTCCCAAAAGAGTAGCTGAAGAGAGCATATGGTCTAAATTCTTTCATAAATTATTAAAAAAATTGTAAAAAGATTTGGAAATTCCAAATATATAATTTAATTTTGTAGTACAAGAACGGGGTAAAACCCGTTTTCAACTTTTATAGAAAATAACGAAAACTTACAAATTTTAACTAAAAACAATTTTAAACTTTCAAATTATTACAATTATGAAAAAGATTTTTACTCTTATGTTGGCACTTGCTTGCGCAATGTTCGTAGGCGTGTCGTGTACACCGGATAACGGTGGTGAGCAGGGAGGTGGCGATAGCTACACTTCTACTGTAGCTGTAACTGGTGCTCCTGAGGCTAACCTCGCACCTGAGGCTGGTGAGCTCACTTTGGGTTACACCATCACAAACCCATCTTTGACTGCAGCTCTCGCTGTAACTACTGAGGCTACTTGGGTACACGTAGGTGAGGTAGGTGAGACTTCTGTAGCTCTTACTTATGATGCAAACACTGAGTCTCCAGGCTCTCCAGCTCGTGAGGCAGTTGTTGTATTCGCTTACGAGGGTGCAAAGAGCGTTGAGGTAACTTTGAAGCAGGATTCTGCTGCTCCACAGTTCGCTGTTGAGTTCGCAGATGTAACTTGCGGTTCTGCAACTTACACTTGTACTCCAGTTGACAACGAGATGACTTACCTCTTGGCAAGCACTCAGGATTTGGGTCAGTACGGCGTTCAGGGCGAGACTCCAACTGAGAAGATGCAGGCTTACCTCCAGATGTTGGCTGAGTATGGCATGTTGACTGAGGAGTATTTGCCTTATGGCTACTGGTTCAAGGGCGCTACAACTGAGATGCCTAGAGAGGCTTCTCGTTGGTCTGCAGAGGAGAGCGTAGAGGTTTACGCTGTAGGTTTCCAGGCAACTGTAACTGGTACTGACGAGTATGGCTATCCAGTTATGGAGACATCGATGGTTACTGCTGTTCACGTATGGGAGGTTCCTTTCTTGCCTTACCCATCGGTAGTTGTTGCTGAGGCTGACATGACTAAGACTGTAGCTGCTGCTGCAGGTTCGGTTACTATCGACTGCGTTGTTGAGAATCCAATCGAGGGTACTGAGGTTGTGCTCGAGACTGAGGCTGCTTGGGTTGTTCCAACTTGGGCTGACGGTAAGTTGACTTTGACTTATGAGGCTAACGAGGCTGCTGTAGCTCGTCGTGCTAAGGTTGCTATTAGCTACGGCTACTACACTAACCCATTCGAGGTAACTCTCGTTCAGGAGAAGAACGCTGAGGCTACTCCTATCACTTTGAATATTGAGGTAACCGGTACTCGTTTCGACGGTATCTGGGTAAATGTTACTCCATCGGATGCTAATGTAACTTACGCTTTGAACCAGACTGCAGTTGAGAAGGATTGGGAGACTGGTGCTGAGGTCGAGATTGACTGGATGGCTAAGGCTGAGGATCTCTTGTCTTACACAGGTACTGCTACATTCCACCAGGGTAACTTGACTAACCACTTCATCAAGATGAACCCAGCTAACTACGAGTGGAACGGTTATGACTACTATGTATACGGTGTTGCTGTAAACGCAACTTCTGAGGAGCAGACTAACTACTGGGGTGAGGTTCAGACAGTTTGGACTGTAAACCAGATCTTGAGCGACGTATATGTTTCGGCGAAGACAACTATTGATGTAAGCGCTATGCCATCACTTAATTGGGCTGCTGAGAACGGTGTTGTTTGGAACGAGACTAACGGTCGTTTCGACTTGACTGCAGAGCCAGGTTCGACTGTAACTGTTAAGTACGACCTCCAGAACCCAGTTGAGGGTGCATCTGTTCAGTTGAATGGTTCAGTTTATGATAACTACAATGTAATCGACGAGGCTAACATCGTAATCGACGAGGTTAACAAGACTGTAACATTCACAGTTAGCGAGGTTGACACTGCTAAGAGATACCACTATGTAACTATCTACCTCAAGTATACAAATGCTGAGGGTGACAACTGGGGTGTTGTAACTTCTGGTTTGCGCATTACACAGAAGACTGAGTAATCAGAAGAGTACTTAATAACTTTTTTGCCCGGCTACTTTAGAGTGGTCGGGCTTTTTTTTGATAGTTTTTCGGGCAAATAGTTTGCAGTTACGAAAAAACTTTGTAACTTTATAAAACGATTTGGGAACAAACGAAAAACAAGAACACTTAAAACTTATATTACTATGAAAAATTACTCACCAAAAGAGATCAAGAACATCGTTCTGATTGGTGCCACCGGCTCGGGTAAAACTACCTTGGCGGAGGCTATGGCTTACGAAGGTAAGGTTATTGACCGTAGAGGTAGTATCGAAAACAACAACACTTTGTCGGACAATACCGACATTGAGCACGAATACAAGCGCTCAATCTATGCGACCACACTCTTCACCGAGTTTATGGGTCGCAAACTCAATATTATCGACTGTCCAGGATCGGACGACTTCTGTGGTAACCTCTTCTCGGCATTTAAGGTTGGTGATGTGGGCGTAATGCTCGTAAACGCACAGACCGGTTGGGAGGTTGGTAATGTAATTCAGGGCCGTTATGCTCGTATCTTGAACAAGCCACTCATCGCAGTTGTCAATCAGCTCGACGGCGAGAAGGCGTCGTACGAGAACGCGCTCGAGACCATGAAGGATAAGGCTTCGGTTAAGCCGGTTATCGTTCAGTATCCTGTAAACCAGGGCGCAGGTTTCGACTCGTTCATCGACGTTTTGATGATGAAGATGTATCGCTTCACCGACGAGAATG
>JAZLCQ010000012.1:0-120034 GCA_045614285.1 Alistipes sp.
GTTTAGCTCAGCTGGTTTAGAGCATCTGCCTTACAAGCAGAGGGTCGGCGGTTCGAATCCGTCAACTCCCACAAGAACAAACGAAGCAATGAGATGTCGAGTAATCGACATCTTTTTGTTTTATATGCCTTGGCTCAAGCTCGCTTGCAGACAAGTGCGTATAGAACAAAAGAAGTTGCTTATCAACTCATTGCGCAGTGTAGTTCTTGTAAGGGCCCCCGCGGCGAGCGGAACGGAAAGGCGTTAAGCGAAGCAGATTTATCTGCGCAGTAGCCAATCCGTCAACTCCCACAAAATTAAGATCGCTTTTCGGCGGTCTTTTTTTGTTATTACTCTATCGGCTCTAACTTCCCTAAACTCTCTAAACTCTCTAACAATCACCAACTTCCTCTAACAACCTCTATCGCTATAACCTCTGAACCATCAAACAAAAAACAGCCCCATTGGAGCTGTTTTTAACTATTTCTGCCACTTGTTTGTGAAGTTGCGTAGCCAGTTCATCGCAAAGCGTGGTAGCATTGTGCAAACCGGGATAAAGGCCTTACACCACCAATCCGGTACGATACAGACTCTCTTGCGCCACAACGAACGCAAACCACGTCGTGCACAGAATGCCGGGGTAGAGAGTGCGTGTAGCTTGAGGCCGATGCCTTGCCACTTCTTGGTCAAGCCATAGAGGTCGGTTGCGATACCTGCAGGACATACTGCAGTCACCCACACCTTCTTCTCGCGCATCTCCTTGGCAAATGCCACCGAGAAGGCCTTTGTATAGGCCTTAGAGGCGCTATAGAGTGCTAAACCCGGGAATGGCATCCACACCGAGAATGACGACATATTCAAGATATAACCGCCGCCTCGCTCAGCCATATCTTTGCCGAACAACTGACAGAGCACGGTATATGTGATATCGTGGAGTGTGATGGTACGCTTAACTCGCTCGATAGGGGTGTTAACCATATCACAGAACGAGAACATACCCGCATTGTTAATCAACACATCGACAACGTGACCCTCGCTCTTGCACCAAGCGAAGAGTTCCTCAGCAGCGCCCTCTGTAGCCAAGTCCATAGCCTTAACCACAACGTTGATGCCGTGCTTAGCCTCAATCTCCTCCTTAGCCTTGAGGAGAGCCTCCTCGGTGCGGCTTACGATAACGAGGTTATAGCCCAACTCCGCCAACTGCTCAGAGTACTGACGGCCGATACCTGTCGATGCACCCGTAACGAGAGCAAGCTTGCTGCCCTTCTCAATCTTTCTATTTCTGCACATCATTAGTCGATTTTAGCGAGTTCCTTCCAAACCTTAGCAGGGATAGGCTCCTTACAGTTGTGGCAGCACTGCATATCCTTCGAGTACATACGTGCGATGCAGTAGTCGCGGTGATCACAGCCCGAACGAGTCGAGAAGTCACCCTCCTTCATCTTGTTCACGAATGCAGGGTCGTTAATCAAGCAACGAGCCATCTGTACCATCTCGAAACCTGCGTCGAGTACCTTCTCGATACCCTCACGCGACACGAGACCTCCAACATATACGAGCGGACCCTTCTACGCCTCGCGGAACTTCTTGGCATTCTCCAAGAAGAAGCACTCCTCGAACTTGTAGTCCTTGATCATCCACTTACCGAACAAGTCAACCACAATCTTCTGCAACCACTCGTTCCAGCCCATATAGTAGCTCATAGTCTTTGTAGGGATACGACCACGCATAACTGCCATTGGCGCACGCGATACAAAGCCCGAAGTGAGCACGATACCGTTCACGTTGAACTTCTCAATCTCCTTCGCAATCTCGATGCTCTCAGGAATCTGAATACCGCTCTTGAAGCCATCCTCCATATTGTGCTTAACGAGCACCGCAGTGTTGGTCTTGAGTGCAGCCTCCATAACCTCCTCCAAGCACATCTTCATAAAGCGCATACGGTTCTCGGTCGAGCCTCCAAACTCGTCACGACGACGGTTTGTCCAAGGCGAGAGGAACTGCGAGATGAGGTAGCCGTGACCTGCGTGTACCTCCACGCTGTCGAAACCTGCCTCGTGAGCAGTCAACACAGCCTTACCGAAATCCTTCGCAGTCTGACGAATATCCTCGTACGACATACGACGGTGGAAGGTTGGCGAGTAGAGGTTGAAGCCATTCGATGCCGATACAGGGAAGCTGCCCGCTGTTGACCAGTGGGTCATATTTCCGCAGTGACCAATCTGAATACCGCAAGCTGCGCCCTCAGCGTGTACCGCATCGGTGATATCCTTCAACTGTGGCACAATCTCGTCACGCAACCACAACTGCGAGTTGAACGATACGCCACTACGATTAATCGAAGCATAGGCTAGGGTAGTCATACCAACACCGCCCTTAGCTACGCTCACGTGATAATCCTTCAATTTCTGAGTTGGACCAAAGTCCTTACCCATTGACTCGAATGCCGCCGAACGGATAGTACGGTTGCGAAGAGTGATATGCTCGTTGAGTTTGTAAGGGGTAAAGAGCTTCGACTCTGTGAGGTCCTTCTTTTCTGCCATATCTTTTTACTATTAGTTTCTTCTTAATATATAAAAGGTATAATACGCTTACGCTTCAAGCTGGTGAACTCCTCACCGAACTCCTCCTCGTAGCGCTTACGCAAGTCACCTGCACGAGGTGCGAGGTTTGCGAATGTCCACCACGCAAATACTGCACCTGCAACCGACCACGAAGCGATAGCATAACCTACCCACTCCATGAACTCACCAAAGTAGTTTGCCGACGATACGAAGCGGAACATACCACCACGTGGGATGTAGTGCTTCTTGTCACCCGGCTTACGGAGGTGGCGAATGATATAATCGGAGTGAAGGTTTGTGATAAAGCCGAACAACCAAATGGCTGCACCAATATAGATGTAAGGCTTGCTAAACCAATCAGCGTAGTAGTCTGGGAAGTAAGTTGGAACGATGTAGAACAACCAGCCACCCTGCATCAAAGCGTTCAAGGTGTTGAAGGTTGCACCCATCAACATAATTGTCACCGGCATCTTCGAGTTTCCACGCAACAAGAGCGGGAAGATGAACGAGCGCTGGAAGTAGTGAATCTGGATAATCGAGAAGAGTGCCATAGGCGCAGCCTCGAACTTAGCACCGCCCAAGTACCACAATACCCACATTGCGATAAACACGGGAGCCTCCATCAGCACCCAGCCCAACTTGTTTGGTACAGGGAAGCCGAACTTTGAGTTATAGAGGTAGCCATATCCAGCCTTCACAAAGTGCAAAGCGACAAAGACAAAAAGGGCAGTAACAGCCATTACACCCAGGAAAAGATTGTATGTAGAAAGCTCTATCATATCTGTTTACTTGTTAAAATCCCACAAATGTATAAATTTTAATTTATAAATTGTTCTAAAATGTCACAAAATTAACATTTGACATTACACTTTGAACAATTCGACTATCGGTTACGCATTGAACAAACTCATTCGCCCTGCGAATCCAAGTCCCTGCCTGAGGCGGGGATTTAGGGGTGGGTCAGAATCTCGTGCACTCTTGTTCGATGCTAAACATTGAACAAGAAGTGCATGATGTCACCGTCTTCAACGACATACTCCTTACCCTCGATGCCAATCTTACCAGCATCACGGCAAGCCTTCTCCGAACCGAGAGCAACATAGTCTGCGTACTTGATAACCTCAGCACGGATAAAGCCCTTCTCGAAGTCGGTGTGGATAACACCTGCAGCCTGTGGAGCCTTAGTACCACGCGAGTAAGTCCAAGCGCGAGACTCGTCAGCACCTGTAGTGAAGAAGGTCTCGAGGTTGAGCAAGCGATAAGCAGCCTTGATCAAGCGGTTAACGCCCGACTCCTCCAAACCCATATCCTCCAAGAACATCTGACGCTCCTCATAGGTCTCCAACTCGGCGATATCTGCCTCAGTTGCAGCAGCCACGATAAGCATCTCTGCATTCTCGTCTGCAATAGCCGCCTTGACAGCCTCGGTGTAGGCATTTCCGCTTACTGCACTTGCCTCATCCACGTTGCAGAGATAGAGTACAGGCTTATCAGTCAAGAGGTTAAGGTCACTAACAACCTTACGCTCCTCCTTGTCAAGCTCGAGTGTGCGAGCGCACAAACCCTGCTCCAAAACCTCCTTGTAACGCACCAAGATATCGTACTGACGCTTTGCAATCTTGTCGCCACCAGTCTGAGCCTGCTTAGCCACCTTAGCGATACGGTTCTCGACAGTCTCGAGATCCTTCAACTGCAACTCGGTATCGATAATGCCCTTATCACGAACCGGATCAACCGAACCGTCAACGTGAGTGATATTGTCGTTATCGAAGCAACGCAAAACGTGAATAATAGCGTTAGTGTTGCGAATATTAGCCAAGAACTTATTTCCGAGGCCCTCACCACGCGAAGCACCCTTCACGAGACCTGCGATATCAACGATCTCGATTGTAGTAGGAACTACGCGCTTTGGATTGTCAATCTCAGCCAACTTGATGAGACGCTCATCGGGTACAGTGATAATGCCGACATTCGGCTCGATAGTACAGAAAGGGAAGTTCGCCGACTGCGCCTTAGCGTTCGACAAACAGTTGAAAAGTGTCGATTTACCAACGTTTGGCAATCCGACTATGCCACATTGTAATGCCATATCTTGCTTGGGTAATTTATTATATTTACTTATATATTTCGTTCAAAATCTTTGCAAGTCGCAATCCTCCTGCCAGAAGTTGCTTCTCAATCACAGGTGCGTAGTAGGTGATGTAATCGTACGAGAGCTTGCTCTTCTCGGTCGACACCTTGTATATCTCGGTCGCAATCTTGTGACTCTCGTTGAGCCAGTCAACTGCCTCACCTGTAGCTATTTCCGCCTTACGCTCAGCCGAACAGTAGCGATTGAGTTGCTGCTCCCACTCGGTGTAGCTCCACCTGTGAGCCGCCTCTACAAGAGCAGTATCCCACAACGAGTGCAACTTGGTATCCTGGTTGAAGAACTTCACAATCACATTGTTACCACCACGGTCGCTCAAGTGACCCGCGTGCATAGGGCAGTGGATGTCACCCACCAAGTGAATCAGCATCTTGAGACGTGCGCTCTCCTGCTCTGCGGTGAGCTTTCCGCTCTTCAACTCTGCCACAAGGCCATATATTGCTGTAACCACGTCACCCTTCTCGTTCTTGGTCATCGACTCGTAGGTAAAGCCCTCGTCAACATTGGCATAGTGCCAAGTCTTGGTATAACGATACTGGTCGCTATAGCTGGCATTATCGAGCCAATTTGCGTAGTAGACCATCGAGTGGTTGTCAAGTTTCTTAACCACCTTCTGATAGACCTCAGGCGAAAGATTACACTCGGCGATGTATGCCACTACGTCGTGACCCTTCTGTCCCCAACCGAACGAGGTGAGGGTAACACAGAGTGCAACTGCCAATATCAAAAATCTCTTCATTATTCTCGTTTGTTGGGCTTATTGATTCATTGTTGCCAAGAACTCTTCGTTGGTGCGAGTGAGCGTCATCTGCTTGTCGAGGAACTCCATAGCCTCCACCGGAGTCATATCCGAGAGGTACTTGCGGAGCACCCAGGTGCGCTGCATAACCTCACGTGAGAGGAGCAAGTCCTCACGACGTGTACTCGATGCCACAACATCGACAGCAGGGTAGATACGCTTATTTGCGATACGACGGTCGAGCTGCAACTCCATATTACCCGTACCCTTGAACTCCTCAAAGATGACCTCATCCATTTTCGAACCGGTCTCGATGAGTGCTGTAGCGATAATTGTGAGCGAGCCCTTCTCCTCGGTGTTACGTGCAGCACCAAAGAAACGCTTAGGCTTGTGCAATGCATTCGCATCGACACCTCCCGACAAGACCTTACCCGAAGCAGGCTGTACCGAGTTGTAGGCACGAGCCAAACGGGTAATCGAGTCGAGCAAGATAACCACGTCGTGACCACACTCAACCATACGCTTAGCCTTCTCCAAGACCATCTCGGCAACCTTCACGTGGCGTGATGCCTGCTCGTCAAAGGTTGACGATACGACCTCAGCCTTGACATGGCGAGCCATCTCGGTAACCTCCTCAGGACGCTCATCGATGAGCAATACAATCATATAGACCTCAGGGTGGTTGTCTGCAATAGCATTTGCGAGGCTCTGCAAAATCATAGTCTTACCGGTCTTAGGCTGCGCTACGATAAGTGCACGCTGACCCTTACCAATTGGCGAGAAGAGGTCTACGATACGATTTGTCTTTGTATTGTGTCCTGCACCTGTGAGATTAAACTTGTCACTTGGGAAGAGTGGAGTGAGATACTCAAATTGTACACGATCACGGATAAAGTTCGGCTCCAAGCCATTAATCTTTGTCACTCGAACGAGCGGGAAGTAGCGCTCACCCTCCTTTGGTGGGCGAATAATACCCGCTACGGTATCTCCGGCCTTTAGACCGAAGTGCTTAATCTGCGAAGGCGAAACGTAAATATCATCAGGAGAGTTCAAATAGTTGTAATCAGCCGAGCGAAGGAATCCGTAACCGTCGGGGATAATCTCCAATACACCCTCGCCGTATACCTCTGCGGTAAAGTCATCCTTGGTGATTGGTTTTTCCTCCTCCTTTGCGAGCTCATCCTGAATCTCCTCGGAAGCCTCAGTTGCAGGTGCATCCGCAGAAACGCTCTCCACCGCAGCACTCTTTGGCTTGCGACCTCGCTTCTTAGGCTGTGGAGCAGGCTCCTTAGCAGCTGGCTCTTTAGCAGTTGCCTCCTCAGCTACCTCCGATGGGGTAGTCTCGGCCACAACCTCAGCCGCATCTGCAACCTTCTCTACAACTTCACTATTTATATTTATCTTCTCTGATTGTGTCTCTGATGGAATCTCCTCTGCGACAACCTTTCTCACAGCCTCGACCTTTACCGAGCCAAGACGAGCACGCTTGCGCTTCTGAGGTGCAGCAGGGGCACTCTCCTCGACAACGGGAGTCTCCTCGCTTGCATTCGGTGTCGATGACTCATCTGCTCCAACCGAAGCAATACGAGCTATCAACTCCTTCTTTGATAATTTTTCACCTGTAATACCGAGCACCTTTGCGATTTCGCGTAACTCAGCAATACTTTTGCCTTGAATAGCAATCAAATCCTCCATAATATCAATTTTGTGCGATTTGTCATCGGGCGAACGACCGATGGTTATACGAGCTGTATCTATTTAGCCTCAAATAACGCGGCAAATATAGTCATTTTATTGTAAATAAAAAAATAACTTAACAACCTATTCCCTCTTTTTATACACAAAATGTACCAATATTCACATTTATTCCCACCACAACCCCTCGCACACAGTGTTTCGGAGAATAAAATTCGTCGAACGACTTGCTTTTTTCGCACAAACGATATAATTTTGTCGAATATAAAACCTAAAATTTAGAGACATGAAAAGATTATTTATCTCGTTGTTTGCCCTCGCAACATTGCTGTCGGCAAATGAGGCCCTCGCCTGGGGCGGTTGGGCTCACAAATTAATCGCTGTGATTGCAGAGTCACACCTCACACCCGAGGCCAAGGCTCAGACCGAGAAGTACCTCGGCTCGCCAATCTACAACCACGCAAGCTGGATGGATCAGGTGCCCGTATGGAAGAAGAAACACATCCCTGGTTGGGAGCAGACCTCTTGGTGGCATATGTGCACCGTTGACCGCGTAGGCAAGAAGAAGTTCGTATTGAGCGACAAGCGTTCATCAAAGGGTGATGGCGATTTGTATCCAAACCTCGTACAGTGCGTTGAGAACTTGAAGAACTATCGCAACCTCACCGACTCAGCAGTAACAATCAACCTCAAGTGTATCATCCATATGGTTGGCGATATGCACTGCCCATCTCACATCTTCTACACCGAGTTCGAGGATTGCTTCTCAGGCGTAGTAAATGGCAAGAAGGTGCGTCGTCACGACCAGATGAGAGTATACTACAACGGCAAGAAGACCACTTCACACCGCGTTTGGGACGGAATGTCGATTCGCCAGATTTGGCCTGAGTATGGACCTGACTACGAGAAGTTCCGCGTAGCACTCGACAATGTTAAGCCTAAGAAGCGCGCTAAGATGTGCGAGGGAACAATCGAGGAGTGGGTATTGCAGAATGCCAAGGACATCCGCTACATCTACGACGATTTGACCCCTGGTTGCCATATCGATCGCGACTATTTGCTCAAGAATCAAAAGCTCTCAAAGCAGCAGTGTTTGCGTGCTTCGTACCGCTTGGCACACATCCTTAACGAGTGCTTCAAATAAGCCAATATAAACCACTATGAAAAAGATAGTTACATTATCAGCAATCTTCGTGCTTTTACTCTCCATTCAGAGCGTTAAGGCGTGGGATGGATGGACACACAAACTCATCGCACACATCGCTGAGCCATACCTCACCGACAAGGCAAAGGAGGAGACCGTAAAGTACCTCGGCTCGCCAATTTACGACCACGCAACCTGGATGGACAAGGTGGCATCGTGGAACAAAAAACGCATCCGCGGATGGGAGCAGACTTCAATCTGGCATATGGCATCGGTTGACCGCGTAGGCAAGAATAAGTACGCCTTGAGCGAGAAGCGCACAAAGAAGGGTAGCGGCGCATTGCACGACCAGTTGGTAAAGTCGATGGATGTACTCAAGAATCGCCACAATCACACCGATTCGGCCGTGTTGATTAACCTCAAGTGCTTGATTCATATGGTGCAGGATATGCACTGTCCTGTACACCTCTATTATACTGAGGATGAGGATTGTTTCGGAATGGTTGTAGATGGCAAGAAGGTCTCTACCCGCAACCAGATGCGCATCTACTACGAGGGTAAAAAGACCACACTCCACAAGGTATGGGACGGAATGTCTATTCGCGAGTTGTACCCGCAGTTTGGCAAGGACTACGAGAAGTTCCGCGTTGAGCTCGACAAGGTTAGCGCAAAGAAGCGTGCAAAGATGTGCGAGGGCACAACAGCCGACTGGCTCATCCAGAACGCAGAGGATTGCCGCTACATCTACAACGAGATTGACCGCGAGGATCACATCGACTACGACTACATTATTCGCAATAAGAAACTCTCAAAGCAGCAGTGCCTTCGTGCGGCATACCGCCTGGCACACGTGCTCAACGAGTGTTTCCAATAAACCTTAACCCACTATGAAGAAGAGAGTTATCGCGCTATTAGTCGCAGCATTGGCACTCTGTTCGCAGGAGGCTATGGCGTGGGGTGGATGGGCACACAAGTTCATCACCTACACCGCAGAGAGACACCTCGACCCAGAGGTTAAGGCCAAAATTGAGGGCTATCTCGGCTCATCGATGATGGACCACTGCACTTGGATGGATCAGATTCGTAAGCCCGTACGCAACAAGAAACACCCTCAGCACGAATATCATATGGCGTGGGCGCATACGCTTGCATGGCATATGATCACCGCCAATAAGGCGTTGGAATTGAGCGACGAGCGTGCCTACAACAACGATGGTGACTTGTTGCCAAACTTGAAGATTTGCATCGACAACTTGAAGAATCATCGCAACCTTACCGATTCGGCGGTAGTTGTGAATTTGAAGTGCGTAATCCATATGATGGAGGATATGCACTGTCCTTGCCACATCTACTACACCGAGTTCCCCGATTGCTTCCGTAAGCCTGGCGTGAAGTACCGTTGGGACTGCTTCTCTGTGAAATACAACGGCGAGCACGCCACCTATCACAAGATTTGGGACGGTCTCTCGATTCTCGAGCTCTATCCTGAGTACAACCAGGACTACGAGAAGTTCCGCACAAAGCTCGACAACCTCTCGCCAAAGAAGCAGGCGAAGATTTGCGAGGGTACAGTTGAAGATTGGGCACTCGAAACCGCCCGTGATTGCCGTGTAATCTACGAGTGGGCAAAGCCAAATGACAACCTCAATCGCGACTTCTTATTGAAGCACCGCAAGGCGACCATATTGCAGTATCATCGTGCTGCCTACCGCTTGGCTCACGTATTGAACGAGACAATGAAATAGGGTAGCCCTACAAAACAAAAATACCGAGCGTCTGCTCGGTATTTTTTATTGCCGTTATAGAGACTTAGTATGTACGCAACTGGAAGACAATCTTATTGCAATACAACTCACCCTCGTGCAAGAGAATCGATGGAAAATCAGGCTGATTTACAGCATCGGGGTGCACCTGGCACTCGATTGCTACACCAGCATAATCCTCGTAGCGAGAGCCCGACTTTGTGATAGGGCATCCACCCGAAAGCCAGTTACCTGTGTAGACCATACAGCCTGGCTGCGACGACAAGACCTTAACCAAACGGCCAGTCTTCTCGCAACGCAACTCACCAACCTCACCGAGAATATTCTTCTGCCAGCCATCCACAACAAAGAAGTGGTCGTGACCGCGGAACAAATCGATATGGTTAAAAATCGAGCCGATATCCTTACCAAGGCGATTCCAATCGGTGAAATCTTGCGCTGAGCCCTTCATAGGAAGGAGCTTTCCGGTAGGAATCTGCACCTCGTTAGCCTCCAATACATACGACGCATTAAGCTTCAACTCGTGATCGAAGATGGTCTCACCGCTCGCCTCACCTGCCAAGTTCCAATAGACATGGTTTGTGAGGTTTACAGGTGTTGTACCGTCACTCTTTGCGAGGTAAGTAATCTCGAGATTATTTTCATCGTCAAAGTCGTAGATCGCCTCGATGGTCAACTCGTGCGGATAGCCCTGATCGCCATCCTCCGACACCAACGAGAATACCACACGGTTGGTCTCAACGCGTGACTCCCACAACTTATTTGCGTAACCCTTCGAGCCTCCGTGGAGGTGGTTAGGGCCATTATTTACCTCAAGACGATACTCTACGCCCTCGATTGTCATCTTACCACCCGCAATGCGGTTTGCAACACGACCAACCGACTTACCGCTTGCAGCACCATCACCAAAGTAGCTCATCGGATCCTTATAGCCGAGCACAACATCGTCAATATTGCCGTTGCGGTCAGCATACTTCACCGACACAATAGCTGCACCCACATTTGTGAGCTGCACCTCGCTACCGAGCTCATTCTTGAGCGTATAGATGATTATCGCCTCACCCTCTGGGGTAGCGCCCCAAACATTCTGTTCAATAGTCATAGCTTTGCCTATTCGATAGGTTTTACATTTGCCAAGAGGTAATCGATTCGCTTCAAGCACTCCTCCTTACCGATGAACGAAGTAACATCGTACATACCAGGGCCCTTACCTGCACCCACCAAAGCCAAGCGCAAGGTGTTCATAATCTGGCCCATACCGTACTCCTTCTCGGTAATCCAAGCGTGAACAATCTTCTCTGTATTCTCCAACGAGAAGTCGTCAATCGAAGCCAAAACCTCACGCAACTCTGCCAAACGTGCAGGATTCTCGCCTTTCCAATACTTCTTCAACTGCTTCTCCTCATACTCGGTTGGAGCAACAAAGAAGTATGAAGTCAAATCCCACAAGTCGCTTACGAATGTTGCACGCTCCTTCATAATGAACGCAGCCTTACCTGCAATCTCATCCGAGACCTCTACGCCGTGCTCACGCAAGATTGGCTGGTAGATTGGGCTCAACTCCTCGGCCGATTTGCGGTGCATATACTGCGCATTGAACCACTTAGCCTTGTCAGGCTGGAAGCGAGCACCCGCCTTCGATACACGATCAAGTGAGAATGCATCAACCAACTCCTGCATAGAGAAAATCTCCTGCTCGGTACCTGGGTTCCAACCCAAGAGTGCCAACATATTGATAAATGCCTCAGCAAAGTAGCCATCCTCACGGTAGCCACGTGCAGTCTCACCTGTTGTAGGCGACACCCAGTGGAGTGGGAATACAGGGAATCCCATCTTATCACCGTCGCGCTTCGACAACTTACCACCACCTGTTGGCTTCAACAAGAGTGGAAGGTGTGCGAACTCAGGCTGAGTGTCGGTCCATCCGAACGCTTTGTACAAGAGGTAGTGCAATGGCAACGATGGCAACCACTCCTCGCCACGAATAACGTGCGAAATCTCCATCAAGTGGTCATCCACGATATTTGCCAAGTGGTATGTCGGAAGTGCATCAACCGACTTATAGAGCACCTTATCGTCGAGTGTCGAGGTATTCACCTCCACATCACCACGAATCAAGTCGTGCATCTTTACAACCTCATTCTCAGGCATCTTAAAACGGATAACCCAGATATCACCGCGAGCGATACGCTCCTCGACCTCCTCCTTCGACAACGAGAGCGAAGTCGGAAGGGTAGTGCGCACCTTGAAGTTGTAGGCGAAGGTCTCACCGCGACCCTCATACTCCTTGCGGAGAGCATCCAACTCCTCGGCAGTGTCGAATGCATAGTATGCCCAACCTGCCTCTACGAGTTGTGTTGCGTACTTCAAATACAACTCACGGCGCTCACTCTGACGATATGGTGCGTGAGGACCTCCCACGCCAACACCCTCGTCAATCTCGATACCGCACCACTTGAGTGACTCGATGATATAATCCTCGGCACCAGGCACAAAACGCTGCGAATCGGTATCCTCGATACGCAAAATCATTTTTCCACCATGGCGACGAGCAAAAAGGTAGTTATACAGCGCTGTGCGCACTCCTCCGATGTGGAGTGGGCCTGTCGGGCTTGGCGCAAAGCGAACTCTTACTTCTCTATTCATTTCGAAAAAACAATGTTAGACAGTTATTACTCCCAGAGGTTACGTGGATATACGCCCTCCTCGATCAACTTCTCGATCTTAGCAACCAACATTGGCTTATCCTCCTTGTAAGTCACACCGAACCACTGAGCTGTAGTCGAGAGCACCTTCAAACGAGCCTCACCATTACCAACGAGTTTGTTCACCATCAATGGAATGAAGAACTCAGCCTTGAGGTTAGTCTTAACATCGTCCGATGCGAGGAAGTTCTTAAACTCAGCCTCCGAGTGAGCAAAGTAGTCAGGGGTGAAGCCGAAGAAGTTCATCGAAACCGGAGTATTCTCTGCGAGTGGCTCATCAGTGCCGAGGTCATGGAATACGATTGTACCCTCAGCGTTGCGCTCAATCTTTGTGCGCTCAACCATCGAAGTGAGGAAACGATTCTCATCCATAGTACATACGCCTCGCGATACAGTACCGTTGTCCGACAAGGTCTTGTTTACCTCGTAGCCAATCATTGCATACTCGCCCTTAGCGCCATCCAACTTCGAGAGATAGTCACCCATAACGAGGTAAGCGTCAGTGCCATAGAAGTCATCAGCGTTGATAACTGCGAATGGCTCGTTAATAGCCGAAGCACCCATCATCACTGCGTGGTTTGTACCCCAAGGCTTCTCGCGACCCTCAGGAACAGTGAAACCCTCAGGCAAATAGTCGAGCTCCTGGAATACAAAATCAACCTCAATACGACCGCCGAAACGCTCCGGCGAGAACATCTCCTTAAACTCCTTCTCGAACGAGTGGCGGATAACAAATACCACCTTACCGAATCCTGCGCGAATTGCGTCGTAAATCGAGTAGTCAATAATAGCCTCTCCGTTAGGACCAACTCCGTCCATCTGCTTCAACGAACCGTAGCGCGAGCCCATACCTGCGGCAAGCACCAAAAGTGTAGGTTTTACCATAATTGTTCTGATTTTATTTAGTTAAGTTAAAAATTTTGCCTATTGAGTATAAAATACTCACAAAGATAGATATTTTTCCATATTTCGCAAAATAAAAAGAGAGGAAACCGAAATTTCCCCTCCTTTGTTGCTCTTTTAGACGATTTAACTACTCAACGATAGTCTCCAAGATTCCGACCGCATAACCCTTCTGCGGAACAACCTTCAAACGAATTGCTTCTGCCTCGATAGGCTCCGACGGATGCACCATATTGAACTGATCGAGAGCAATACCGAAGTGGTCGGTGATATATGGAGCATACTCGTGCCACTCGCCATCAAGCAGATATTCTGCGCTCCAGCTCTTAGGTCGTTTTACCTTGCCGCGATCCTCATACCAATATACCGATATACTCTCGACAGGCTGTCGCTTCTTCAGCATAATTTCGATAGTTTGTGCCATATCTTGCTGACGATACGATGTCCATCGCAAAATAGATGTATCGTGCGACGATGTAGGGTATACACCATCAATTATAGCATATGCAGCATCGCGATTGTAGGTGTACGACGCCTTTACCGAGGCGATATGAGGTGCAACCTTCTCCATTCCGTCGCGAGCACTCTTTGCATCCTCAGCAAACCACACATTCATAGCCTTCAAATCGCCACGATTATTCCACGCGTAGTATGGAAGAAGGGTCAGTGCAGCATCTACCTCCTTACCATCCTTATCGATAGCCGAAGCATCCACAGTATAATAAGGAATGCCCTTCAATACGCCTGTCTCATATCGGCCCGTAGCAGCCATTCGCAAGTAGCCCTTCGAGTAGTATCCGACTACATCGTGCTCGTTATCTGCCTCTTCGGCACAAAGCACCAACGGTCCGCGAGTTAAGCAGAAGCGATTGCGGTCAGCCTCGACCTTATCGATAGCCTTCGTCTCGCGCAACATCATAGGCAAAGTGAGTTTAATCTTATCACCCTTGCGCCACTTGCGAGTGATAGGCACATAGCCGTTAACAGCCTCTGCAGTAACTACTTCGTCATTTACCAAAAGGGTATAGTTGAGACTCTTGCCATCTGCATAGTAATACAATTCGCCCGGCACAAACTTCTTGGTAAGCCACGACGGAATACGCACCCAAAGCGTAAATTTCTCGCTCTTATCAGCCGGTTCAACACCAATAGTCACCTTTCCGTCAAATGGGTATTCGGTACTTTGATGCAACTTAACTTTTCCACCCTTCAATGCTATTTCGGCCGAAGAGCCGATATAGAACGAGCAGTAGATATCGCTATCGGTATGCGAATAGACCATACCCGACAATTGCGGAATAAGTCGAGCCAAATTCGACGGACAGCAAGCTGTTGCAAACCAATGCGAACGACCCGCATAACCGTGGTTGAAAATCTTATGATTATTTGCCTGTAACGGATTAACATAGAAGAATTTATCGCCCTTGAGATTTACTCCCGCAAGGATATTGTTATAGAGCGCAATTTCGGCCACATCCACATACTTTGCATCGCGCGACATCAGGAACATTCGATAGTTGAACAACAGATTTCCGATTGCCGAGCAGGTCTCGTTGTATGTATCGCGATTAGGCAGCATATAGGCAGGACCAAAGCCCTCAATACCCGGCACAGCACCCAAACCACCTGTGATATGCATCTTGCGATCTACAATATCGTGCCATACAGCATCGAGCGCAGGAAGAAGCGTCTTATCTCCCGTCACCGCCACGATATCTGCCATAGCAGAGTAGAGGTAGGTTGCTCGAACGGCGTGACCTACAGCCTCGCGCTGTTCACGAACGGGCAGATGCGACTGATGGTACGAATCTTTCGCAATTCGTCGCGAGCCTCTGATATTGATAAAGCGCTCAGCCATATCGAGATAGAGCTTGTTACCTGTAGCTTGATACATCTTCACCAATGCCAACTCTATCTCCTGATGGCCCGGAGCCTCCATAACGGGTTTACCGCCATTGTATGCAGGGTCTCCCTCGAAGAAAACCTTATTAATATGGCGCGCACTCTTCTCTGCCACATCGAGGAACTTGCGCTTACCCGTAGCCTTGTAGTAGGCAATCGCAGCCTCGTACATATGTCCCATATTGTACAACTCGTGCGAAGCTCTCACCTTCGAGTACGGAGTCTCACCCGTACCGCGGTTGTTGTATGGGTTGCGCAGATGCACAGGGAGCATATGGTGCTCATATAAGTAGCCGTCAGGAGCTTGAGCCTGAGCTATAACATCTATAATCTCATCCATCTGGCGTTCCAACTCAGCATCCTTCTCCAGCATAAGCAGATATGCTACGCCCTCCATCACCTTAAAGAGATCCGACGAGGAGTAGTAGAGTCCCTCGAATCGCTTGGTAACGGTTTCGCCACGCAAATATGCGCCTACACGACGAAGATTCTCGACCGAATACTCGGTCTTCTTCAGGGCAAACGGCACAAGCACCTGTTTCTGAATCTTGAGGCGAGGAAGCCAAAAGTTATCGTTTAATTCAACCTCGTTAAATTGAACTTGCTGCAACGACTTCACCCCCTTCTCTTTTGCCGAGATTTCGTTGGCAGAACCAAGCAGGAGAGCAAATATGGCAGTTCCAAATAAGAAATGTCTACACTTCATGGAATCGATATTTATTTCGATTACAAATATACTTCTTTTTATCTGTTCACCAAAACAAAAAAGAGGAAACCGAAATTTCCTCTTCTTTGCCACCTATTTTGCTCTCGCCTCGAAATAGGCGATAACATTTCCGAACAAATCTTTCGCCACGACACGTATTTCAGCATTAGGATCCATCGGCACATATTGCCAGATGTGATCTCCAACTTTCGGGGTCTGCCAAGCCGCCTTTTTGAGCCGCGCAACCTCTGGTACCTCGCCCGCGATGCTACGCTCAAGCATCGGCCAATACCAATCGCGATACTTCAAATCGTAAAGGCGTTTACGAGCCTTGCCTCGACCTCCAGTGCTCTCAAAAAACTCGCAAGTGTAGGCTCCCCAAACATTCACAAGAATAGCCGGTTTATCCTCTGCGGTTGCCGCTGCAACCTCCGTTTCATACTTATTCTTTGTTCCTGTACGTGAGGTGATCGGATAGTGCCACTTATTCTCGCCGTTATCGTAGACACGATAGTGGGCTGCACCCTCATTATCACCATATGGCACATAGGTTCTCTTGATTTTGCCATTATTGAACTGATAGTGAGCTATAGCCGCAGGTGTACCCTCACAGTTGTCGAATGTATACCATCCCGTACCCGCACCCGACGGATGTACAAACTGATAGATAGGCTTATCGTTAAACTTTATCTTCTGCGAGCGGTCGGCGTGATGATGACCTATAAGGGTAACCACCTCGTAATCCTTGAAATAGTTCGCCACACGCTCTCCATCGAGCTGTAAGAACTTTCCTTTGGAATTGAACAAACCTGCGTGTGCAACATAGATGATACGATCCACTTTACTACGATCGAGAGCCGCTATATCGCGCTCGAGCCAACTATGTTGACGCTCACAAAGGCGAATCCAACAGCCCTTTGTAGCTTTCGGATCACGGGTTGAGTGAGCATCCGATGTTATGATAAAGAGGTTATCCACAACAACATAATGGTCGCGACCTATAGTAAAGGAGTAGTATGCAGGGCCAAGATCGCGATTGAAGTCGGCGCGCGATTGGTAGACAGTCTCCTCGGTAAAACAGGTTCCCTTCACTGCAGGACGATTATGGTCGTGGTTACCCATAGAGTTGAATATAGGAGCATCCACCTTCGTATCCTCCATATAATTCTTGAACGAATAGCCACCCGTACGACCCTTGTAGCCAGGACGTGTTCCAGGGTGCGTCATATCACCAAGCGAGATAACATACACAGGCTCTTTTGTTGCCTTTACGCACTCGCCCAAAGTCTTTACCAGCGATGCACGATACTTTTCGGCATCCTCCTTGTGATTCCATTTGAAACGGCCATTCGCAACGTGAATATCAGCAATCGCATAAACCGAGTAGGAACTTTGATCAACCTTTATAAGTTTGAAATCGAACGTCTGCCTCTTCAATTCAGGATTTACACGTTTGTAGAATTGGGGAGCATTACCAACTCGTTCCACCTCATACCCCGAAGGTATTGAGATATGCACGAATTGGCAATGAGGGTCTTTAACCTTTGTAGGAAGCGAATACGCACCTTTCGCATCGGTCTTTGTCATATTCACTCCGTCGGTAACAACAACGCCTGCAACACCTTTGCCATCGCAAGTCACCGTACCGGTTACGCCCTTTTTAGCAGCAGTAGCAGATGGTGCGCCGAACAAGCACACAGCCAACGTTGCAACGATAATTATATACAATTTTCTCATATCTAAATACTATCTTGCGTGAAGCTCAACCTCAGCCACAACATTGCCCATAGCATCCTTTGCGATGGCTGTGATTGTAGCATCAGGGTCAGCCGGAACATAGCGCCAGATGTGGTAGCTGCGCTTAGGACTCTGCCAGCCCGCCTTGTAGAGACGACGGCCCTCCGGCAACTCGCCAGCCTCGCTCTTTGCGTAGGCATCCCAGTACCAATCACGGAAGTTCAAATCGAAGCAACGCTTTGTCACCTTGCCCTTGCCGCCGGTACTCTCCTTGAATGTGCAAGTGTATGCACCCCAGAAGTTTACAAGCACTGCAGGCTTATCCTCGGCAGTAGCCTCCTTCTCCTCGTCAGCACGCTTAGACTTTGTACCTGTGCGCTCGGTGATAGGGTAGCTCCACTTGTGGTTACGATTGTCGTATACGCGATATTTCAAGCCCTTGTTATCGCCGTAAGGCACGCAAGTACGAGTAAACTTACCATTCTGGAACTTGTAGTCCACAATCGAAGCAGGGGTACCCTCGCAGTTGTCGTAAGTGTACCACGCTGTACCAGCGCCCGAGGTGTGGTAGAACTGATAGAGAGGCTTGTCGTTCCACTTCTTCTTCACGGTGTGGTCTGAGTGGTGGTGACCGATGAGAGCCAAGACCTCATACCCCTTGAAGTAGTCGAGCATCTTCTCCAAATCCATCTGCTGCTTCTTGCCCGCATAGCCGAAGAGTCCGCAGTGTGCAAGAATAACGATGCGGTCGATATTGTTCTTATCGAGCGCTGCAATATCCTGAGCAAGCCAATTGTGCTGATAGGTGTCGAGACGATACCAATAGCCCTTAGTTGCGTTAGGGTCATTAGTTGGGCCCGAATCCTTAGTGATAACGAAGGTATTGTCAATCACAACATAGTGCTCGCGACCGATTGTAAACGAATAGTACTCAGGACCGAGCTCGCGGTGGAAGTCTGCACGCGAGAGATATACGGTCTCATCGTTGAAAACCTCACCCTTTGGAGCGTGGTTGTGGTCGTGGTTACCAATAGCGTTGAATATAGGGAAATCCACATCAGTATCAGCCATATAGTTGCTGAACGAATAGCCCTTCTCGCGACCCTTATAACCAGGACGAGAACCCGTCTGAGTCATATCGCCCAAAGCCACCATATATACGGGATGACCGCACTGCGCAGCATACTCGCGCATAAATGGTACAACCTCCTCCTTGTACTTCTTGACACCTGTGTGGTCTGCACGCTTTGCATAGACATCGGTCAAGTGGTGATCGGCTACCGCCAATACCGAGTAGACGCTCTGGTCAACCTTCTTGAGCTTGAAGTCGAACGACTGCTTCTTCGCCTTAGGATCTACTCGCTTGTAGAACTGCGGAGCGTTACCGACACGCTCAACCTCATAACCCGAAGGGATAGAGATATGAACGAACTGATAGTGCGGATCCTTAACCTTTGTCGGGAGGGCGTACGCACCATTGGCATCGGTCTTTGTCATATTGACACCGTCGGTAACTACCACACCTACAACACCTTTACCGTCACAAGTCACAGTTCCGGTCACCGTCTTCTTTGCCGCATAGGCAGGGATTGCACCCATAAACAACAGGGCAACAATCGCAATGATAATGTTTTTAGTCTTCATTGTATTAGGTATATAAATTGTCTATCTTCTCGCAAAGATAGGAAAAAAGTCGCATAGTCGCACTCTCAACCTCCAAAATTGAGAAAAATATTGGAAGCGCCATAGCACAGCAATACTCTCAGCCCACAAAAAAAAGGAAGGCCTAAACCTTCCTTAACACTTGCGCTATACAGCATTACTAAAAATCATAAGCTACAATATACGACTCGTAGACATACCAATTTTGCTGAACATCGTTTGAATCTACAAAATCCGAATATTGCATATAATCATTATAACTCTCACGAGGCACATATATCTTCATACCCTCATTAAATGGAAGTGAGCCATATCTGTATGCGTTGTTATAGAACAGTGTTGGTGGCGTTGTTGATTTGCAATATATGTTCATCAAATTGTAACAATCTCCAAACACTGACCCTACTAACGAAGATACATTTTTTCCAATTGTTACACTTGACAAGCTGCTACAACCATAGAACGTACCACTTTCAATTTTTGTCACGCTATCAGGAATTGTTATATTTGCCAGCGAAGTACAATTACAAAATGCATTATAACCAATCGAAGTAACACTATTGCCGACTATCACACTTGCCAATGTACTGCAACCATAGAATGCTCCATTTCCAATCGAAATAACACTATCAGGTATTATCACACTTTTCAAACTGCCGCAATAAGCAAATGCGTCAACCCCAATCGAAATCACTCTATTGCCGATTGCTACATTTATCAAACTATCACAACTTACGAATGCAAAACTTCCAATCGAAGCAACGTTGCTGCCATTTATCACACTTGTCAAATTGTCGCTATCTCCAAATGCATTCTCACCAATCGAAGCAACACTATCAGGGATTACAACACATATTAATCTGCTACAATAAGCGAATGCCCACTCTCCAATCGAAGTAACATCACCATCAAATGTTATTACACCTTTACCATTCTCATAGGTATTAGAAACAATATTTGCACCAAATACATCCGTAGAATGTGGTACTACAATATTACCATCAGTTGATGTATACCAAATCTGATTACTTGGAGGAAGCAATTCTGAGTCATCTACCACCTCATTGGTTTCGAAGTTGTAACCAACAATCTTATCCTCGTGATCGTGCCAACCCTGTGCTGCTTTGTAGGCTGAGACCATTGTCCACGGAACATAGATTTTTGCCTCGGCAGGGATTGAATCGAACGACGAAGTCAACGCTGGTGGGGTAGTCGCCTTAATGTAGATACTTGTGAGTGATGCGTCGCTGTTGAACGACTCATTAATCTCAGTCACACCCGACGGAATCCATAAAGTGCTCAATGTCGGATTATTATTTCCAACCTTGCTCAGCGTGGTCAACTCATCACAACCCAATGTTATATCGGTCAACGACTCGTTGTTACAGAAGGTGTTCTCGCCGATAGATGAAGCCAATGGAGCAGCGATATATCCCAACGACTGACAATCGCGCAGTACGTCGTTGGCAATCGAAGTTGTATACCCCAAATTTATTGATTTGAGATTATCGCAACCCATAAAGTTGCATTGCTCGATTTTATTCATTCTCAGCTCAACGTCCACTATATTGTGACAATACGCAAACGCACCCCATTTTATATCATATGTAACACCATCCCACTGAAGTTTTTCTGTTTTCAATGCTGCAGGATATGCAATTACAGTATAGCTAAAATCATTCTTGTGTTCACGATACATTCCCTGCGTATTTCCGAACTTGCTACCACCACCTGTAATCTCTGTCAAATACGGGCATGCGCCGAAAACGCAATTTCCAATAGAATCAACGCTATATGGAAGTCTTATTTCTTTTATTTTTGTATACTGAAATGCTCCATCTCCAATATTTTTTAATTGACTATTGCTTTCAAACTTGACATTTTGCAAGTCTGTACTAGCAAACGCCAAATTACCTATAATAGTGACACTTTTCGGAATAATTACACTTGTGAGGCAAGATCCAAAAAACGCGCTATGTGCAATCTCTGTAATAGGATTATTGAAATAAAATTTAACGGAATACTCTCCAGATTTGCTATATGTATACTCTGTATACCCCGTATACTCCGTGAACAAACCGAGGTTGCCATCTCCATAATCAACGCAAATTAGAGGGTTTGAATCTTGTGCAATGCGAGAGCGAATAATGATTTTGCCATTAATTTTTTGTGAATCAAATGTGGTTTCAAGCACATATGGAGGCATAACCTTTGCGACCATAGAGACATAGTCCGAAGTGAGAGTGTTGTTGCCATCGGAGATTGCCAAGCGAGCACTTGCCTCGAGTTTTCCATTCTTGAAATCCTGCGACAAATTCTCACCCGAAGCAAAAACCGAAATAACGCCATTCTCGGCATCGGTCTCGAACTTCAAAATCGGCATCTCAACAAACGACACCGCGCGGGTTTGTGTATATACCGCCTTGACCGAAACTGCACTCTGCCAAACAGTTGCAAGCTCCGCAACTGCATCCTTAGGCGACACCTCGAAGTTGAAAACAACCTCGCTCGCATCACTCTCAAACTTCACTGTAGCCTTGCCGTCGCTATAGCGTGGCACATACGACACCGACTGAATACGAGCCAAGAGTTTAGCAATATCGGCTGTATTCTTATTCACCTGCGCTTGTAACTCAGCGAGCTTGCCATTGATAGTCGCAATCTCAGTATCAATGCGATTATTGATAGCCTCGAGTTGCTTCGAGTCTATTTCGCCGCCATTCGATGCTATAGCCTCCTCGATAGCCTTCTTATAGGCTTCGGTGATATCCTCAGCAGTAGACTTAAGTTGCTCCTTGAGGCCGTTCAATTCCTCCATCAAAGATGCATCATCAACACCCAACTGCAATAAAAGAGCCTCAATTTTTGAGTCCACCTCAGCAATGGTGTAGTAGCCTGCCAACTGCTCGCCAACCCAAGTGCGGAGCGAATCGTCAAGGTTTGCAATAGCACTCTGAATAGCCGATGTATAGGCAGCTGTAATCTCGCTTTTTGCCGCTGCAACCGCCTCAATATATGCATTTGTTAACTCGTTAATTTTCTGTTGAATAGTTTCGCTCAACGAAGAAACTGCTGCAGCTATATCATCATTGATTTTATTGGTCAATTTGCTCTCAAGCAAGTAGATGCTGTCATTGATCGATGCAATCAACGACTTGACATCCGCAACCTCGTTCACCAACGCATTATACTGGTCGAGTGTTGCAAATGTTGCACTTACCCAATCGGTAGTCTTGCCAAGTTCCTCGTTGACATACGAACGGAGCTCTGCAATCTTATGTTCAAGCTCGCTATCCTTCGACTGGAGGAGCGCTATCGCCGAATCAATCTTCGATAACTCATCCACCAACTCCGACTTCGCCAACTCGAGCTGCTCGAGCACCTCCTCCTTAGCAGACGAAACCTCGTTTTGCAACGCACTCTTCACCTCGTCGAGCTTGGTATTGGTCGCCTTAATCTGCTCCTTGAGGCCTTCGGCGGTGGCAGTGAGCTCCTCGATATAACCTTTAAGCTCCTTATCCATCGTACTAAGGTTTTCGAGCGAAGCATTGATTGCATCAATCTGCTCTTCGATATCAGGAATCTTCCGATTCTCCAATGCATCAAGACGACCATCGACCTGCTCGAAGATGTTTGTAACTCGCACACAGCCAGCAAAAAGCATAGCAGCCGCAGCGAATAGTAGGGTTAACTTTTTCATTGTAAAATATTTTTTAGAATAAACATTACCTAACGATGCTGTACAAATATAGGCATTTTATACCATTCGACAAGCAATAATTTCAAAAATTATTCGTACCTTTACCGAGTTAAAACTTTTAAGCAGAAGATGAAACTACTTGAAAAGATAAATTTCTGGATTGGCGAGGCTCGACGCAAGCGTCGCGTAGCTATATATGACAAGGACGAGGAGGTATGGCACGCCGACCTCTCGCTCATCAAATCGGGCGCTATAGGCGTAGCTATCGTAGCTCTCGTTTTTGGAGTTCTGCTCCTACTTGTAGCATACACACCGTTGCTCGACATTATGCCGGGTTACCGCACAAATGCAGGCCGTTCGCGCGAAATGCTCATTCGCAGCATTGTCCGCATCGACTCGCTTGAGCGCAAGGTGAATGATATGCTCACCTACAACGAGAATCGTATCCTCGTAGTGAGCGGCAAAACCCCAGCAATGCAGTCGGTAAAGAACGACTCATTGCAGCGAGCAAAAGCCTTCGTAGCACCTTCACAGGCGGACTCTTTGCTCCGTCAGAAGATTGAGAATGACGAGAATTATCGTCTCAACACCACAAAGCCAAACCAGACCGAACAGAGCGCACTCAATGCTGTAGCTCCTATGTACGGCATTGTATCGGAGCGATTCAACGCAAAGGCTCTTCAAGGCATTCGCATCAACGGCACAAAGGAGGCTCAAGTATTGGCCACAGCCGATGGAGTAGTGCTCTTGAACGAATGGTCGCCTGAGAAAGGACACTGCGTAGTGATTCAGCATAACAACAACTTCGTATCGCTATATCGCAACCTCTCGAGTGTAGTAATCACCAAGGGTGAGCAGGTAAAAGGCGCTCAAGCTATAGGCTGCGCAGGAAGCGACCAAGACGAGACTTTGTCGATGCTCGAATTTGAGTTATGGAGCAATGGCAAAGCTGTTAACCCCGAACTTTACATCGTATTCTAGTGTGATGAAACAAAGACTATCCATACTTGGCTCAACCGGTTCGATAGGCGTACAGACACTCGACATCGTACGCGAGAATCCGGATCTTTTTGAGGTAACCTCGCTAACCGCCCACAGCAACTGGAAACGACTTGCCGAGCAAGCGATTGCATTTGATGTGGACACCGTCGTAATAGGCAATGAGGAGTACTACAAGCCACTTTGTGAGGCTTTAGAGAAGTACCCGATAAAGGTTTTTGCAGGTGACGACTCGATTGCAGCCGTGGCATCTGCAAGCAACTGTGACACCGTTGTAAACGCCCTCGTAGGATATGCAGGATTGATACCTACAGCACGAGCTATTGAGGCTCACAAGCGCATCGCCCTTGCAAACAAGGAGACCTTGGTAGTTGGCGGTGCTACGATTATGCCGATGGCAATCAAGAACCAGGCACCGATTCTTCCTATCGACTCTGAGCACTCGGCTATATTCCAGTGTTTGATGGGCGAGCAGTCGCCTCTGCGCCGACTCATCATCACTTGCAGTGGTGGAGCATTGCGCGACGTGCCAAAGGAGCAACTCGTAAACATCACAGCCGAGCAGGCTCTGCGTCACCCACGTTGGGATATGGGCGCAAAGATTACCATCGACTCGGCAACGCTCGTAAACAAGGGTTTTGAAGTTATCGAGGCTCACTGGTTGTTTGGCACACCGGCTGAGAAGATTGACGTTGTAGTACATCCCGAATCGATTATCCATTCGATGGTAGAGTTCGAAGATGGCTCGATAAAGGCTCAGATGGGCGAGCCGGATATGCGAACACCGATAAGCATCGCATTGATGTATCCCGAGCGTGCTGTACGAGATACTGCACCGTTTGACTTTGTCAAAAATTCATCGCTTACATTCCGCGAGGTTGACCACGAGCGCTTCCCTGCACTCGGCATTGCTTACGATTGTTTGCGTCGAGGAGGCTCGGCCGCAGCAACTATGAATGGAGCAAACGAGGTGGCAGTAGCCGCATTTTTGGCAGGACAGTGCCGCTACACCGACATCGTCGGAGCAATTGAGCACGCACTCGAGAAGGCCGACTTCGTAGCACAACCTTCGCTGACCGACTATGCCGACATTGACGCCGAGTCGAGACGTTTGGCTAAAGAGTTCTTAAAGCTGTAAAAACACAAACGAGAAGATGGCTGAAAAGAGCATAAATAAACGCAAACTCATTTTCAAGAGTGTATACTACTTCATCACGCTTTTAGCGTGGGGATTGTTGGCATGGGCTCTGCGTCGTGCCTATCACTATATCAATCTTCCGAAAGCCTTTTGGGTGGCATTAGTTTGTGTTGGAGTGATATATTTCTGCGGAGCATATCTCTTTACCCTAAAAACTGGCGGACTCAAAAGATTTATCTCGCACTGCCTATTGCTGCAGCTCGCGCCACTATGTGCCTTCATCTTAACCCTTTGGGTTACATCGAGTCGTATGGATGTAAGGCCTATTGCGGGCGTTGCAAACACATACGAGAGATCGTTCAACGATTTACAAGATACGCAGAAAAGGGCTGCAATTAAGAATGGACTTGCGCCATTCAAATCGCGTAACGAGATTAAGTCGAGATACAAGCAGCTGCGCAAGGATAAAAAGTTGGTCGAGATTTCGACAAATCAAAAGTATATCGTTCAGAACCTGACCTACTCGTCGCCATATGTAGTACCGAAGGTAGAGAAGCTACTTAATGACCTGGCTGATGCCTTCCAGGAGAAGACACAGTCGAAGGCCAAGTTTGTGGTAACGAGCGTACTCCGCACCGAGGAGGATGTGAAGAAGTTGCAGAAGGTCAACGGCAACGCCTCGTCGGCATCGTGCCACTGCAATGGTACGACAATCGATATTTCGTATGTTCGCTTTGGCGAGGATCGAAGAAAACCATACAGCAAACCCGAATTGCGATTGGCCTTGGCACAGGCTCTGCACGAGCTTCGCAAAGAGGGCCGTTGCTATGTAAAAATTGAGAAGAAGCAGTATTGCTACCACATAACCGTGAGATAGCACCACGGATTAGATAGAAGTTATTAACACGCTGATTTAGAAAATATAACAAAATAAGTAATATGGATATTTTAATTAAAGTTTTACAATTCTTCATGAGCCTCACGTTGTTGGTGGCTATTCACGAGTTTGGCCACTTCATTGTGGCTCGCATCTTCAAGATTCGCGTTGAGAAATTCTACATCTTCTTCGATGCAGGTTTCTCGCTCTGGAAGAAGAAGTTCGGAGATACCGAGTACGGTTTGGGATGGTTGCCACTTGGTGGCTACTGTAAGATTGCAGGTATGGTCGATGAGAGCATGGACAAGGAGCAGTTGGCAAGCGAACCACAGCCTTGGGAGTATCGTGCAAAGCCGGCATGGCAGCGTTTCCTTGTGCTTGTTGCAGGTGTAACAATGAACGTCATCTTGGCATTCTTCATCTACTGCGGCATCTCGTTCTCATACGGCTCACAGTACATTTCGAACGAGGATATGATCTACGGATACGAGTTCAGCCAGAGCGCCGAGCAGTTGGGTTTCCGTGATGGTGACCGTATCGTAACTATCGGTGGCGAGAAGATTAACAACATCAGCTCTATTATGTCGAGCATCCTCCTCGCTAAGGAGGGTTGCGAGGTGGAGGTTATCCGCGAGGGTGCACCTCATCATTTCACACTCGACAACGAGGTTTTGAATATTATGCGTAAGGAGAACGTCTTCGAGAAGGAGCAGCTCTACGCACCGTTGATGCCGTTCATCGTTGATAGCATCTCTTCACCAAGCGCTATTGCCGCAGGTTTACAGAAGGGAGACCGCATTATCGGCATTGGAGGCGAGGATGTCCCATACTTCAACCACTACGCAGAGAGACTCTCGAAGTTCGCCGGAGCAGATGCTGAGTTGAAGGTATTGCGCGGAGCTGACACTCTCGCTTTGAGTGTACCTGTAAGCGCTGAGGGCAAGATGGGTATAACAACCGAGAACTTCTTCAAGGTTCGCACCGAGGAGTATAACTTCTTCCAGGCCATCCCTGCAGGAGCTCGTTTGACCGCAAAGACCATCAAGAGCTACTGGGATCAGTTGGTACTTATCGTAAAGCCTGATACCGGCTTGTACAAGCACGTAGGCGGATTTATCGCAATTGGCAACATCTTCCCATCGGAGTGGGATTGGCACCAGTTCTGGTCAATGACTGCATTCCTTTCGATTATCCTTGCAGTGATGAATATCATTCCTATCCCTGGCCTCGATGGTGGCCATATGATCTTCACATTCTGGGAGATGGTTACAGGTCGCAAGGTTAGCGAGAAGGTGCTCACCATAGCTCAGTATATCGGTATGGCATTGATTCTTGCACTCGTACTCTTTGCGAACGGTAACGACATATACAAACTATTTACAAAGTAGAACTATGGCTGAGGCTAAAAAGGCATATGTATGTCGCGAGTGTGGCTACGACGCTCCGAAGTGGCTCGGTAAGTGCCCATCGTGTGGAGCGTGGAACACCTTTGATGAGCTCGTAGTGGCAAAGAAGGGTAGTTCGGTAGCTGCAGCGGTGACATCGTCTGCCGTTCCAAAAGCGAAACCACAGCGTGTTCGCGACATCGAGATTGGCACAACCAAACGCATTGATGTAGGTCAGAGCGAGGTCAATCGCGTATTGGGTGGAGGCTTGGTTCCGGGATCGATTATCCTCGTTGGAGGAGAGCCGGGAATCGGAAAGTCTACACTCGCCCTGCAACTCGCCTTGGCCGATAACGGACTTCGCACGCTCTATGTTTCGGGCGAGGAGTCGGCCGAGCAGATTAAGATGCGCGCCGAGCGACTCGGCATTCACAATGAAGAGTGCGTAATCTACACCGAAACGCTCCTCGAGAATATCATCGCGCAGTGCGAGGCGTTGAAGCCCGATATGGTCGTTGTCGATTCGATCCAGACCATCTACACCGACCTCGTCGATGCATCGGCTGGCAGCGTATCGCAGATTCGTGAGTGCGCATCAACGCTCCTAAAGTACGCCAAGGGTAGCGGAACACCTGTATTTATAATCGGCCACATCACTAAGGAGGGTACAATTGCGGGCCCGAAGATTTTGGAGCATATAGTCGATGTTGTATTACAATTCGAAGGCGACGGAAACAACACATACCGCATCTTGCGTGGCATCAAAAACCGCTTCGGTGCCACATTCGAGATTGGCGTATTCGAGATGTTGGAGAAGGGCTTACGCTCAGTCGAAAATCCTTCGGAGGTGCTACTTTCGCACTACGACGAGCCTCTCTCGGGTATTGCAGTAGCAGCTACGGTAGATGGCATTCGTCCTTATCTGTTGGAAGTACAGGCCTTGGTGGGAACTGCAGCATACGGCACACCACAGCGCAACGCTACGGGCTACGATTCTCGTCGTATGAATATGTTGTTGGCGATTCTCGAAAAGCGTGTTGGCCTAAAAATGTTCCAGAAGGATGTATTCCTAAACTTTGCAGGTGGCTTTAAGGTTTCGGATACCGGATTGGACTTGGCAGTTGTAGCGGCAGTATTGTCATCATATTTCGACCGTCCTATAAACGACAGCATCGCCCTTGCGGGTGAGATAGGACTCTCAGGAGAGGTTCGCCCTGCGCCACGCACCGAGCAACGCATCAGCGAGGCTGCACGACTCGGCTTTAAGAAGATTATTGTTTCGGGCTATGCATCGCTTCCGACCAAGAAGATTAAAGGTATAGAGGTCGTTCGCATCAACACCGTCAGCGAACTCGCACGCCACATATTTGGAAATGTGGAGTAGTCCACAGCAGCCATAAAACAGATAAGTCGGGTACCATTTGATACCCGACTTATTATTTATTAATAGTGTCTCTAGCAAGCCTCCTCTACATAACCGCTCTTTACCTCCTCGTAGAACTTAGCCATTACAGCCTGGTAGTAAGGAGTCAACCAAAGGAGTGGAATACCCAACGCCAAGATTGACAAAAGTGCAAATCCGAAATATCCCAACATCATCAGGAAGAGCTGTATCTTGTGACCCTTCATCATCTTCATACTCTTCTCGATTGCCTGATTTGCGGTCATATCCATATTATCAGCCAAGATATATGGCGCAAGCGAATAGGACATTGCCTTTATGATACCCGGAACAATAAGAAGAAGCGTCCACAAGAATGTGAAGAAATGAGCCAACCAGAGAACGCCAACACTCTTGCCATAGTACTTAGAGTTAAAAGCTTTGAAAACACCTCCGACTGTAAGCGACTGCTCTCCACGAATAAACGCAAGGAACATCATCATAGCAGCAAACTCCATAGGGTATACCAGCACTATATTCACAACGCCCGATAAGAAACGTCCAGACTGCTCACTAAGTGATTTGCTAAGCGGATCCACACCCGTAATAAACGATTCACCCAATGTTGTAGCGATACAAGAAATCACAATAGCAATCAAGACATAAACCACAACAACTGCCATTCCTGAGCCCCAATTTCCCTTCATCGAAGAAAGGGTTTCCTGTCTAATTTGTGCATTAGTTTTCATAAAAACATAAATTTAAGTTAAATGGATATTTATAACGTATTGATATTCAAGCAAATACCCCCCCCAAGAACGGAGAGGGGTATCACACACCTATATTTCGAAATATTTTCATCATTTCGTCGTATGTAACTAGTACAAATATAGATATTTATTCTCAAAAGTGCAAAAAAAGAGCGATGTTTCTTCACATCGCCCTAAATTAATCTTTCGAAGACTACTAATGTGTCGCCTGATACCAAGCTGTCTTTTGCCACTCGGCAGAGTAGTGTTCCACATTCGCAGAGGTTGTAATTCCGCTATAGTAGTTGATATCGTGGTAGTACTTATTGTTACCACCATAAGCCGAATAGAAGCGAGGTGTATGGTATCTCGAAATAACGGCCTTGTCGAGCTGGCTCTTGAATGCACTCGCTACACTTGCATCTGCACACGACTGCTCGACCATATGGCCAAGATCGTAGAACGAGTGCGGAGTCTGACCCTCATAGTACTGCACACTGCTCAACGAAAACTCCGATTTAACCGCCGCCGCATTCACCGACTTCATCGCGCTTGCCAAAGCATCGAGCTCGGAAGTAACAGTAACGGCCACACACGCCGATGGGGTAGCCGCCTCGGTATTGTAGTACTTGACATACTCGCTACAGATCTTATCGAGGTCGTACGAAGCACCGCCATTGGTCAACATATATGGAACAACCTTCGCATATGGGAAACCTGCGCCCATAACCTCACAAGGCGAAGCTACGATATATTTCGCTGTGTTACGCAACTCATAGGCTGTCTCGATATTGCCCATAAAGCAGGCATCGAAGAGGATATACTCAAACTTGACATTATTCGCCACAATAGCCGCCGAAACCTCTGCTATGTCGTAGCGGGTAGGCTCCTTATCTCCAAGGTGACGTGTCATCTCGGCACCCTCGGCACGCTCCCACAATGACGACGGGTCGATACCCATACGCTGCAACTTACGCTGAGTGGTAGTAGTCGGGGTCTTAGGCACCCACGCAAGTCCGTGCGAACCAATCAACAGCGCATACTTGTCAGCCGGAGCAAACTCCAATGCTGCACGCAAGTTTGCCTCAAAGAGAGCAGAGTTGTATGGCGTAGGCAACGACAACTCCTTAACCTTCTCCTTCACCGCCTTGCCAAGCGAGCTGTCGTAACGAAGCTCGTATAGGGTAGCATCGTTAGTCGAATCGGTTGTAATGGCCAAAATCTGCGCATCGCCCTGGATATCGGCATTGAGCGCCGCCAACATTCTATCCACATTGTGGTTATAGTAGGTCTGCAATGCTGTACCGATGAAGTGTACGATGATAGTCTGCGAAGCCTTCGCCTTGCGCTGCTTGACCTCAATCGAGGTTCTGCAATCAGGCGAGAGCACCAACGAGATGTCGATATAACCCAACGACACCTCATCCGACGAAGTGTTATCAGCGAGCGCCTTTACGACATAGCTCTTCTTATCGACCTTTGTGATGGTAAAGAGATTCGACTTTGTTGTAACATCGATATCGAGACCGCTATCCACTACAAGCATATTCTCGCCTCCGACCATACTTGGAAGCATCACAACGCTACGGTCTGATACGATAGCCGAAGTCTGCAACACCTCGATTTTGCTCTCCTGCATAACGCCATCAACGCAAAATCCTACCGTACCTGCAATACGATTCGAAGCAGTGCCGTTATCCTCCAAGGCCGAAACGGTGAGAGTATACTCGTTCTTGTTATTCTTATCACCCAGAGTGGCTGAGATGTTGCCATCAACGACAATATCGACATCCTCGGCGCTGGTAACAAAGGTAATCTTACCGCTCGAGCCATTCAATGCATCAACCACAATTCTATTTCCCTTTGGCAAACGAATTTGCGGAAGCTGATATGCCGAGATACCCACAAAACGAGTAGAGAGCATCTTGAAGTTCAAGTCGCTCAAACGGATTGTATCAGCCGTATTATTTGACTGAAGCGGAGTGACGGTAATCACCTCGGTCTCGCCATCAGCGGTCTTGAGACCACTTGAAGGGTAGCACGAAAAGCCTTTGTAATCAATAATCTTCCAATCGTGATTTGCTCGGAATGTGAAGGTCGATGTAACGCCCTCACTTCCATCTATCACAAGTTTGCGGTCTGCAATTCCACTCTTAATCATCAGATCCTCCACCTTCGCAGTGCCTCGTTGGTTGTTGACACAGCCGCAAAGCGCAAAAGCGAGAAGCATCGGAACTATCTTTGTAAATCTCATTTATGTTATATTTTTACTTTTTCTATTTGTATTCGCGAGGCTTGAGGTTGTTGAACTGCCAAGTGCGCTCACGTTTGAATGTATAGTTCTCAGGTTTATTCCAATATACACGACTATAGTCGAAATAGTAGCCCTTGACCTTATCCTGCGGAGCCACGAATGGAACAAACTCCACCGTACGACTGATAATGCTCGACTTACGGTAGTTGATGCCCTTCGATGCGATATAGTCCAAGCCGTGCGAGAACATTATGATATGCATCGGAGACTTCTCCTTCAAGCCATCGCCCGACTGCTCAATGCATCGCAAGATGCCACGCAAATGCTCCGAATAGGCCAACTCACGCACACGATCACCTGATGCACCGTAGGCATAGACCAATATATTCAAGAGCGTAGGCGAGAGCGGGTCGTGCTCCATCGCTGCAATTCCTGCAGCTATCAACTCGTCGATATCTTGTACAGATGGCGTCTCAATCGAAATGCGAGCCATAATCTCCTGCACTCGAGTCATCGAAGGGTTAACCTCAAGTGGCTTGTATGACGGTTGGAACGCATAGCCATAGTAGAGGTGGTGATACTCCTCATCCGACAAGACTCGTCCCTCCTTATATCGCAACATAAGGTTAGGGTAGTAGAGCGGCGAATTTACATCGTTGATATTGGCGAAAATACGGTCGTTGTCCGGTGTGCCGGCCATAGCCGTGACCGCAACGAACATTGTTAAAAGTATGGAAAACAGACGCTTCATAACAATCTTTTCGACCAATAACGACTCGATGACTAATTTTCGTATTCCTCTACCAACTTTTCCATCTTTGCCTGCAACGCATCGCTACCCGAAACGAGCGGCAGGCGCATAGTATTCGAGCATACAGCCTTCACATTCAAGAGGGTCTTGATGCCGACAGGATTGCCCTCCTCGAAGAGAGCCGATACGATAGCATCCAATGCCTTCAACTTCGTCTCTGCCGCCTCGACCTTACTCTCCAAAGCAAGGCGTACAACCTCCTTGGTTTCGGCAGGGTATGCGTTTGCCAACACCGAAATCACACCTACACCGCCACGCTTCACAACCTCTACGGTCAAGCCATCGTCGCCCGAGATGAGCAAGAAGTCGTTCGGAGTGAGAGCCTTCACACGCTCCATCTGTGCGAGATCACCCGAAGCCTCCTTCACGCCAATTACATTCTCGCATGCAGCTGCAATGCGTGCAATGGTCTCAGGGGTCATATTAACACCTGTTCTGCCAGGGATGTTATACAACATAATCGGCAGTGGCGAAGCCTCTGCAATCGCCTTGAAGTGCTGATACAAACCCTCCTGATTTGGTTTGTTATAGTATGGATTGACACTCAATACTGCATCGTAGCCCGACAAATCCCAGGTGCGAAGTGTTGTAACAACGTCGTGTGTGCAGTTGCCACCTACACCAACCATCAAGTGAACTCGTCCTGCTACACGCTCACGTACGAAACGGATAAGAGCCTTGCGCTCATCCTTCGTTAGCGTCGGCGTTTCACCTGTAGTGCCGAGCACGAGGATATAATCCACGCCACCCTCCACAAGGTTGTCGACAATTCTTGCCACAGCAGCAAAATCTACTGCACCATTCTCCATAAATGGCGTTACAAGCGCTACGCCCAATCCCTTGAAAATATCTCTATTCATATCTATTAACTGCTAAAACAGGCTGCCCTGTACAATTGTTTCCTCTTTTTTCTCTTCAGTAGCTACAACGCTCTGTTGCTCGCTATTATTTTCTGCATCTCCGCCAATCAGCGCAATGAAATCACTTTCCGAGAGAATTTTCACGCCCAACTTCTCCGCCTTCTGCAACTTTGCAGGACCCATATTCTCACCCGCAACAATGAAGTCGGTATTGGCCGAAACGCCCGACTGATTCTTACCTCCGTGCAACTCAATCAGCTCCTTCAACTCATCACGTGTATGGTCGAGGAACTTTCCCGAGATGACAACATTCTTGCCCTCCAGACAATTTGAGTGCAACACCTTTGCCTCCTCCTTGAACTGCAATCCCGCCACACGAAGTCGCTCAATAATGGCGACATTCTTCTCATCGGCAAAGTACTCGAGTATCGCATCCGCAATCTTATCGCCAACCTCCTCGGCCTCGAGCAATTGCTCTTTGGATGCCAACATCACCGCATCGAGACTCTTGAAGTGAGCCGCAAGATACTTTGCTGTTGTCTCGCCCACGAAGCGAATGCCAAGACCGAACAAGACACGCGCGAAAGGCACCGCCTTAGACGCATTGACGCTGCGGATGATATTATCTGCCGACTTCTCGCCGAGGCGTGGCAATACCGCCAAATCAACCGCCTTCAAGTCGTAGATATCGGCAATGTTATTCAACAAGCCGCTCTCGTGCAACAGCTCCACAGTCTCGCTACCCAGGCCGTCGATATCGAGCGCCTTGCGACGAATAAAGTGGACAATGCGGCCCAGAATCTGCGGACGGCAACCACCCTGATTAGGGCAATAGTGTTTCGCCTCGCCCTCATAGCGCACAAGCTCTGCACCACACTCCGGACACTCGGTAATATATTCGAATGGCACGCTATCGGCTTTGCGCTCCGAAAGCTCCACCTCGGTAATCTTTGGAATAATCTCGCCTCCCTTCTCAACGTAAACCATATCGCCAAGACGGATATCGAGCAGCTCAATCTGCTCGGCATTGTGAAGGGTAGCACGCTTAACCACTGTACCGGCCAACAATACTGGCTCGAGATTGGCAACAGGAGTAATGGCTCCCGTACGACCAACCTGAAAATCTACGCTCACAAGACGAGTCAACGCCTGCTCGGCCTTAAACTTATAGGCTACAGCCCAACGTGGCGACTTACTTGTAAAGCCCAAACGGCGACGCTTCGCGAAGTCGTTAACCTTAATCACAATTCCATCGGTCGGATATGGCAGCTCCTTGCGGGCGGTATCCCAATACTCAATAAAATCGGCCACCTCCTTAGCTGAATGGCATATACGAGCGTGCTCCGACACCTTAAAGCCCCAACGGCGTGCCGACTCGAGCGCCTCCCAGTGATTGGAGAATGGAAGTTCGCGCGAGGCAATCTGATAGAGAGTGCAGTCCAAACCTCGCTTGGCCACGATAGACGACTGCTGCTGTTTGAGCGTTCCTGCCGCAGCATTTCGAGGATTAGCAAAGAGCTGTTCTCCTGCAACCTCACGCTCGGCATTGAGACGATCAAACGATGCATACGGCATAAATATCTCGCCTCGAATCTCGAACTCGGCAGGGTAGTCGCCCGTAAGAGTCAACGGAATCGAGCCGATGGTGCGAACATTCGCTGTCACATCATCACCGCTCTCGCCATCACCTCGTGTCACAGCTCGCAACAAGCGGCCATCTTCGTATGTGAGCGATATGGCTGTGCCGTCGAACTTCAACTCGCAAACAAACTCAGTCTCACCCTCCTCCTTCTCGATACGGTTGATAAACTCGTTCAACTCCTCCAACGAGTAGGTATTCGAGAGCGAGAGCATAGGGTAGCGATGCTTTACGTTTTGGAAGTCGGAGGTCTTGTCGCTACCCACACGCATAGTTGGCGAATTATCGTCAGCATATTCAGGGTGCGCCTCCTCCAACTCGATAAGACGATGCATCATCTGGTCGAACTCGAAATCCGATATCTCGGGCGAGTTCTCCACATAATATTTGCGGTTATGATGGTGCAAAGCCTCACGCAAGGCAATTATTTCATCGTAAATCGGAAGAGTCATACCTACATTTATATATTATTGCGTAAAGGTACGACTAATTTTTGAATTGTTGAAAAAAAAGATTGAGAAAATTTGCCACACTCATTTCCTTACCATATATTTGCGCCAAGTTTAATGTAAAACCAAACAGAGATAATATATGGCACCAAGCGCTAAGAAAAGATTAGTTACAAGTTTTAACAATTTGGCTCCCGAGTTGCAGGATGCGGTGAAAGCTGCATATCCACTTGGCTATACCGACTATATGATGCGTATCGACAAGCCAAATGGTGATTTCTTCTTTGCTGTACCTTTCGAGACAGAGGATATCAGCTACCTCGTAAAGATTGACGTGAAGATTGATGACGCTTCAACCGAGGAGGAGGATAAGGATTACTACGACGACGATTTGAAGGGCGCAGACGAGTTGGCAAACGACGACTCTGATGACGAGCCTGCAGATGATAACGGAGACTACGACATGTAAGAATCCAATTATCAGAAAAAAGACGAGAAACCGATTGGTTTTTCGTCTTTTTTTTTGCTTAAACAAAAATAAATAGATAAATTTGTAGCGTAGTCAGTGGACTACAGACATATTATTAGTGAAAGTGTTTCGCTAATCCTTGACAATAAAATTTGGCGATTTTAAGACAACGAGGATGGCATGCACTCTGCATCGCGTATGGATATCATTCTGATATACCTACCGGTGTGAGGCATTGTTTATTTGTTGTCAGGTCACGCCAAATACCTATTGTCAGATAAACGAATCAGCCTCACACTTTCTTTTTGTAACAATTGTGCATTTAGTGGCTGGAGCACAAACAGTTCACCATTTACTATGAGAAAGATTTTATTATTAATCATTGTTGCATCTGCAGTAATGACAAGTTGTCGTCCTGCACGAATCATCTACCGCGAAGCATCTGGCAGAAGCGTTGAGCCTACTCAGGGAGCAGTTTTCACGCCTGCACTTATAGCAGACTTAGAAATCATCAGCGACAAAAGTGTTAGCCACAAGGTTACTTTTACTGATGTTCAGGTTACAACCTCCATATTAAACGAAATAGACAACTACAAAAGAATGGCTCTCTTCCAAACATCTCAAAAATATAATGCAGATGTAATGGTAGCTAGCGTAATGAATGTTAACACAAACTCGAGAGGCCAGTTAGAGGTTACCGTTGTGGGATATCCTGCCCGCTACGTAAATTTTAGACAAATAAGCGACACTGACTCTATTGCGATGAACTACACTTCAAAAGTCCTTTCTCAGTATAAAGTCAACGTTATTGACGGTACAAAAGAATTGACCGTCAACTCTCAGAATAAAAAGAGAAATAGAAGAAAGTAATATGAGGAGGTTCATTATTTTATTATTAGCCCTATTCACTGTTTGCCTCAATGTTGACGCACAATACATGACGTCAAAGAGCGTTGTTAAGGTAAGAAGGACAAAAGCTCAAAAACAGACAAAAAAGCAACGCGGCGTCGAAAAGGCTACTCAAGCAGAAGATTTCTATAAAAAAGGTACGTTGTTGTATGAGCAGAAACAATATGATGGGGCATTTATGTTCTTTAGGAGCGCCGCTCGACTTGAACACTCTGACGCACAGACATTTTTAGGCCGATGTTACGAGAAGGGAATAGGCACAGAGCGTAATAATAGTGAAGCCATACATTGGTATCAAAAAGCAGCCAATCAAGGCAACCTCGAAGGCATTACTCGTTTAGGACTATGCTTTTTGTACGGAATAGGAACTAGCAGAGATTCCGAATTTGCTAAACTTCTATTCAACAAAGCCGCCGACAAGGGCTCAGGTTTTGCTTATTCATGTCTCGGAGACTGCTATAGTAAGGGCAGAGGCGAAACGATTAATTACGAAGAGTCGATTCGACTCTATAAAAAGGCCATTGAATTAGGTTACAATCCTGCGATATATAAATTAGGAATGCTATATTATAAAGGAACGGGAGTTGAAAAAGATTACAATGAAGCCGCACGATTGTTCAAGGAAGGAGCAGAAAAAGAGGAACCTAACGCTATAAACATGTTGGCTATTTGCTACGCTCGAGGAAGAGGCGTTGAAAAAGACGTTCAAGAGTCGGTTCGCTTGTATAAAATTGCCGCAGAAAAAGGATATCCGGCTGCGCAAAACAACCTAGCAACTTGCTATCGCAATGGAAGAGGCATAGATCAAGATTATGAACAGGCGGTATATTGGTATACCCAAGCAGCTAAGCAAGGCTACATGCCAGCTCAACAGCATTTAGGGCAGTGTTACGAAATGGGAATGGGCGTATTAATTGATTTAAATGAGGCTATAATCTGGTATCGCAGGGCAGCTTCCAGAGGTAGTACATTTGCAAGAAAGCGATTAGAGGTATTGGGAGCTAACTAGAAATTTTAGATATTTAAAAGCACCGCTTTTCGGCGGTGCTTTTTTATTGCAAGTGATTACGATTATCTCCACTCGATGGCAGCGGTGCAAGCGATTGCATCCTCGTTGCGAATCTCGAACATCGAGACATTGTCGCGCTGCTCATAGTTGATAGTCAACATCTGGCCGAGTTTACACTCATTCGCGAAGTGGATATCGAGGCGCAGAGGGCGACAATCGGTCAAATACTCAATAGGCAAAGTATTGAGCATCATACGAATATAGCGCATAGTATTGACGTGACGATTGAAGTCGATATCACTGTAGACAACCTGGCGCTGACGTGTTACCTTAGGCTCAATACCGCGAATTCTGCGAGGAGGATCACACGGTGACGGCTCGTCACAAGGGTAGTTAGGGTCAATCAAATACTCAATCTCCTCCAACGAAACTGGCATACGCTTCTCGAAGTCAATCACACACCACTGCGACACACCGCGACCAAACTGCTCACCCTCGGTATTCAACAACTCGAAGTTACGAGTCGAAAGCAGACGTGAGGTGTGAGGATTAATCCATGTCGCAATCTCGAAGTTCTCGAACTGCTCAGGCAGACGATCAAGCTCGACCGACATACGCGAGAGCACCCAGGTGCGACCCTGCTGCATCAAAGTATCGGCGCTGATGCCATTCTTGCGTGCATCCAATCCTGCCACCGTCAACATGCTCGCACAGAGCGATTCGATGGTTGCATGGAGTGTAAAATCGACAGTTTCTGTAGGAACTGTAAAATTATATTTTGCCTTTTGTCCCATAGTATTGCTTATAATTTGTGCGCAAAGATAACCTTTCTTGTTATACTTTGCAATTCAAAACCTCAAAAAACGCTTTTTACGACATTCTGAGGCCATATTAGCACAAAAATTAAATTTGGTAATTAGCGCATTTTTTGTTATCTTCGCTCTTCGTTAGATGTTAGGAACTAAAAAATGAGCTGAAAAAATGGGAATAAAAGTTAAACTTGATGCAGTGATGGCGAGGCGTAGAATGACGCTCACTCGGCTATCGGAGAGAATCGGTGTAACACCCGCAAATCTCTCCATTCTCAAAACAGGTAAAGGAAGAGCAATCCGCTTTTCGACACTCGAGGCTATTTGCCACGAACTACATTGCCAGCCTGGCGATATTTTAGAATACGAGGAGGATTAACTCCGCTCTGGTATTCATTTTGCATAGAAGTCTGCTTCGTAATAGTTAATGTTATGGAGCAGACTTCAAAGTATCAGCGCAGCATCGAGCGTCTAAACGATGCGCTTGGCAAGGAGATATCGACAACCTTGCAATATATCTACTTTCACACAATCTTCGAAGATGCGGGATATGAACACCTCGCACGACTTATGCGTCGCATATCCATCGCCGAGATGGAGCATATAGAGCACATTGCCGAACGCATTCTATTTCTCAACGGCAAGGTTGATATGAATCCATCGCACCGTGCCCGACAAATCGACAAACCGGTCGAAGCGCTCTATTTTGCCTGCAAACTAGAACAGAGCACCATCGACAACTACAACGAATATGCACGACTCTGCGCTGCGGAGGATGACACCGTGACGCACAAGATATTTCAGGAGATGGCAGAAGAGGAGGAGCAACACCTCGACATCTTCCGTACCGAGTGGCAGAACCTACTTGATTACGGCTCGCACTACCTTGCACTACAATCCATCGAGTACAGCAAACACATATCGAAAGGTGAAAAATCTGAATAGTTTTCCGCTTTCTCCTTTCCGTTTTCCGTTTTGTTTTGTATCTTTGTAGTGAAGATATAAAACGAAAGAGGTATGAAAATTGTAGTTCTCGGTCCTGCACACCCATATCGTGGCGGCTTGGCATCGATAATGGAGACTATGGCACGCGAATATCAACGTCGCGGAGATGAGGTTAAGGTCTACACCTTCTCGCTGCAATACCCTTCGTTACTATTTCCCGGCAAGAGTCAGACTGTCGATGCCCCGGCTCCGCACGATTTACACATCGAGCGAGTGATGAACACTTGCAATCCGTTCAACTGGATTGCCCTCGGTCATCGTCTTCGCAAGGAGGCTCCCGATATGATTCTGATGAAGTATTGGACGCCATTTATGGCACCTTGCTTCGGTACTATAGCCCGTATAGCTCGCAAAAATGGCAAGACCAAGGTCATTTGCCAAATCGACAACGTCGAGCCTCACGAGCACCATCTGATTGACAAACCATTCAACCGTTACTATCTCGGTGCGGTGGATGGTTTTGTATATATGTCGGAGCAGGTAGGCGGCGAGCTAAAAGCCTATACATCAGCACCTGCCATATTCTCACCTCATCCAATGTTCGAGCACTTTGGCGAACGAGTCGACCGCAACGAGGCGTGCTCAAAGTTGGGCATTGACCCGTCGAAGCGTTATCTTCTGTTCTTCGGATTGATTCGAGACTATAAGGGTTTAGATATTTTGCTTGAGGCATTCGAGAAGGTCACGAATGATGAGGTACGATTACTTGTAGCGGGTGAATTTTACAACGACAAAGAGCAGTATAGTACTATTCTTGAGCGACTTGGCGAGAGGGTAGTGCTACACGACCATTTTATCCCCGATGCGGAGGTTGCTTCGTACTTCTCGGTGGCTGATGCACTTGTTCTGCCATACCGCACCGCCACGCAGAGTGGCGTGACACAGATTGCATACAACTTCTCGGTGCCGATGGTCGTGACATGCGTAGGTGGTCTGCCCGAGATTGTGCCCGACGGTAAGGTCGGCTTTGTCTGTGAGCCTACGGTGGAGGGCGTTCGTCAAGCTATCGAGCAACTCTACGAAGAGGGTACACTACAACGCTTTGCCGACAACTTCCCTGAGGAGCGCAAGCGCTTTTCGTGGGAGACAATGTGCGACAAATTACTCGAGGTCTACAACCAGACAAAATAGATACATATCATATGAAACTCAAACAGATTCTTATTGCGCTACTTATCTTGATAGCGCCACTCACTGCAGTTGGTGCAGAGTCGCTACGATTGGCGAAAATTTTCTCGGATTGTATGGTTCTGCAACAGCAGACCAATGCTCCTATTTGGGGTTGGACAAAGCCCTCAGCTAAAGTTGTAGTTAAACCGTCGTGGAGCTCACGCAGCTATAGCGTAAAGGCCGATAAAGATGGAGCGTGGCGCATCGCTGTCGAGACCCCATCGTACGGAGGCCCATACTCTGTAAAGGTGTCGTGCGGCAAAGAGAGCATCGAGCTCAAAGATGTGCTTATTGGCGAGGTGTGGGTATGCTCGGGTCAATCCAACATGGAGATGCCCGTATCGGGATTTGTGAGATACAATCAACCCGTAAATGAGTCGTTGGAGACCTGCACAAAGGCTATAAACTATGGTGATAGGATTCGCATGTTCACTGTGCCTAAGCGAATGGTCGACGAGGCTCCTGCAGAGGATCTTCTCGCAGGTGAATGGAAGCGTGCATCATTCGAATCGTGCGCCGAGTGTTCAGCTATAGCATACTTCTTTGCAGAGTATGTAAACGATGCATTGCAAATTCCGGTGGGCGTTATCGCATCATCGTGGGGTGGCACTTCCATCCGACCTTGGATGCCTCGCGACTGCCATAAAGAGACACTCAAAGAGCTGTTAGACAAGGGTATCATCACTCAGGAGATGTACAACTATCGCACAAAGGAACTCGCCCCAAGTCGCAAAGGTTATCCTCAGAATGCGGGCACACTCTACAATGGAATGATTCATCCGATTCGTGGTTATGCGGCTCGAGGATTCTTGTGGTATCAGGGATGTTCAAACAAACGTGACTACAAGTTCTACGACAAGTTGCAGGCGGCTATGGTGGCACGATGGAGAGCAGAGTGGGGCGACAAAGATGCGAAGATGCCATTCTACTATGTACTAATTGCACCATATCGCAGCAAGCTCAAAGATGACACATATGCACGCGGATACTTTGTTGAAAATCAGGCATTGGCAGCAAAGTCGATTCCGAATTGCGACTACGCCACCACCGAGTGTTTCGGTGCATTGGGCAACATTCACCCTGCCGAGAAGAAGCCGGTGAGCCGACAACTCGCGCTCTTGGCCCTCGACAATGTATACGGCCTAAAGGGCATCGAATCGGGTGCTCCAGAACTTGTTAAGACAACCCTTTCAAATAGAAAATATACGCTCGAATTTGCCCATGGAAAGGGGCTTATGACTCCGCCTTACGAGGAGGTTCGAGGCTTTGAGGTTGCAGGAGAAGACAAAGTCTTCTATCCCGCAAAGGCTAAGCTTGTGGGCGATAAAATTGTCGTAGATGTGCCTGAAGAGGTGACCGAGCCGCACTCGTTGCGCTACTCATTCTACGATTGTCCGTTAACCAGCAATGTTATGAGTCGCTTCGGCTTCCCATTGGCACCTTTCCGCACAGATAGTTGGGAACTCGTCAAATAGAGCATATATTTCAACAACAAAAGGGACTACGATGGTAGTCCCTTTCTGTTTGTGATATGCAATCTGTTATTGCAACTTAATTTCCGAACGCTTGATAAGAATAATCGGCGCATCCCACAATGGAAGTCCTGCGCAACGGAGGTTACCTGCCCCGTTTGCACCCTCTGCAATATCAACCTCATTGGCACCACGAGTAATCACCGACGAGAGGTCGTGTACATAGCCCGTAATCGGCTCGACGTAAACCAAATCCTCGACAGCGAAGTCCATAAGCGTAACGCTCACATTCTCCTTGTTGAGTTCATCGGTTGGCACCAAGTCGCTCTTCCAAAGCATTACGCCCACCTTCTCGCCACTCTTATTTGCCAAACCTACGCACTTAATATCGCTATTGGTAAATACCTGACACTTAACCTCTACAGGCTGAATGCCGTCGTGAAGAAGGCGTGTGAAGTGCTGAACGGCGTAGTATGACGGACGCTTATACTGAGGCTCGTGCATAAGGTTTACGCGCACAAGACCAAACGACTGCTGCATGTATGGATACTGCAAATCGACAAGCGAGAAGATTGACGATGGAATATTCATTGCAAAGTCGTTTGCCATACGACGCAAATCCCACTTTGTCTGCTTATATTCGCTCCACTCGTTATACTTCATCGCGCTTCCAAACTCGTACGCAGACGGACAACCGCTCTCGCCCTGCACTACATCCAAATCCTTGCTGTAGCTACGCACTGTGTTGCTGAATGCAACAATAGATGTAGTCGCATTGTCAGGGTTAGGGTAGTAGGCGTGGAACGACACCTTGTCGATAAGGTGCAATTTGTTGCGCTCCTTCAAGATATCCAACACACCCTTTACAAATGGAATATTCGGCGAAGCCAAGCCGAGAGCCAAAATTGTGGCCTTCGGATTCTCCTTACGAATAACCTCTGCTGTGTTGATAATAAGCTCTGCAAGAATCGCAGGAGTATTAGCCTTCTGACCATCCGGCTCATTCCAAATCTCGTAAGTAGTTACTCTGTCGCCATAATGACGCACAGTAGCACGCACATAGTTGCGCCATGCCTTCATTGTAGGCTCGTCGGTCCAGATAGCCGTCTTAAGCGAGATACCTCCATTGCAGTAGATCGGATTTCCGTAGCTGAGGCTAAGCCAAGGCTTTACGCCCTGCGCAATAACGCCGTCAACTGCTTCATCGAGCCACTTGAAGTCGTAGACACCTTTTTGCTGCTCGCATCGAGCCCATCCGCTCTGCAAACGCGCCCAGCCCACACCAAGAGGTCCAAGGTACTCCTTGTACTTAGAGAATGTAGCATAATCTCTATCAAGACCTTCAGTGCCAACCGACCAACGAGAACGACTGGCGTTATCGGCGTCTGACACATCCAACTGACCAACCTTTGGCAATAGAGTGCAATGCAACTTTATCTTGTTGTAGATAACCTCGGGATGTTTAGTCTTTGGTGCAATGTATGCAAAGAGTGACGGTACAATCATCGCGATAAGCACCAATGTCAAAAGCGTTCTTTTCATAGTGTAGTTTCTATTGTTTGGTGTTACTCCTTGATATTAGGCAACTCGAGGCCATAGCCCTTGCGCTTGTCCAAAGCCTTCAACCAGAGGCTAAACAACAACGCCAAACCGCCCAACGACGCGAAAATAAGCATAGGTACGGTGTAGTTGTATGCTACGCCAGGTACGCCCTGAGCAATCTGCTCAGCAACACCAGGGTTACACTTCTCGAGCGACCAACCGATAAGGATTGGCATACCCATCAAACCGAAGTTCTGCACCCAGAAGATAAGCGAGTAGGCACTACCCAAGAAGCGCTTGTCCATAATCTTTGGAATCGATGGCCACAACGATGCAGGAACCAACGAGAACGATACGCCGAGCAAGAGGATTGCTGCGTAAGCAATAACCTTGTTAGGGTAGAGTGGCAATACCAACGCAAATGTAAGGTGACATGCAATCATCAACAACGAACCGAGCAACAACATACTTGCGCCCTTACCCTTCTTATCGAGGAACAAGCCGAGGAATGGAGTGACACAAGCTGCACCGATTGGGAACCAACGGAAGATATCCGATGCCATAGTTGCCGAAAGACCGAGGTTACTCTGCAACATATTAGCCGCAAACTTCTGGAATGGGAAGATTGCCGAGTAGTACAACACACACAACATTGCAACGATCCAGAAGAGCTTGCTCTTGAAGATATTGACAACATCCGAGAACTTAAACTCATCCTCGCTCTCACCCTTAACAGCCTCCTCGCCAAGTTGCTTATCTAACTTCTTATCCATAACACAGAATACCAAGTAGCACAACAAGCCGATAACCAAGAGTGCAGCACAGAGTGCAACCGGACGAACGATGCTTGGATCAGCACCGCCAATACCTGCGATACGTGGCGAGATGGTGAAGATTGCGAATACGCTGACACGTGTAAGAGCCATCTCCAAGCCCATTGCAAGAGCCATCTCCTTGCCCTCGAACCACTTAGCAAGCGCCTTCGAAGCGGTAATACCCGCCATCTCGGCACCACAGCCGAAGATCATAAAGCCGAGCGATGCAAGCTTTGCGCTACCAGGCATATCAACCCACCAAGAGTTGAGCCAGCCCTCCAATGCTGTACCTGCGAACCAATCGCTAACAGCATAGAACTTAATAGCAGCACCTGCAATCATCACGATAGCCGATGTAACACCGGTGAAACGGATGCCCATCTTGTCGAGAATGATGCCAGCAACAATCAAAAATCCGCAAGTGTTAAGGAGATACTCCGAACCTGCGAAAGTACCAAAGATGTCAGATGTCCAGCCTCGCTGAATCTGCATCAACTCCTTGATAGGAGAGATTACATCAACGAACATATGCGCAAAGAGCATCATAAGTGCAATGAGAACCATCGCACCCCAACGAGCCCACGCATAGTCGTTTAGCTTTCTTTGAATTGTTTGAGTCATAATTGTTTAAATTTGGTATATAAAAGTTTCCTTTTCTTACTGTTTAGTGTACTGGCGTAGTACCTCGTATGCCTCCTCGATACCCAACTCACCCGCCTTCGATATATCGAGGCAACCCTTGCGAGTATCCTTCATATAGATTTGAATCAAACCTCGGTTGTAATACGCCTCGGCAAAGTTCGGATTCAACTCAATAGCCTTCGTATAGTCATCGAACGCCTCGGGCAACTTGCCCGACAACGCCAACAAATTCGCACGATTGTAGTATGCGTAGGCAAAGCCAGGATAGAGTTCAATCGCCTTCGCAAGGTCGTCCAAAGCCTCATCGTAACTATAAGAACGAGTGATGCGGCTATGCAACTGCTGTGCAGGGTCGGACTCAATCGAAATACGCTGATAAGCGTTATCAATCGACGCTATAAAGTCAATCATCTCGGCCCTTGTCGTAGCACGGTTGAGATATGCAAACGGATTAGTTGGCAACGACTTAATCGCTGAGGTATAAGTATTTATAGCATTCGTATACTGCTTTACCAACGACTCCGAAATAGCCAAACTGAACAACTCCTCGAAGGTTGCCGTCTGAGGCTTTACACTCGCTCTCAAGCTACGATTTATAACCATCAAAGTATCAGCCTTGAGTCGGCTCTCGCGGCAAGAGATATCCAACAACGGATTGTTGAGTCGCTCGATGAAATCGTTTGCACGCTGCGAATGATACTTCTTGGCTGTGGCAGTATTGACAGTCGAATCCTGCGTAAATGTAAACTTGAAGAGCGGCAACAAGGCCACCTTCTCGTTATTCGTTCTACGTGATGTGATTCGCTCGAACGACGAGCCCGCCATCTTGGTATCAAACGAGAGTAACTTATTGAAACGACGTGTCGTATCGGCATAAATCGAGTAGGTCGTATCGCTCAGGCGCGACCTATAGGCTGCAATCTTCTGCTCGGCAATCTGCTTATCGCTGCGCGCTCCCTTATAGTCTCGCAAAAGGTGACGCAAATAGCTACGACCAAGATAGGCATTCGCAAAGTCGGGATAGAGCGAAATCGCCCTCGAGAAGTCGTCCCTCGCTAATTCTATTTCACCAAGCTGCTGATAGAGTAGTGCGCGGTTATAATATACCAACACATTGTCAGGCGAGAGCTGTGCCACCTTGTTGTAGTCATCGACTGCACGGTTGTAATCGCCAATGCTGCTGCGAATAATTGCGCGATTGAAATATGTAATCGAACTCGTCGAGTCGAGCTGAATAACGCGGTCGAGATCCGCCAGCGACAACATCGGGCGCTTGGTCTCATTGTAGACCAATGCTCGGTTGAAGTAGGACATTGCGAGCGTTGTGTCACACTTTACAGCCATATCGAAGTCGCGTTCAGCCTCCTCCAATCGATTCTGCTGCAGGTAGACCACTCCTCGGCGGTTATAGCCCGTAGGACTTTCACGGTTGGTGCGAATGCCCAATTCGAAGTCCTCGTATGCACGCACGGTATCCTTCAGATGGAGGTAGCACACGCCGCGATTGATGTAGGCCTCGGCAACCTTCTTTTCGTAGCGAATAAAGTTATCGAAATCCTTTATCGCCTCCTCGAACTGCTGATTCAGAAGTCGCGTTACACCTCGCGAGTAGTACGGATTCGGCAAATCGGGACGTAGCTCAACAGCCTCCTGGAAATCGCTCAACGCATCGTCATAGTTTCCTAATCGTGAACGAGTTATAGCGCGATAGGTGTATGCTGTAGTGAAGACCGGATTACGCTCAATCGCCTCGGTAAAGTCAGCCTCTGCACCTAGCAAATCGTCGAGGTTATACTTGGCAATTCCACGCAAGAAGTATCCTTCGTAGGCATTCTCATCAAAGCGCAACAAGACATTCAAGGTGCGAATAGCCTCCTTGAAGTCACTCTCCATCATCTGCTTACGGCCAATATAGAAGAAGTAGTCTCGATTGTACTGCGCCACAACAGATGTTGTGACGAAGAGTGAAAATAGTATGCCTACAAGAATCCTACGCAAAGTTACAACCCCTAATTATCGTTATAACCAAAGCGAGAGAGTTGGCGATCGTTATTGCGCCAATCATCGTTGACCTTAACAAAGAGCTGAAGGAAAACCTTCTTACCGAGGAACGCCTCGATATCGGTACGAGCCTGCTGACCCACCTTCTTTAAGCGCTCACCCTTGTGGCCGATAACGATGCCCTTCTGCGAGTTGCGTGACACATAGATAGTCGCCGAAATACGGTCTATTGTCGGCTCCTCCTTGTAGCTGTCAATCTCAATCTCGCAGCAATATGGAATCTCCTTATCATAGTTAAGGAGAATCTTCTCACGAATAATCTCCGACGCAAAGAAGCGCAAAGTCTTGTCGGTCAAGGTATCCTTCGGATAGTATGGCTCACCCTCAGGCAAACGCTCCAAAATAGCTGCAAAGATAGCCTCGATATTGAACTGTTCCTTAGCCGAAGCAGGTATAATTGTAGCCTCAGGGAGGCGCTCGTGCCAGTCGGCAACAATCTTCTCGAGTTTCTCCTGGTTGGTGAGGTCAATCTTATTGATAACCACAATTGTCGGAATAGCGCTTGTTGCAATGCGACCTACAATCTCGGCGTTGCGCTCGCTCTGCTCCTCGACAGTATCTGTCACATAGAGCACAACATCGGCATCGCTCACCGCGCCACGCACAAAGTTCATCATCGACTCCTGCAACTTGTAGGCAGGCTTCAAGATACCCGGAGTATCGGAGTAGACAATCTGGAAATCGTCGCCATTCACAATACCCATAATACGATGACGTGTAGTCTGCGCCTTCGATGTAATGATAGAAAGTTTCTCGCCTACAAGTGCGTTCATCAATGTCGATTTGCCGACATTCGGATTACCGATAATATTTACAAAACCGCTCTTATGCATCTTATTAATAATTTACGCGGGCAAAGATACAAAAAGTTTTTGGTTTTACACGCTCATTATGGCGCTAAAAAAAGCACCCCGAAGAGTGCTTTTTCTATCGCTTAGCGCTGAGGTCCACCTTGAGGTGGAGTCTGACCGTGTCCACCAGGACCACCTTGACCGCCACGAGGACGACGAGGACCCTGACCGAGGGTAAATACCTTAGACAACTGCTCAGGAGTCAAGTAGTTAACAAACACCTTGATATACTCCTTCTTCACCTGAATAATCTGCTTGTCGCCATTGAGCTGCGCCATCATAATCTTCTTCGCAACCTTGATATCCATCTCCTGGCCATTGAACGAATCAACATAAGCCTTGGTATCCTTGCGCACCTGACGCAATTCGCGCTGATAACCCTGATATACAGGAGCAAACTTCTTTGCCTGCTCAGGTGTCATATCCAACGATTTTTGCAACATCTCGATTGTACGAGCGTTACGGTCACCACCTTGGCCACCAGGACCACCATGACCCGGAGGGGGTCCAAATGGAGGCTGTGCCGATGCTGTAATGAATGCCAAAACAGCAATAATCATAACTAAAATCTTCTTCATAATCTCTCTTTTAAGGTTTATTAATATGCAAATATATAACAATTTATCGAAACAACTAATCAATTGAGGCCAAAAACTGCATAGTATCTCGCTCGTCGGCATAATCGAAGAGGGTAGGCCTCTGCGCCTCGCCGATAGGTACCTGACGCGAATGGAGACCTTCGATTGCTGTTACCACGCATTGCAACGATTCGTCATTTGACTCAAGCCACGACTTCACCTCATCCAGCGATGCGTATTCAACAACATTGACCTGACTCAAGAAACGCGGAAATTCCGCCACCTGCGAAGAGACAACCACAGCCTCACCCAAGTCGTCGAACTTCGCCCCTTGCATAGTAAGCAACGCTCTGCACTGCAGATAGTTATTGTGGTAAGCTCGGCACATCCTGCGCGCCTCCAACTTCGGCTTAAATCCCTTAGGAACAAAAACAAGCGAGACATTGCGACAGCCCAAACCAGCGTGACGGAAGATATCGTTAGACAAGAGCGCAAAATCGCTCTTACCCTCCTTACCCGACAAGACAGCGACCGAGTGGCGGCTTCCTCGCAAAAGACAAGGAATACCTGCAAACGCACTACGGAAATAGAGATTTGCACTCTCACCACCTGTAGCTATGACGGCATCATAGTCGCCACCCTCAACGTATCGTTCGATAATCAGCGAAGGTTCTATTTTACGGAGCAATTGCTCGACATACTCTTCGAGGGCACTATCCTTGCTCGATGGCTTGACATACGGAATATCACCGTTTGCAATCACGCACATCAAATCGAAAAATCCGACCAGCGGAATGTTTCCGGCCATAATTATCGCCACACGTCTCGGCTCGTGCACATTGGCATAGGGGTAGTGGGCAAGCCATTGCGCAACCTTCTCGGCATTGAGCATCTCACTGCGCACCGCCTCAACGGCATAGCATATATCGTTCACCGAGAACCACTCGTTAGTGGCCAATGCTCGTGCAATGACAGAGCGTGACGCATCGTCGGAGCCAAACTCCGCAAGGCGCACGCCAAGTTCTGCAAATATCTCAACTTTACTCTTCACGACCACAAAGATAGGAAAATTTATATTCATACCCAAGGCAAAACTGATAATTTTACATTTGTATTTCTCGGAAAATTCTTTTAATTTTGCGTAAATAATAACCTTAAAACATATGCCTACACAGACTATCTCAAACCGCAAATGGTTTATCGTGGCGACTATATTTCTCGCCATCATCTGCAACTACCTCGATCGTCAGTTGCTTTCAATCCTAAAGCCCGAAATTCTTGACCATTTCCAAATTGGAGATTTGGAGTATGCGTGGATAGTCAATATTTTCCTTATATGCTACGCATTGATGTATCCGATATCGGGCTTATTGGTCGATAGACTCGGGCCTAAGTCGGTGATGACTGGCGGTATCGTCATATGGTCATTGGCCTGCATCGGTGGTGGTCTCTCGACCGAATTGTGGCAGTTTGCTGCTTGCCGTGGTATCTTGGGACTCGCCGAGCCGACAATATTCGCAGGTCAGCTTGTTGCCGTAACACTTTGGTTTGAGAAGCGTCAGCGTGCTACAGCCAACAGCCTTTGCACCATAGGTAGTTCATTGGGTGCCGTTATCGCTCCGCTTGTAATTGCAGTATTGATGCGTTGGTTCGAGGCGTGGCAGAATGTATTCTTCATTGCCGGAGCCGTAGGTTTGGCAATAGCCCTCGTGTGGGTGTTTGTATACAAAACTCCTTCGCAGGAGATTCTCGACCTCACAATAAATGCCGACAAGAAGAGTCCGACAGGCGAGGAGGTTAAACCATTCTCTTTGGGCGGTCTTTTCCGCACTCGCACCTTGTGGGGCGCATTCCTTATTCGTCTTATCAGTGACCCCGTATGGTACTTCTGCTGTTTCTGGCTGCCAGGCTACCTGCGTCGTATGGGAGAGACCCAGAACTTGACACATCAGCAGACGCTCGATATGATTCAGTGGGTGTGTGGCATTCCATTCCTTGTAGGAGCAATCGGTGGCGTCTTGACATCGATGTGGTCCGACTCGATGATCAAACGTGGTCGCACAGCCCTTTCGGCTCGCAAGATATCTCTTATCGCAACAGTGGCAATTGCTCCGCTTTGCGCACTCGTACCATATGCAGGAGGTGCCGAGGCCTTGCCATTTGCGTGGCGTGTAGGCTTGGTAGTAGCGATATTCTCACTCGTAGCGGTGATGTGCCTCAGCTGGCTCTACACCTTGCCTGTCGTGTTGGCCGAGACGTTCCCAATCAAGAATGTAGCAACCGTGATGGGTGTTTGCTGCGGTGCCGGCGCATTGGGTAGCGTTGTATTCAATCAATTCGTAGGCTCAATCCCTGCGGAGATGTGGACAGTACTCTTTGGCGTGATGGCCGTCCTTCATCCGCTTTCTGCACTTATCTTATCGAAGATGGTGCGTCCCGAAACACCCAATTCAAAGTAGAACAAATAACTAAAACTATACCGATATGAAGACTATTTATGAACCTGCACGCGAAATAGCTGTTCGTGCTGAAGTAGATGTACTCGTCGTTGGCGGTGGTCCTGCGGGAATTATGGCAGCACAAGCCGCTGCTGCGGATGGATTGAAGGTGATGTTGGTTGAGAGCCGAGGCTATCTCGGAGGAAACCTCACAATCGGTCTGCCTATCTTGAGCTACCTTGGCCGCAAGGGCAACCAAATTATCAAGGGCCTACCTCAGAAGTTTATCGAGCGTCTACAAGCTCGCAATGCTGCTAGTGGTCATCGTCCTTGTCAATTGCACGTATCGCTCACTATCATCAACCCCGACGAGGCTAAGCGCGTAGCATTCGAGATTATGGAGGAGTGCGGAGTAGAGGTATTACTCTACGCATTTACCGCAGATGTTATCCGCGAGGGCAACGAGGTTAAGGGCGTGATTATCGAATCGAAAGCTGGTCGCGAGGCAATCTTGGCGAAGTGTGTAATCGACTGTACGGGCGATGCCGACGTTGCTTACCGCGCAGGTGTAGAGTGTCACAAGGGCGATGCCGAAGGTGGTATGCAGCCTCCAACTCTTATGTTCCAAATGAAGAATGTAAACATCCAGCGACTCCGCGATGCCATCACCGGCAACCCTGAGGAGTTCGACATGGACATTATGCCACACGAGCAGTTCCGCGAGGGTAAGTTTATCACCGTAGGCCTTCGCAACCGCATTAACAAGGCGCAAGAGGCGGGCATCAACATACCTGTAGCGAGAACAATCCTCATTACAGGTATCGGCGAGGATGATATTTGGGTCAATATGTCGCGTGTGAATGGGGTAGACTCGACTAAACCCGAGAGCTACACCTATGGTGAGATGACAGCGCGCAAGCAAATCTATCAAATCGAGAAGTATCTGCGCGAGTATGTACCTGGTTTCGAAGATGCCTATATGGCACGTGTAGCCGATTTTATGGGTATTCGCGAGAGCCGCGTAATTGTTGGCAAGTATATCCTCACCGACAACGACATCGTTTCGTGCCGCCGTTTCGACGACACTATCGCAGTAGCTAGCTATCCGGTTGATATTCACCACGCTAAGGGCGGCGACTGCACGCTCTATTACTGCGATGATTGCTACGACATTCCATATCGTTGTCTCGTTCCTGAAAAGGTAGAGGGTCTATTAGTGGCAGGTCGTTGCTCTTCTATGAGCCACGAGGCTATGGCTTCAACACGCGTAATGTCGACTTGTATGGCTCTCGGCGAGGCTGCAGGACGTGCTGCTCGATTGGCGGTAACTTCGGGCGTTCAACCATCTGAAGTTGATGTCGAAAAGTTGCGCGAGGAGTTACGAGATACGGGTGCTTACCTCGGCTAATGCTATAGTGTTATGAAAAATTACGTTTTAGGTTTAGACTTCGGTAGTGACTCGGTACGTTGCTTGGTTGTAGATGCAGCCAATGGCGACGAAATTGCAACCGCAGTGCGCTACTATCCTCGTTGGCGCAAAGGCGAATACTGCGCTCCTGCCGAAAATCGTTATCGTCAGCACCCACTCGACTACATCGAATCGCTCGAGGGTGTTATTCGCGAGGCACTGGATAAAGCGGGAAAGGAGGTAGCTGATGCTGTGCGAGGAATATCATTCGACACCACAGCGTCAACACTCGCACTGACCGACAAAGAGGGTACGCCGTTGGCACTTCTCGAGGAGTATGCCGAGAATCCCGATGCAATGTTTGTGCTTTGGAAGGATCATACATCGCTCCTTGAGGCCGATAAAATCAAGGCTACAGCGAAGGCTTGGCATATCGACTACACCACCTATTGCGGTGGCACATACTCTTCGGAGTGGGCGTGGTCAAAGATGTTGCACTGTTCAAAGAACTCGCCCGAGCTACTCGACAAGGCATATTCGTGGGTTGAGCTGTGCGACTGGCTCGTAGCAATGCTTGTGGGCGACACCACACCCGAGAAGATTATGCGCGGACGATGCGTAGCGGGTCACAAGGCTCTTTGGAATAGCAAATGGGGAGGTCTGCCCGAGGAGGAGTTCTTGGCAGCCATTGACCCATTGCTTGCGACCTACCGCTCGCGCCTATATACCGACACCTACACTTGCGGCATCCCTGCAGGTGAATTATCGGAGGAGTGGGCTAAACGACTCGGATTGCCAAAGGGCGTAATTGTTGGCGCAGGTGGAGTAGATTGCCACGTAGGCGCTGTAGGTGCAGGCGTAAGCGAGGGTACACTCGTCAAGGTTATCGGCACATCAACTTGCGACATTACAGTAGCAAAGCCCGAAAATTTGGGTGACAAGGTCATTCGCGGCATCTGCGGACAAGTTGACGGCTCGGTATTGCCTGAGTATATCGGCATCGAAGCAGGACAGTCCGCTTTTGGAGATATTTTCGCGTGGTTTAGACGCGTTATGGAGTGGCCATTGCGAGCTATGGGCGTTGACGAGGAGCAGTTCGACAAGATCTTACCTATGCTCACAGCTGAGGCAGAGCAACTTCCTCTCAGTGAGAACGATATCGTAGCGATAGATTGGTTCAACGGTCGTCGCAGTCCCGACGAGAATATGCGTGCAACGGGACTATTCAGCGGCTTGACTCTCGCAACCACAGCACCGCAGATGTTCAAGGCTTTGATCGAGGCTGCAGCCTTTGGCTCACGAGCAATCACAGAACGATTAATCGACGAGGGCGTGAAGATTGAGCGCATCTATGCAGTAGGAGGAATATCGAAGAAGTCACGTTTTGTGATGCAGACAATGTGCGACGTGCTCGGTATGCCTATCAAGGTCGTCACATCGGAGCAGGCTTGCGCACTCGGTTCGGCCATGTACGCTGCCGTAGCCGCGGGATTGTATCCGAACATTTTCGAGGCTCAACGAGCTATGTCGTCGGGATTCTCTGACGAGTATACTCCGAACGCTGAGCGTAAGGCGATATACGACAAGTTATATCAGAGATATAAAGAACTCGGAAATTTACAATAATAGTCTACAACGACAACTCCACCTTTTGTATGAAGCGGATATTCGCCATATTGCTCGCAACGCTGCTCGGCATAACGCTGTGCGATGCAAAACAGATTGCATTTCAGCGGCCACCCGAGGTTATCGAGGAGCTTGCCCTGGCAAACCCGACACCTCGTGCAGTATTCAATAAGGACTGTTCAGCCGTAATGTTGATGCACGGCAACGGCACAACACCCATTGCCGACGTTCCAACCTCAGCGCTATGCCTTGCAACCATTCGCATCGACCCTAATCGCTATTGCCGCATAATCGAAAATGGCTCGCACACCATATCTCTCAAGCGCATTCCTGACGGCGAAGAGGTTAAGGTGAGCAACCTGCCTGAAGATAGCGCAGTAATCTATGCAGTATGGTACCCGAGCGGAGACAAAGTGCTGATGTTCAACCGTGAGCACGATGGCGTATATCTCTACTCGGCAGCATTGAGCGATGGCGTGGCTACACGTGTCACCAACCGTCGCATCAACACAACTGCTCGCAAATTTGTCGAGTGGACAAGTGACAACGAGTTCATCACTGCGTGTGTAATCGAGGGTCGCAATACTCCCGAGGTTACCACTCCGATAGGCCCGATTGTACAAGAGTCGCTCGGCAAGAAGACTCGCAAAAGAACCATTCAGGGACTTCTGCGTGACGACTTCGATATGCGAGCACTCAAGTACTATTTCACCTCTCAGCTTGTACATATCACAGCATCGGGCGAGAAGGAGATTGGCGAGCCGGCATTCTATCGCACCATCAACATCTCACCCGACAGGGAGTATTTGATGATTTATCGTGTCGTTGAGCCATACTCATGCGACGCTAAGTTTATGAATCTCAAGTCGGTAGTTACAATTGAGGATTTGGAGGGCAACGTGATCAAAACCGTCAAGCAGCGCAGTAAGCTCTCTTGGCGCTCCGACAAGCCTTCAACGCTTATTTGGTGCGTAAAGGCAAAGAAAGATGATCCCGACTACAAATCCTACATCTATGAGCAGGAGGCGCCTTTTACAGACGATCGTCGTTTGGTAGTACGCACCTCAAAGCCGTTCGAGAAGATATACTGGTGCAACGACAACCTCGCTTTGGTGGAGGAGAAGGAGAAGGGCCAAATTACCATATCGAGCTTCAAGCCAGGTGAGAGCGAGCTGCACACCGTATTGAGCTACGACACCAAAAATATATATGAGCTCCCTGGCGAGCCTATTATGATTAGAAACCAATATGGTCGCAGAGTGCTTTGGACTAATGAGGAGAACAACGAGGTGATGTTTGCTGGCGAGGGCTATACACCCGAGGGACAGATGCCGAACTTGACACTCTACAAGCTCGATAACGACAAGACCAAGGTATTATGGACGTGCAAGGCGCCATACTTCGAGAAGATAATCGCAGCCATTGACCCTGCAGAGCGCATCTTTATAACTTCGCGCGAGTCGTTCGAAGAGCCAACCAACTACTACGTGGCCAACCTCAAGAAGAGATCACGCGTGGCTATAACCGATTTCCCTACACCTTTTCCTGCGCTCAAGGGCGTAACTCGACAGTTACTGACCTACAAGCGTGCCGACGGACTGGTACTTAAATCGTTTGTTTGGCTACCGGCAGGGTACAACGCAAAGCGTGATGGCAAGTTGCCTGTTATGATGTGGGCGTATCCTCGAGGATACAAGAGCGCCGAAGCGGCGATGCGTCCAAAATTCTCACAATACACCCATCCGAATGTGCCAACCACAGGATCATCAGCACTCTTCTGGTTGACTCAAGGTTATTGCGTAATGGAATCGGCAGCTATGCCTCTGATCCCTACGGATGGCAACAAAAAGGCAAACGACTCCTTCGTAGCGCAGTTAAAAATGAATGCCGAGGCTGCAGTCAAGGCGTTGAGCGATGTTGGTTATGGAGACCCAAATCGTGTAGCAATCGGAGGTCACTCGTACGGTGCATTTATGACCGCCAACCTTCTGTCTCACACCAAGTTATTCAAAGCGGGAATCGCTCAAAGCGGAGCCTACAATCGTTCGCTTACGCCTTACGGATTCCAGGATGAGAACCGCAACTATTGGAGCAACAAGGAGCTCTACCACAATATGTCGCCATTCAACTATGCCGACAAGCTACACGGAGCAATTTTGTTGGTTCACGGTAGCGCCGATCTTAACTCAGGCACGCACACCATCCAGAGTGTACGATATTTCGAGGCATTGCGAGGTCATAACAAATATGTACGCTATGTGGAGCTGCAGCAAGATGCTCACACATACGAAATCAGGGAGAATATACTTCACTACCTCTACGAGGCTAACCGTTGGTTAGAGAAGTATGTGAAGAATGCGGAGTCCACCTCCGAGCCTGAAAAGAAGAAGAAAAGCAAAAAGTAAAACGGAGAAGAGCCTGATACGTCAGGCTCTTCTTTATTTTGCGCGATAGTACGACTCATCCAAACCCAGTACGAAACTCTTACGCATAAGTAGCGAGAGTAATGCCACCATAGCCACCAAGATAGCACTCGCCACAAATGGGAAGGTGCTACGATTCTGACCCATCAGTTTGGCGACAAAGTCGACCACAAACGGACAGACCACAACAGCCACATAGTTCACCGTCATCACCACCGACAACGCCTTTGTTGCCGACTGCGGAGGTGCAATAATGGCCGCTTTATCGTAGATAATCGGTTGCAACACGCCATAGCCCACACCCGTAAGGATTACGCCGAAGGTCATCAGCGGAATATCGGGGATAGTGCCCACAAGCAACAATCCTACAACAATGTCGCACAGCGATATGAAGATGGTGGCCGATTTCAGTCGTCTGATAATACTATTCAGAGCCAATCCGGGCAACATAATCGCCAGGAAGAACAGCGATATCATCACACTCGAAAACTCCTGCGGAAAGCGGTATTTCTCGAGCAAAAACGAGAGGTAGAATGTGATAACGAGCGTCGTGAAGGTTATCACAAAATAGAGCACCGACAATCCCGTAAGGCGCATCCAGTTGATATTTGTTTGGCGCAACTGGTCGCTCTCCTCGGGCTCGGGTGCCGACTTGACATTGCGAAGTGCCAAGAGCATCACCAAAGCCACAGCGGGGAGCAGATAGACCGTAAAGGCGAGATGCCAATCTCTCGTAGCAATCCAGCCGACAACCGCCGTCGCGATGACGAGAGATAGATTGTTGACCGCAGAGCTGATACCGAGCTGTCGCACACGACTATCGCCCGTGAAGTAGCGCACAACAAGACCCGTTGAATAGGGTACTACGATACCCGCACCGGCACCCATCACACAACTCGCCACCACGAGCAGGCGTATATCGTTGGCAAAGATGCAAACCACTCCGCTTGCGCAGAATATCACAAGACCCACCGCAAGGAGTTTCAGCGATTCACTCTGCGAGGAGAGCCAACCCGCAAGGATTACGAATGGAATAATCAGCAGTGAGGGTAGCGAGGTCAGCATCTGTATCTCGAGTTGCGATGCCGAGGGGAATATTCGACTCAAATCCTCCAAAATGGGCGAAATAGCCAATCCTGGCAACGATGTCACCGCCGACACAGACCAAATAGCAAGTAACGCAAATAGCGAAATCTCGCCCTTTCCCGTAGAAATTTTCATAGCAATAGATATTTAATATATGTATCGCAGAGTGCAAGTTGAGTGCCCAAAAAAAGAGTGGAGAAAACTCTCCACTCTAAATTCTAATATCGTCTTGTAGTTTACTCCTTCACGCAGCGGATTTGGAAGCCGTTTGCGCGGTAGTGAGGTGCATCGGCAACAAACTTATTGATTGTACGTGTGGTTGTGAGGTCGAAATAGAGCGCTATAGCCTTGCCGTCAGCACCCACAGACGATGTCCAATAGTAACCCTCCCAAGGCTGCGACTGAGCAGGGTAGACACCCTCCTTGTAGTTCATATTCTCGACCTTACCGTCGGTATAACGGCGGCGACCACAAGCCGACCAGAAGTACTTATTATTGCCATCCGAAAGATGCCAGCCATACTGTTTTCTTGCAGTTGCAAGGTCAGTATTATCCTCCGCATCAGCAAGATAGAGCACCGACAAATCATCTGCCGACGGAACTTTCCAACCGTATGGACACGGATCGTAGAGGCTCTTGCCATTCTCGCTCCACATGTTGTCATTACCATAGCCCGGCGCAAGCCAATCGCAGTTTCCTGCAACCTCCGACTCGAGGTCATCCGCAGTAGTGATGAATACCATAGGATTCTTGGTTGCGTAATCGATAGTACCATTACTAGATGTGCGCTCAACGTAGTTCTCCGCAATGTATGTACCCGCCTCGTTATAGCGACTCTCATCATCAGCACCCGAAGCATCAAAGTAGTATGGGCGTGGGAATGGATCCTTGCGACCCCACTGATAGTACATTCCGTACGAGTCGAGAATTCTCTGCTCATCCTGCGATCCGTTAGCATTGGTGAATGCACCAAGGTTCAAGCGCATAAACGACTTACCATTCGAGTAGGTGTCGTATGCAGCAAGCGGAGTGCCATTCACAATCCACAAGTGCCAGCTCCAAATAACATCACCGTCAGCGTTGTAGGCAGCAATTACAGCGTTTGTGTCGACAACACGTGTAGCATCCTCGTCAGAAGCAGGGATATAGAACGAAGCCATTCCATTCACCAAACCGACATTTTTCACTGCACCGGTATTGCTCTGCCACAAAAGCCCAACACTCTCAGTTGCCAACTGCGAGCCATCGTGGCGATGCATAGCATCGAACGAGTATTCAACATTCGGAGTATTGATAACGTAGCAGTTAGCTGCGCTATTCACACCAAGCAGCTGGCTCGAGCAGATGTAGACGCTGATATAGTAGCTTGTAGCCTCGCCCGCCTTATTCAAGACATTGACAACGACCGAGCCCTCCTTCGGAAGGTCATCGTTGGTCATGCCCTCCTCGGTAGCGCCGATAGGCCAAACTTTAATCTTCTGAGAGATAGCATCGACCGATGCGCTCCAACCTGCACTATACGATGCGATAGCAACCTGGGTAGCGTCGGAAGCAACATACGAAATGCTCTGTGCCGAGTCGCTCCACGATGCGAAATATAGGGATGTGCGCTCCAATGCAAGGCTCGCACTTTTATCCTTATCACAAGCAGCAAATGCCACAATCGAGAGCAATGCTACAACCAATAATTTTAGACTTCTCATATTCAAATAGTTCTTACAATCGGCAAATATACAAAAAAGTTGGCAAATGCAAACTTTTAAACTTCGTTTAGGAACAATTATTGCCCTTTTCAACAACGAAAATCTACACATTTTATTACTATGTCAAAAGAAAAAACCGCAACCAATGAGATTGCGACACCTCCGAAGTACAGAGTTGTCGTGACAAATAAAGGGCCATACCTCGTCTACGGAGCGCCACCACTCGCCACACAACACATTGTGCCCAACGAGATGGGCGAGAGTCGTTGTTTCGAGGAGGGTAAGCACTTCTCGACAGAGAAGGAGCCAACCTCGCTATGTCGCTGTGGAGCATCGAAAAATAAGCCATACTGCGATAGCTCGCACACCACACACAAGTGGAGACCAAAGTTGACTGCATCGCACGAGCCGATTCTTGACAACGTCGAGATAACCTCGGGCGACGAACTCACCCTGACCGACAATCCTCAATACTGCGTTTTTGCACGATTCTGCGATGCAGGTGGGGGAGTCTGGGCAGCTACCGAGACCTCATTCGACGAGGCATCCTGCCGACAAGCCATCCATCAAGCCTCGATGTGTCCGAGCGGTCGCCTGACGATATGGGGCAACTACTCGGAACAGCCCTACGAGCCGAAGTATGAGCCAAGCCTCGGCCTCATCGAAGATGATGCCATGCACGTCAGCGGAGGGTTATGGGTACGAGGTGGCATTCCTATCGTAAAGGAGGATGGAGAAGCCTACGAGGTGCGCAACCGATGTGTATTGTGCAGATGTGGAGAATCGGCCAACAAGCCCTATTGCGACGGTTCACACGCGCCTCTGCATTGGCGTGACGAGCTCGAAAAGAGCAATAAGCCGAGATAATCGACGCCATAGTGGCACATAGTTTGCACCCCAGTAGGACGTAACTTAAAAACAAAAAAAAGTATGAAAAGAGTTTTCCTTTTTATCGGTGCTATGGCGACAACATTCTCGCTCTCGGCACAACACCATCGCCTCGAGAAATACTCTCACGGCGGTGCTGAGCCTACCGTCTACATCATCTCGGTAAGCGAAACTGACACTCTATCTTGCGCGCCTCAATGTCAGCAAGATATCATCATGAAGAATGCTGCCATCAGATCCGCTATCGACGACCACAAGAATGCGACTCGTGACGGCTTTCAGCAAGCATCCACACCATCTGCAATCTTTGCAGATAAGCGCAACGTCTTCTCATTCGCCATTGGTGGCGATATCGCTTTGCGCGCAGCTTATTCGTTTGACCGCATCGTAAACAATATCGATGTCGTGCCATACGATGTGCCTATGAAGCTCACTCCGGCCGATAAGCAGGAGATTCGAATGGATGCAACCACCTCGCGACTCTTCATCCGCGGTATTGCCAACACTCAGAAACTCGGTCAGGTGCACGTATTTATGGACTTCGACTTCCGTGGTGGCGCAAGTGGCAGCTACACTCCACGCATCCGTTCGGGATATGTGCAGATGCTCGGCTTGACCATTGGTCGTGACGTAACGACCTTCTGCGACCTTACAGCCGCACCTACAACTATCGACTTCCAGGGTCCGAATGCCTATAACTTCCGATTTGCTACAATGATTCGCTACGAGCGCAATTTCCTTGACAACCACCTCAAGGCGGGTGTTGCAGCCGAGATGCCGGGCGTATCGGGAACTTACGGCGAGACTCTCTCAGCTATTCCGCAGCGCGTTCCAGATTTCCCAATCTACCTCCAATACTCGTGGGGCGAGAATCGTGATAGCCACATCCGCGCATCGGCCGTGTTCCGCGACCTCTACCTCTACAACAAGAGTGCAGGCACAGAGGATGACCTATTCGGATGGGGTGTACAGTTCAGCGGTAACATCCACGTCACCAAGTATTTGGAATTGTTCATGAACGGTATCTATGGTGAAGGTATCACACGCTACATCAACGATTTGATGGGCTCAGGTCTTGACTTCACTCCACGACCAAACGACCCGACAAAGGCACAAGCAACACCGATGTTCGGTTGGCAGGCTGCAGCACAGATTAACCTTATGCCGAACCTCTTCGTATCGGGTGGTTACTCTGCAGTAACCGTTCGCAGAAAGAATGGCGTCTACAACGACGATATGTATCGACAAGGTCAGTATATCTTCGGCAACGTCTTCTGGAATTTAACTCCGCGATTCGTTCTTGGTGCCGAGTATCTCTACGCTCATCGCAGAAATATGGACGGCTTGAAGGCTCACGCAAATCGCATCAATCTATTGGCAAAATACAGCTTCTAATAAATAAAAAATGAGAGGGCGCAAACCCTCTCATTTTGTTATATTTAGCACACTTTAATTAAGTAATGCGTTTAGGCGTTCGATTGTAACTGTTGTATAGTCCTCAACGCACAAATCTGCACCCGCATTGGTCAACTCCTCGGCAGTTGCAGTTGTGGTAATTGCAAGACACTTGCAACCCGCAGCAACACCTGCCAAAATGCCATTAACTGCATCCTCAACAACGATGCACTCCTCGGCCTTCAAGCCCATAGCCTCGTGCGCCTTTGTAAAGATTTCAGGGTGCGGTTTTCCGTGAGTAACGTCACTACCACTGATTGAAGCATCGACGTAGTCTGCTATGCCCAAGCCGTTGATAATCATATTGACATTGTCACGGCAGCCCGACGAGCCAAGAGCACACTTCACGCCAGCCGCCTTAGCAGCCTTCAAGAACTCGATGAGTCCGGCAATAGGCTCCACCTTGTCGTGGTACATCTCTCGATAGACCTCCTCTTTTTCTCGATTCAATCTATCAAGACCATACTCTGCAACAACCTTGTCGCCAACCATCATGGGGAAGATCTGGTTGCTATGCATACCATTCATCTTCAACGACATAGGCTCAAGCAGGGTAAAGCCCTCGCGCTTAGCATACTCGTCAAATGCTGCAAAGTGGTACGCCAGATTATCCACCAGCGTACCATCTACATCGAAAAGCAGACCTTTTAACTCTGCCATAGCTTACTTTGTATGGTCAAAAGTGAACGACTCCCAAGGCAACTCAGCGTCCTTACCATTCTCAAGAACATCGTTCGAGTGGCACAACATTGGGAAGTCAGCCAACGAAACCAAACCGAGCTCAGCCTTGCGGTAGATAGCCTTCGCTACACGACGTGCTACAACCAACGACTCGAGAGTTACACCAGCCAAGATATCCATTGCCTCCTCGTAGGTCTTACCCTCACCGAGCAAGATACCGATCTTACGAGTACGACCACCGTAAACAGTTACGTAGAGATCACCAATACCGATGTTCAACGCATCCTGCGAACCGTTCTGAATAGCCATCAAGCGAGTCATCTCGCGTACAGCCTGGAAGAATGCGCCTGCCTGCGAGTTGTAGTGCAAACCTGCATCCTCACCGTGGTGACGATTTACCAAACCGATAGTCATAGCTACCGACAAAGCGTAAGCATTCTTCAATGCTACAGCGCTCTCCAAACCGATTACATCATTAGTGAGCGAGATGTGATAGTACGAAGTAGTCATAGCCTCCTTCAACATCTTCAACTCCTCGGTATTAACACCACAGAAAGCAACCTCAGTCTGATCGTGGAATACCAACTCGTACGAAGTACAAGGGCCACCTACAGCGCATACGTGACGGTCAATGCCCTTCTCGAGCAAGTTCTTACGCCAGTAGTCAGGATATGAAATCAAAGTACCATCCTCGAGATTAATCAAACCCTTAGTAACCGAAAGAACAGGCATTGCAGGATCCAAGTTTGCCAAGATCTCCTCGCCGAACCAATCAACACCGAACGACGATACACCGCCGATTACGAAGTCTGCACCCTTAACAGCCTCTTTCCACTCAGTAACCTTGTAGTATTTTACACCTGCAGGGAAGTCGCGGTCGAACTTAGGGTGACGATTTGTAGCGATGCAAGCATCGATAATCTCATTGTCAAGTGGAGAACCCACCAAACGAACCTCGTGACCATTCTCTGCAGCTGGGAAAGCCAAAGCCGATCCCATCATACCAGAACCGATAATTGTAATAACCTTTGCCATTTTTGTTTTGTTTTTTTAATATGTTTAACTCTTAGAATAATTCTCCTTCTCTTTCAGGCAGTGTCAAGCCGAGATGCTTGTATGCCAACTCGGTAACCTCACGACCACGAGGAGTGCGCTTTAGGAATCCCTCCTTGATAAGGAATGGTTCGTAGACCTCCTCAATAGTTCCTGCATCCTCGCTCACGGCTGTAGCGATGGTATTCAAACCCACAGGTCCGCCGTTAAACTTAGCAATGATGGTCGACAAAATCTTATTATCCATCATATCCAAGCCTCGTGAGTCGATATTCAACGCCTCCAATGCCATACGGGTGATTGCCAAGTCGATGCAACCCTCGCCCTTTACCATAGCAAAGTCACGCACACGGCGCAACAAAGCATTCACGATACGTGGTGTACCACGTGAGCGCAGAGCAATCTCGAGTGCGGCATCATCATCGATCGATACGCCCAAGATTGAGGCCGAACGCTTCACGATGCGACTCAAGACCTGTGAATCGTAGTACTCGAGGTGGCACTGAATGCCAAAACGAGCTCGCAGTGGCGAAGTCAAAAGACCACTTCGCGTAGTTGCACCCACAAGCGTAAATGGCGCAAGCTCAATCTGAATAGAGCGTGCCGAAGGGCCCTTGTCGAGTACGATATCGATTTTGAAATCCTCCATAGCCGAGTAGAGATACTCCTCAACAATAGGGGAGAGACGATGAATCTCATCGATGAAGAGGACATCACCCGCCGAGAGGTTGGTCAAAAGACCCGCCAAGTCACCCGGCTTATCGAGCACAGGGCCCGAGGTCACCTTCAACTGCGCACCCATCTCGTTTGCAATAATATTTGCGAGGGTAGTCTTACCCAATCCCGGAGGGCCGTGCAGTAGGGTATGGTCAAGCGAATCGCCACGCATCAGCGCAGCCTTGATAAAGACACGCAAGTTCTCGACAATCTTCTCTTGACCCGAGAAGTTGTCCAACTCTTGCGGACGGATTCTGCTCTCCAACTCGCTATCGCTCTCTACAAATCGTCTATTATCAACCATATAGCCTAAATTGTCAATTATAGAAGTGACTCCGAGCGGATTCGAACCGCTATCGTAAGAACCGGAATCTCAAATTCTATCCATTGAACTACGGAGCCAATACAACTCGCAAAGATAGTAAAAATATTTAAAAGAGAGACCATAAAACCTTAAAAACCACAAATTGTGTAGAAAAATTTTATTTGTAAAATAAAAATGCTACATTTGCCGAGAAATATGCAACTAAAAACAGACCAGGCATTTCCCGTTTCTCGACAATGGTAAGATGCCTGGAATACAATTATTTAGTAGACAGAAAGTTACAACTTTACTTTTATATAAAACAAAACACAATGAAAAACTTAACCAAATTTATCTTGGGAGTTGCAGCGTTGGCTACACTTTCGTGTACCACAGATGTGACTGAAGACCTCGGCGTAGCTGTCGGCGGTCAGACCACCATCTCCCTCTCGTTGGATGAGTCTCGTACTCACATCAACGGCAAGGTGGGCAATGAGTACCCGCTCTATTGGAGCAAGGGCGACAAGATTGCCGTTAATGGTGTTGTTTCGGAGCCTCTTTCGGAGTCATCACACGGCAATTCTAACGCTACCTTCACACTCAACGGAGTGGTAGAGTATCCTTACAACATCGTCTATCCGGCTCCGGCTAGCGATGTAACTGCAGCTGAGGGCTTGCAGGCTGTATCATTCCTCGCAACTCAGGAGTACACTGCCGGCACATTTGCCGAGGGCACTGCTCCGATGTATGCTCAGGTAGCATCGGCTGGCGACGCTGCAGTTCTTAGCCACCTTGCAGGCGTTTTGTGCATTGCACCAAAGGGTGAGGGTGTAGTTCTCGCCTCGATGAGTGTAACTGCAGTGAATGGCAAGATTGCTGGTAACTACGACGTAGACTGCGCAACAGGCGCATTGACTGCACACGACGATGCAGTGAGCACCTTGACCGTAACCTTCGGCAACGGTCTGGCATTGGGCGCTGAGGCTACTCCAATCTACGTAGCTGTTCCGGCTGGCGAGTATAGCGCAGTTGAGACTATTCTTACCACCACTACAGGCGAGATGATGTCTGTATTATTCAAGGCTTCGGGCGACAAGGCTGTCAAGGCGGGTGTTGTTCGTGAGTTTACAGAGTTCGCATTCGAGTCAAACATCGACGATTCGGCTGAGTTCGTTATCGACAGCAAGGAGACTCTTATTCGCTTTGCAATGAGCCCTTCGAAGTCGGCTGTTGTAACTGCAGCTATCGATATGACAGGCTACGACTGGACTCCAATCGAGGGCTTTGCTCACGCATTCGACGGTGGCAACTTCGAGATCAAGGGTTTGAATGCGCCTCTCTTTGGCGAGACAACAGCAACCGAGATCAAGAACGTGAAGCTCACCAACGTAGACATCACCGATGCAAGCCTCTTGATTGGTGCTATCGCTCGTAGTGTAACCAATGCTGATGCAGTGATTTCGAACTGCTACGCTAGCGGTACCATCACTGCCAACAACAGTAGCGAGATAACCAGCGATGCAAACATTGCAGGTCTCATCGGCTCTACAACTTCAAAGAATGATCTCACAAATCTCACAAACGAGGTAAACATTAACGTTACCGGCGTATACGAGGGTAAGTATTGCTTCGTTGCAGGTTGTGTATCATCGGCAACTGCGGCACACATAAAGAATGCAACTAACCTCGGAAATATCACCTACTCGGGTGGCAAGGCTACTCGTGCTGCACTTAGTGGTATCTCATCGGACTGCCGCCAATATACAAACTGCGTTAACGGCGCAAAGGACAACAAGAACAAGGGTAATCTCACTTACGACTGTACAACGGAGAGCGTACAGTTCTATGCAGGAGGTATATTACAATTTGCAAATAAGAATCTGACCGCTGTAAACTGCGTGAACTACGGATCAATCACAGCAACCGAGCGTTCAAACGCTACAGGCCATATTATTGGAGGCGTCTTCGGTAACTGCGACACAGGCAACAGCACCGCATACACTCAATCATTCGACAACTGCCACAACTACGGTGATTTATTAATCAAGTCGGGCAAGGCTCTCGGAAACGTAAAAGTAGGAGGTGGTTTTGCACAGTTTGGTGGTAACAAGTCTACCTTCACAATCCTCAACGGTTTCTCTAACAGCGGAAATATCCACATCGAGATTGGCGATGCGGTAAGCGGAAAGACCGTGCTTATTGCTGGAGTCGTTTCTACACTCAATAGAATAATATCGACAAGTTCGACCGGCGTTATCAGCAATAGTGGTAAGATCACCTTTAGAGGCCACACAAGCGCAAGTAGCTACACACGTCTCGGCGGTGTTTATGGTCACACTGCATCAGCACCACCATCACACGCAGGCATATCTTCGATTAACACAGGTGATATCGACGCTGAGGGTGCATTCGGAACTACCGGATATGTAGGAGGTGTCAGCGCAACAGGTCGTAGCTTCGCAAATGCTCGCAGCGTATGTAACATCAAGGCTGTAGGCTACACCTACGTAGGTATGGGTATCGCGCAGGCTCGTGGCACTTACAAGATTCAGAACTGCCACATCGGCGGCTCGATTTGGAAAGAGGGCGACAGCAAGGTCGATATCGACATCAACAACTTTACAGATTACATCTATAGCTCACCTATCGACCTTGCTACTGCGAAGAGTGAGAACTGCGGTTTCATCGCAAACATCGACGATGCTCCTGCATTCGACGCTCCATACGAGATTAACAGCGCCGAGGCATTACTCGCATTTACTGCTGAGGCTGCAACATTCGGTAACAACATCTCAATCACTGCCGATATCGACTTGACAGGCATTGCTTGGACTCCGATCGAGGGTTACAAGGGCGCTGTTTTGGGTAATGGCAAGAAGATTAAGGGCTTGACCGCTCCATTGTTCGGCACCTCAGTTGTTTCAATCTCTAACTTGCACCTTGTTGATGCTGCAATTTTGATTACAGACGTTAGCGGACTTCGCTATGGCGCATTTGCTTGCAAGATTGAGGACGATAGCGCTATCATCAGAGACTGCTCTGCAGAGGGTTATATGAAGTTCGAGTGCGATGCAGCAGATATGGGTAAAGACATCTACGTAGGAGGTATTGTTGGTGAGATTACAACATTGAAGACTTGCTCGAACCTTTGCAGCAAGTTGGAGATTATCTACAACGGATCTTACAAAGATACCGTCCGCACAGGTGGTTTGATTGGAGATATCCGCAATGGCGAAATCGCCAACTCTTCACACCTCGGTACTATCACATTCAACGGTACAACTACAGAGCACGTAGTTTCTGCCGGTATGGTAGCTTACGCAAAGGCTCTTACAAACTGTACCAATGGTGACCCTACCGATAGCACCCACACAAAGGGCTCGGTTATCTTCAATGGTTCTGCAACAAACCCTTATTCTTCGGGCATTGTAGGAACTATTGCAACCAACATCACTGCCACAAACTGCCACAACTACGGAACTCTTGGTCACACTGCTGAATCTACTTCAACAGGAACTGCAATGCTTGGAGGTATGGGTTGTTACTTCTCATCTAAATCGGTAACTGCAACTTTCGACAATTGTAGCAACAATGCACCTCTCATCAGCAACCTCAAGAGTGCTAACGGCATTAAGGTCGGTGGCTGCCTTGCACACCTCGGCGAGGGCACACTCAATATCTACAACGGATATGTAAACCGTGGAGATATCACCGTTAATCAGGCAACTGCAACAGGTGGTGTACAGGTTGGCGGTATGTTCGGAAACTTCTCGGGTGTATGGACTACAGCTTCAACCGGCGGCTTGTACAATAGCGGCGACATCACCTACACAGGAGCTTCTACAGCATCAGTCGTTAAGGTAGCAGGTATTACCGCTGCAATGGCCAAGAACATCCCAACAATCGAGGGCTTCGAGATTATCAACATCGGTAACATCTCATCAAAGGGTACCGGTAAGGAGGTCTACGTTGGTGGTATTCTCGGTACTGGCAAGTTGGTTTCAGGCGCTAAGTGCCACTGTAAGATTTACACTAATGACAACGTCACAGCGAGCGGTTGGATTATGGCAGCAGCTTACTCATCATCGGCTAAGGCAACCAACTGCCAGATTGGTGGTTACACCGTAGAGATCGACGACGCTGACGAGAGCGAGAAATTGTCGCCAATCACAGAGGAGAACTACATCAACTACATCTACAGCGCTAATATCACCAAGGAGGAGGCTGAGGCTGATGGATGTTCGTTCCTCGCAGTAAAACCAACAATTCAATAACCCCTAAACACAGTTTACTATGAAGAATTATTTGAAGCCAAAGTTCGAGATTTTCGAGGTAGCTGTCGAGGGCGGTTACGGCGATAGCGTGCTCCTTCCGGGATTTGGAAGCGAGAACGATGAATTGGTTTACTAATTAGCTTTTAGCTAAAAAATAGAGAATCGGGTAGGAAAACTTACCCGATTTTTTTTGTTTTTTCGAGTAATACTCGCTATATTTGCGACGAGTATGCCCTTTTGTGCACGCGTTACACTCATTACAAAAACAGTAAACAATTAATTTTCAACAACATATAACTTATACAATTAAACTATTAAAACAAAAAACCAGATGAAAAATTTGAGTAAAATTTTCTTGGCGGTTGCTGTAGCTTGTGCAAGCTTTGCTTGTACAACCGACGCAACTGAAGACCTCGGCGTAAATGTCGGCGGCCAGACTCAGATCACCATCTCGTTGGAGGAGTCGCGTACTCAGCTTGGTGCTGAGGCCGACGGCATCTATCCTCTCTATTGGAGCAATGGTGACAAAATTTCGGTCAATGGCGTTGAGTCAAACGAGATTACAGTGGATGAGAAGGCTTCTGTTGCAAGCTTCATCATTCCTGCTACGCTCTCGACACCTTACTGCATCGCTTATCCTGCAGCGCAGGAGGGTCAGGTGGTGTTTGCCGCTGCGCAGACTCACGTAAGCGACACCACATTCGGTAGCGGTGTATCTACAATGTATGGCTACAGCGAGAATGGCGATGGCGTATCGATGAAGCACCTCACAGGTATTCTCAAGATTGGCGTTAAGGGTTCGGCTGTATTGAAGAAGGCTGCAATCTCAACCGCCAACGGCCCAATCGCGGGTGCATTCGACATCGACTTTGCGAGCGGCGAGGTTACTCCTGCAGCAGGCGCATCGAATGTAATCAACTACTCGTTTGGCGAGGGCTTACAGTTGAGCGAGGAGGTGCAGTACATCCACGTTGCAGTTCCTGCAGGTGAGTACAACCTCTTGCACATAACTCTCTACGACAGCGAGAACAACGTGATGATTGCAAGCGTTAAGGCGAACGACAACAAGCCTTTGAAGGCTGGAAACGTTCGTACATTCTCGAACACTATTCTCTACACTCCAAACTCGAGCGACTTCGTTATCGCAAACTACGCAGACTTGGTAAACTTTGCTTCGATTGCAGCGACAACCGATAAGAACGCGTTGCTCGTTGAGAATATCGTAATCCCTGAGGATGCAACTTGGACTCCAATCGAGAACTTTGCAAACACATTCAACGGTAACGGTTTCGAGATTAGCGGCTTGAAGAACGGCTTGTTCAACACCCTCACAGGTGCAACCGTTAAGAACTTGAAGCTCAATATCGACATTACCATAGAGGACGAGCGTCCTATCGTGGGTGGTATTGTTGGCGTATTGAAGTCTACAGCAGATAAGGTTGGTACTGTTGACAACTGCGTTGTTTCGGGTAAGATGACCATCGCTACCACATTCAAGGGCATAACTACAGCTGACAACGAGATTGGATTCTCGCCAATGATTGCTCAGGCTTACAGTGCAACCGTTACAAACTGCGTGAACAATGCATCAATCGATGTCAAGGCGATTTCGGCAACTACAACCACTCAGATTAAACCTTGTGTAGCAGGTGTTATTGCTCTGGTTAAAGTGGAGTCGGGCGTAACTATCACTCCGGTTGTTACAAACTGCGTAAATAACAAGTCGGCAACAATCACTTGGAATGAGGATGAGACCGTTAAAAGTACCAAATTGAATCCATATATCGGCGGTGTTGTTGGTGGCTACTTGAATGACGGAACTGTCAGCAACTTGAAGAACTACGCTGATATTTCGGTGCTTAGCGCAATGTATGTGCCGAATATAGGAGGTGTTATAGGTTATGTACACCCCGCTACCGTAACACACTTGTACAACTATGGTAACATCCTTCTTGACTCTAATTGTTCGTTTGCATATTGGGGTGGTGTTATTGGTTCGGGTTATACCGGGGTTCAGACAATTTCGCACTGCGAGAATCACGGTAATGTAACCTTCGGCAAGAATGCAACTTGCGCATCGCGAAACTATATCGGTGGTATTATCGGCACTTCGCAGACTGATGGCGGAGTATATAGCAACTTGAAGAATACCGGTACTATTGCAAGCTATGGTGACAACAACAAATCGCGTTTCCAAATTGCAGGTATCATCGCATTTAGCGTGAAGATTGGTAAGCTCGAGAACTGCGTAAATGGTGAGCAGGGTACAGAGAAGGGTAAGATTATTGTTGAAGGTCCGGTTGGCCTTGCAGAGACTTACTACCCAAGTATCGGTGGTATATGCGGCTCGTTCCAGGGCGGCTCAAAGGGCGACCTTATGATTAAGAGCTGTACAAACTACGCCCCAGTTGTAGCATCACAGACAATAACAAATGCTATGGCTCACGCAATCGGAGGCGTTGTAGGCTGGCTTCGTTCGGGTGCAACAATTGAGAATTGCCAGAACTATGGCCACGTAGATTGTACAGAGCTCACCAATGAAGCAAAGCTCCAGATATTTATCGGCGGTATTACCGGAATACTCTCAGATGGAAAGAAGGAGATGACCAACAACCATAATCACGGAAATATTACCGTAGGCGAGAATGCAGATGGTCGCCTCCAGCTCGGTGGTGTCGCAGGTTACACCTCGCAGGGTGTCACAAACTGCTCGAATGAGGGTAAAATTACTATCAATGGCTCGCCTTCGATTGCATCAAACACTCCAGGTTCTGTTCAGGGTTCAGGTCGTACCGATGCAGAGCTGAACAACCGTTCAAACATTGGCGGTGTCGTAGGTAGGATTTACAACGCAGCTATTACTGCTTCGGTTACAGGATTGACAAATACGGGTGATATTCTCTTACCTCAGGCTGACTCTATCAGATGTACCGCTATCGGTGGTGTAATGGGCGAGGCAATACTTCTCAAGTCGACAATCTCGGCACTCAGCAATAGTGGCGATATCAAGATTGAGAATGTAAACAACAAGGCGATGTTGAACTCTATCGGTGGCGTTATCGGACGTAACTTCAATATGAAGATAACAAGCCAGACAATGTCTATTTCGGATTGTACCAACAGCGGAGATATCTCGCTTAGCGAGATTACAGCTACCAACTTTGTTCGCGCAGGTGGTATCATCGCAGATTTGTTATCGGCAGGCTCAAGCAAGTATGAGACAATTCTCACCATCAGCAACTGTACTAACAGCGGTAATATTAGTCGTACAACAACCACAAAGACAGCTTCTAGCCAGTCGTATGCAGGTGGTATCGTAGGTGCAGTAGGTGGTAAGCCAGGATCGGCTAACGAGTCGTTGATGGGTACAGCTTTGACAATCTCGGGTTGTGAGAATAGCGGTAATGTGCAGTTCGACCAGAACAATGGCACTAAGGCATTGGATAACACTGCAGATTGCAATGCATTTGGCGGTATCGTAGGTATGATGTATGGAGGTCTTACAAATTCCCCTAATAAGCAATATATTCCTGAAGTTGTATCGTGTGTAAACAAGGGTACCGTTTCGTCGCACGCAGGTGCAGTAGGTGGTATCGCAGGTCTCATCTACGATTGGGGTAAGGTGAGCGGTACTGAGAGCGCAAACTGCGTCAACGAGGGCGAGGTTAAGCTCTTGGGCACAAGCAGCGGCTACGCAGGTGGTGTAGTTGGTTACATCCACTTGGTCGATGCTGCTAACACCGAAATATCTTGCACATACAGTGCAAATAAGGGCGCCGTTTCGGGCAACAAGTATGTAGGAGGTATCGTAGGATACTCGGGCATCAAAGCAGCTGACCAGATTGCAAACTGCGTAAACATCGGCTCAGTAGAGGGTACAATCGATACCGGTACTAAGGAGGCTAAGTATGCAGGTTTTGTTGGTGGTATCGCAGGCTACACCGCATCGAACATCATCAACTCGAAGGTATATGCAAATGTTAAGGGCTTATACTACTTGAATACAGGTATGGTAACCGGTTCGGAGCGTATTGCCGACACCGTTGTAGCTACCAACTGCCAGGTTGGTGGTACAATCAGCATCGACCACGACGATGAGGATGAGTCTGAGAAGATTAACTCTTTGACAGAGGAGAACTACTATAAGTTCATCTACGGTAACATTGCAGGTATCGACTGGACTGGCACCGAGAACTATGACGGTTGTACACTCCTCACATCAGCGCCAACAATTCAATAACCCCTAAAACACAGTTTACTATGAAGAATTATTTGAAGCCAGAGTTCGAGATTTTCGAGGTAGCTGTCGAGGGCGGTTACGGCGATAGCGTGCTCCTTCCGGGATTTGGAAGCGAGAACGATGAATTGGTTTACTAATTAGCTCTTAGCTAAAAAATAGAGAATCGGGTAGGGAAACTTACCCGATTTTTTATTATACTATATCTATTTTTCAAGCCAAAGTTGTCAATTTCGAAAACTTTTACTATATTTGCGTGAATATATAGACAAAAACGTAAAACCTTAAAAGACAAGATATGTTGAAAATTAAGACTAAGGAGGCCGGCTCGTGGCTTATCGGCGCAGTAGCTGGCGTATGTGCAATGGCAGCAACATTGGCAACACTTGACCTCAAAACCGAGTGGTGGATTGTAGTTGCAGCCACTATCGGAACATTCGTAGGCGTATCGCTTTTTGCACTTTGGGTAATCAAAAAGTACGTTGCCTACAAGTTAAAGCCGGTATATTCGATGGTCTTCTCTCGTGAGGTTCACACCGCCGAGATGCTCGACGAGTTGAAGGATAAGCACGTGGAGAATATCTCGCAGGAGCTCTCGTCGTGGGCTGAGGACAACGACAAGGAGATTGCACGCTTGAAGGATGTGGAGAAGTTCCGCAAGCAGTATCTCGGCAATGTTGCTCACGAGCTCAAAACCCCAATTTTCAACATTCAGGGCTACATCTCAACTCTCCTCGATGGCGGCATCGACGACGAGATTATCAACCGCAAGTACCTCGAACGTGCTGAGAAGAGCGTTAACCGCATGATTAACATCATCCGCGACCTCGACACCATTTCGGCACTCGAGAACGATATGACAATGATGAAGTCGGAGACCTTTGATATCGTAGCACTCGCAAAGGAGATTGCCGAGCAGTGCGAGATGGAGGCTGCAAAGAAGAATATCTCAATCGTGGTAAAGTTCTCGCAGAATCTCCCTTCACGTTTCTGGGTTTCGGCCGACAAGTTCTATATCGGTCAGGTACTCGAGAACCTCATTATGAACTCTATCCGTTACGGCAAAGAGGGTGGACAGACCAAGCTCGACTTCCGCGATATGTTGGATAAGATTTTGATCGAGGTAGAGGACAACGGTATCGGTATCGCAAAGGGTGACACCCCTCGCGTATTCGAGCGTTTCTACCGCACCGACACCGGTCGTTCACGTGAGCAGGGTGGTACAGGCCTCGGCTTGGCTATCGTAAAGCACATCGTAGAGGGTCACGGCGAGCGCGTATCGGTACGCAGCGAGTTGGGCGTAGGTTCGACATTCACATTCACACTCAAAAAGGTGGAGTTGTAAGATATGAACTTGCTGGCTGTTGTTTGGAATTGGAATCCCACACTTGTTGAGATTTTCGGATTCGAGATTCGTTGGTACTCACTCACTTGGGTAGCAGCACTCCTCTTTGGAGGCTGGCTCTTCTCATACTTCTGTAAGCGAGAGGGCAAACCCGAGAATGTATCGGACACCGCATTTCTCTACATCGCACTCGGTACAATCATCGGCGCAAGAGTCGGACACTGCCTCTTCTATGAGCCGATGGAATATTTGTGCGCACCGTGGAAAATTATCACCGGCATTCGTGACGGAGGCCTCGCAAGCCACGGAGCAGCCATAGGTATCGTACTCGGCATCTGGCTCTCATCACGCAAAAACAAGGTTTCGGTATGGTGGACAGCCGACCGCTTGGGCATTATTGCACCATTGAGCGGCGCAATGATTCGCTTTGGAAACCTCTTCAACTCGGAGATCATCGGAAATGAGACCACCGTACCGTGGGGCTTCAAGTTTATGCGCCTCTATCCTAACATGCCGGAGGAGCTCGTTCCCGTACGCCACGCAACACAGCTCTACGAGGCATTGTGCTACATCGCAGTCTTCGCACTACTCTTTGTATTATACCGCAACACCAAGCTTGCTAAGCGCGAGGGTTTCATCTTTGGCGCAGCGATGGTCGGCATCTTCACACCTCGATTCATCATCGAGTTTATCAAGATCAACCAGGTGGCATTCGAGCAGGGTATGACATTGAATATGGGCCAGTGGCTCTCATTGCCATTTATCTTGGCAGGCATCGCCATTATGATTTGGGCGTGGTTCCGCTACAAAGATGAGCCTACACCCGTAGTCGCAACCACCAAAGAGCCAAAGCACAAGAGACACTTCAAGAAGTAATGAAGCAACAGATTGACAATCTCATAGCAAAAATTCTCCTCACCGAGGGAGAGGTCTACCTACCAAACGTGGGTAGACTAATTCTATATCGCCATCCCGCACAACTCAAGTCAAAGAGACAGCTCAGCGCACCTTATCGTGAACTTCGACTCGAGAAGGATGAGCAGGGTAGAGCTATAGTTTTACATATTGTCGACGTTGCCAACATATCGGAGGAGCGCGCATCGGACATCTACACCGAGTGGCTCTCGCAATCGCTCCGCAACGAAGTGCTTACAATCGGCGGCGTCTGCACAATCAAGGGCAACGAGGTATCCATCGATGACGCATTCGAGAAGGCAATAAATAGCGACACCCGCGAGCCAATCGCGCTGAAGCCTCGCAAAAACGAAACTGCACGCACCGCGCTTGCTGCTGTTGCATGTATGCTCCTGGGTGTAGCGATATATGTTTTGCACGACAACGGAACGCTTGACCCAATTCTCGAAACCATCAGTCGAAGCAATAAGGTCGAGACCATCAGCACCGTAACAAACGAGCCTACAGAAGAGGCAATTACTGCGGTAGAGGTTGCAAGCCCGCAAGATACTCTAATCGTGGCGACTATAGAGGCGGATTCGACAACAACAATTGCACCAGTAGAGGCAGAGCCTACCGAGACCGCCGCAACAGAGATGGTTAATCCGTCAATTCTTCCGATGACAGCGGGACATAGTTATGCCGTGTGGGGTGTATACGGCGAGTTGAAGAATGCCGAGGAGGCAAAGGCTTGGCTGGGCGCAAAGTTCCCTAAGCTGAAGGCTAAAATATACCAATATGATGCACGCTATATGGTTGCCATCTACGAGTCATCATCACGTGAGGCGTGCAACAACAAGATTAGAGGATACAAGGCTCAATCCAAGAGTTTCAAAAATGTGTGGGCCTACACACGATAGCCGATGAGAGTAGCCAAACTCATAACACGAGCGATAGACCTATTCTACGTAAAACCTCTGCGCAAACTCGTTCCGCAGCAGGTTTTTCGCTACTTGGCGTGCGGTGGAATCACCATTTTGCTCGACATTATTTGGTACTACATCATCTACCATTTCATCATTTGCGAGCAGTTCATTGACCTCGGTTTTGTGGTCGTGTCTCCGCATATCGCAGCACTCTGCATCGTATTTCCAATAACCTTCTTCACCGGTTTTTGGCTCAATCGCAACGTCGCATTCAAAGCTACACGATTCTCATCGTTGCCACAACTGGCAAAATATGCTTTGACCGTCGTGGGCTCAATCCTGCTCAACTACCTATGTATGAAACTCTTCGTCGAGAGCTTCGGCATTTGGGCAACACCATCAAAGATGCTGACCACAGTAATTTGCTCAATTTACAGCTACCTCGCAGGCCGATACTTCACATTTAGATAGTTGCAATATCGCATCTGCGATTACTCCAAAAGCGAGATAAATCCTACAACATTGCGGTTACAGCCGCGAAAAAGTGATATTATCGCATCAATAGGCGCAATTTTATTGAAATATTTTTTGCATTGTTACGAAAAAGTATTATCTTTGCACACCTTTTCAGGGTTACAGCTACGGAGAGTTGGGTGAGTGGCTGAAACCAGCAGTTTGCTAAACTGCCGATATCGTAAGGTATCCACTGGTTCGAATCCAGTACTCTCCGCAAACTTAGACGACAACCAAAGTTGTCGTCTTTTTTTTGTTTGCGGAGAGTACAGCATGTTACCCTCCCCCTAAATCCCCCTGACTTCGTCTTTCTCCTCGCGGCTCGGCATAGCGCAAATAAACTTGCTCTCTGCTCTCGCTCCGCAGCGTCGATTCCTGTGAGGGGGACTTTGATTATTAACTGCAAACTTAGACGACGTTTCTCTGTCGTCTTTTTTTTTGTTTGCGGAGAGTACAGAGCATCTTGATTTTTTTACTATCTTTGTAACAGCTAAACAAAACTATCTCAATATGAAACAGATTTTCAAGACCATTGCCATCGTCGCTGCAGTTGCGATATTTGGCACACAGAGCCTCTATGCGGCCATCAAGTGCCAGTATGTAGATGCTTCGACACTCACCGTCATCAACAAAGCTCAGGAGAACGATCCCGTTTTGCAGCGTCTCGACCCCAACAAGTACGAGATGCCAAAGGGTATACGCAACTCAATGAAGCAATCGACAGGTATCGCAATCCTCTTTACGACCGACAGCCGCAATATTCACGCTAAGTGGACAACCATCAGCAAGAGATTCTGCAGCAACAATATGACACCTATATTTCATAGCGGTCTCGACCTCTACATTCGTGAGAACGGCAAGTGGTTCTTCGCAGGTGTGGCTCGTCCAAAGATCAACGGCAGCAACGAGCACGAGTTCACCATCGTAAAGAGAATGGCCGAGGGCAAGAAGGAGTGTATGCTCTATCTACCAATGTTCAACGGTGTATCGTCACTCGAGATTGGCATTGACGAAGAGGCTACAATCGAGCCTCTTGCATCACCTTTCAAGCACCGAATCTTCTTTGTAGGCTCAAGCCTCACCCACGGTGCATCGGCTTGTCGCCCCGGCGTTTCCTATGTAGCTCGAATCGGACGAATGCTCAATGCTGAGACCCCAAATATTGGTGTAAGTGGACAGTGCAAACTCAATGATTTTTACGCAGATATCGTGTGTGACAGCAAGGCTGACGCCTTTGTATTCGACACATTCTCAAACTCGACTGCGAGCATCATTGACGAGCGTGTTTACAACTTCGTTAAACGCGTTGCCGAGGCTCATCCAAACACTCCGATGATTTTCCTTCAGACCGTGAAGCGCGACATTGGTCACTTCGATCTCGCTTCTCGCAAGCGCAACGACGACCAACGCGCAGCAGCAGAGAAGTGGATGAAGCAGATTTGCAAGGAGTTCAAGAACGTATACTTCATCAATCCTGCATTCTGCATCGGCGATGATGGCGAGGGCACAATCGACGGCACTCACCTCAATGACCTTGGCGTACAGCGCACCGTCGAGAACCTTGTTCCAAAGATGAAAAAGATCTTGAAGAAGTATGGTATAAAGTAGGGTATACACCACTTCTGTAATATGGCAACGGTCTAAATTCAGGCCGTTGCCTCTTTTTATATGGGCATATTAGTGGTAAAACTTGAAAAAAGTCCCTTATAGGGACTCTCTTTCCAAAAAAATTACTATCTTTGTGCGATTAGTAGAAAATTATAAAATCTTAATAGCTATGAAGAAAATTTTTATCGCAGCATTGGCAGTATTGGCATTTGCAGGCTGCAACAATGGTGGAAAAGAGAATGGCGCTGAGGCTACCGAGAACTCGACTGAGGCAGTCGCATCAAGCGATGTAGCATACGTGAACGTTGAGTACGTATTGGCTGAGAGCGATATCGTAAAGAGCGAGGGTACTGCACTTCGTGAGAAGGTTGAGAAGACCCAGCAGAAGCTCGCTAACCGTCAGCGCAATATCGAGAAAGAGCAGCAGCAGCTCGAGGAGAAGTACCGCAAGGGTCTCATCACAACTCGTGACGCTGAGTCTAAGATGCAGGAGTTGCAGAAGCGCGCTAACGCATTGCAGAACTCTATGCAGAAGGATATTCCTGCATTGCAGGAGGAGGAGGCTGTATTCAACAACCGTCTCAACGACCTCGTAATGCGTGCTGTACAGGCTATCAACGCTGACAAGAAGTACAAGATGGTGCTCCAGGCTACAGCTTTGCTCGACGCTGACCCATCACTCGACATCTCTGAGGCTGTGCTCGCTAAGGTTAACGAGCTCTACAAGGAGGACAAGGAGAGCAGTAAATAGTCCGATATAAGAACTGATTTTTCGGTCGATAGAGAGAGTTTGCAACTATGGGATTTATTCCGTTCACCTTTATAGATCTACTTGACATTCTGCTCGTTGCAGGATTCCTATTCATTGTATATCGTGCAGTGAGGGGTACTAACGCGCCATATATTATGGTGGGTATCGTGATGGTCTATTTGGGTTGGGTTATTGTCAAGGCGCTCAACATGGAGCTCCTCTCAACAATCCTCGGACAGATTATCAGTGTAGGAGTTATTGCCCTGCTCGTAATCTTCCAGCCCGAGTTGCGACGCTTTCTTTTCAAACTCGGAAGACGACAGAAGGAGCTGGATTTCCTTACACGCTTCTTCTCGCTTAACCGCAAGCACTCAAGCACTAGCACATCGCCAATCGTATCGGCTTGTCTCGATATGAGCGAAAATAAGGTGGGTGCGCTCATCGTTTTCCGCCGTAAAGACGACTTGCAATTTATTATCGAGGGTGGTATTCCGCTTGATGCAAACATCACAATGTCGCTCATCAAGAATATCTTCTTCAAGAATGCCCCATTGCACGACGGTGCCGTAGTTATCGACAACAACCGCATCGTGGCAGCAAAGTGCATCTTGCCTGTAACACAGAGCAATGTACCGAAGAGTTACGGTACTCGTCACCGTGCCGCAATCGGCGTGAGTGAGATGACCGATGCTGTAGTTTTGGTGGTTTCGGAGGAGACAGGTGCGATAAGCATCATCAAGGGTGGCAAGATCAAGTCGAAGATTGACCCTCAGAAGCTAAATAGCCAGTTAAAGATGGCCCTCGAAGAGAACGACGAGGAGCCTACAAATGTAGATGCAGAACAGTAACAACCTCTCATAGTATGAAAAGGGGATTCGACAACGAGAAATATCTCAAGATTCAGTCAGAGCAGATTAAGAAGCGTATTGCGCAGTTTGGCGATAAGCTCTATTTGGAGTTTGGCGGCAAGTTATTCGACGACCATCACGCGAGTCGTGTTCTGCCGGGCTTTGAGCCTGATAGCAAGTTGCAAATGCTCTTGCAGTTGAAAGATGAGGCCGAGATGATTCTCGTAATCAGCGCATTGGACATCGAGAAGAACAAGATGCGCAGCGACCTCGGTATCACCTACAATGAGGATGTTTTGCGTCTGCGAGGTATCTTTGAGAGTCTGGGACTCTGCGTGAGTGGAGTAGTCATCACCCACTACAATGGTCAGTCGAGCGCTGACGCCTATCGCAAGCGCCTCGAGAGACAAGATATCAAGGTCTACTACCACTACACCATCGAGGGTTACCCACACAACGTGGCACTCATCGACTCGGAGGAGGGATTTGGTAAGAACGACTACGTCGAGACTTCACGTCCGCTCGTATTTGTCACCGCACCAGGCCCGGGCAGTGGCAAGATGGCTGTATGCTTGAGCCAGCTCTACCACGAGAACAAACGTAACATCAAGGCAGGATATGCTAAGTTCGAGACTTTCCCTGTATGGAATCTCCCACTCAAGCACCCTGTAAATATCGCATACGAGGCTGCTACGGCCGATTTGAACGACGTGAATATGATCGACCCGTTCCACCTCGAGGCCTATGGCACTGTAGCATCGAACTACAACCGCGATATCGAGATATTCCCTGTATTGAACGCCATCTTCGAGAGTATCTATGGCGAGAGCCCATACAAGTCGCCTACCGATATGGGTGTCAATATGTTGGGATTCTGCATCAGCGATGAGGATGTATGTGCAGATGCGGCTAAAAATGAGGTTATCCGCCGTTACTACTACGCACTCTGCAACCTTGCGCAGAAGGGCGAAAATGAGCACGAGGTGAACAAGCTCTCGCTCATTATGAAGCAAGCGAAGCTCACCACCGACTACCGCAAGACTACCATCGCGGCAAACGAGCGTAAAGAGCGTGAGGGCGTTCCTTGCTCCGCCATCGAGTTGCAGGACGGTACAATCATCACTGCTCGCACGAGTGCGCTTTTAGGCCCAAGTGCAGCACTTATTATCAATGCCGCAAAACACCTTGCCGGCATTCCGCACGATGTGAAATTGATACCTGAGAGTATGATTGAGCCTATCCAGAAGACTAAGGTAGGTCTCTTGCACGGTAACAACCCTCGCCTCCACACCGACGAGGTTTTGGTTGCAATCTCGATGTTGAGCATCAACGATGAGAACTGCCGCAAGGCTCTCGATCAACTTCCAAAGTTGAATGGTTGCCAGGTTCACTGCACAGTGATGCTGAGCGAGGTAGACCACAAGATTTTCAAGAAGTTAGGCGTTGGCCTCACCTGCGACCCAGTAGCAAAGGAGTAAAATATCCGATATAGAAAGAGAAATCCCCGAGCGATTGCTCGGGGATTTTCTATTACTTGTTAATCCAAGTCAGTTTACGCCATAACGACTCGAATGGACCGTGCGAGTGACTCTTCAACCACCAGCGGCAGAATGCATACTGCATTGCGATGCAGGCAAAACCCATCAAGAGGCTCACGGTGTGTCCGCAATATTGGTACAAACCAAGTCCCCAGTGATAGAATACAAAACCTCCGATAATCGACTGCGAGAGGTAGTTTGTAAGGCTCATCTTGCCATATGGAGCAATCTTGATGAGGAACTTCTGCGCCGAGGTGCAGTAGAATGCCAACACCACACCCGACACGATGATAAACATCATTGCGAGGTTTCGCCACATCTTAAACATCACCTCAAAGCTTGCGCTAACGCACTCTGTCTCAAACATCTTTGGAACATACTGATAGAGTGGCAACAAAATAGCCAGCGCGCAAATCGAGATATAGAGGATGCGCTTCCAAATCAAGAGGTTGTTACCCTCATTATAGAACAATCGCTTGCGACCGATAACGATACCGAGCAAGAAGAGGAAGATGGTCTGAGTCATTCGACCGTGCTCGATAGCCCAAGTGAAGTTTACAGGGAATCCGTTCTTGATGCCCATAACGGCAACATCGAGCCACGAGCCCTGAGACTGCGCCGGCAAGATACCCTCAAACAATGCATCCGAACCAAGATTCAACGATGTTGTAGTAGGATCGATAAGTCCCTTAACGATGTAGAAGAGCTCGATAGGCTGCAACGCAAAGAGAACGGTTGCCGCGATAAGTACCTTGTTGTTAGCTCGGATAAATGGCACGATAAGCACTCCGCAAACGGCATAAACGGTGAGGATATCGCCATTGTAGAAGAACAAATCGAACAATCCGAACAACATCAACAGCACCATACGCCACAAGAAACGAGGACGGAAATCGACACCCTTCTGCGCCTGGTTGTCGTGCTGGATGAAGAAACTCAAGCCAAACAACAACGAGAAGATAGCATACATCTTACCTGCAAGGAGGAAGAAGACTGTATCCCAAACGCCCTGGTTAAGCGAAGCCATAAACTCGCTCGAAGGCTCGGGGAACATAAAGAAATTGAGGTGCTCAATAAAGTGAATCAACACAATACCGCCGATAGCAATGCCTCGCAAGACATCCGCTACATCAATACGGGTATTCGGCTGCAAAGATGGGGTATATTTATACATTTGATTTCTCATTTACGATTAAAACAAAAGAGAAGGCTGCAGCCCTCTCTTTCCATCTTTCTGTTAGTATTCCTCCTCGTTAAAGAAGAAATCCTCCTTTGAAGGGTAGTCAGGCCAAATCTCCTCGATGCTCTCGTAAGCCTCGCCGTCATCCTCAATCTCCTGAAGGTTCTCAATTACCTCGAGTGGTGCGCCAGAACGAGTTGCGTAGTCGATAAGCTCCTCCTTAGTTGCTGGCCATGGTGCATCCTCCAATTTCGATGCAAGTTCAAGTGTCCAATACATAGTTTTATCTTTTTAGTTATTAATGTTTCCGATTTTGCGAGTGCAAAATTATAAAAATATTCTGATTTGTAAAATATATTTACATATTTTTACGGACGCCACAAAACCTCCTCTGCCTCAAGTCGTTCCGTAATCGTACGACAAAGGGCATAGAGGTAGTCCGACATTCGATTCAAGAGAATAAGAAGCGAGTGGCACACCGCATAGTTCTCTGCCGCTTCAATAGCTCTACGCTCGGATCTACGGCACACCGTACGGCAGATATGACAGAACGACGACAAGGCACATCCTCCCGGAATAGTAAAGTACTCTACAGGCTTCAAATCGGCTTGCAGAGCATCGATACGACCCTCGAGCCACTCGATGTCGGCATCGGTAATTTGAGGCAACTTGCAGTCGCAATTCTCGCCCACAGCCAACAACGAGCAACCCGTCATCAGCAACGAGCAGATTCGGCGACAATCCTCGACATACGGTTTAAGATTTTCCTCACGAGCCATCATATCGGCCAAATAGGCGATATTTGCCTGCAACTCGTCGGTTGTACCATACGCCTCGACACGCACATCCGTTTTGCGTACACGCTCACCTCCAATCAGTGATGTACGCCCCTTATCTCCACCTTTTGTATATAGTTTCATAGACGATAGTGTTGTTTCGGTAATTTTTTATCGAAAAAGAGAAGTAGATAGGCTCGATTATCCACCGATGTCGAGTGATGCATCTCGACCAGTTCGTTGACCACGCTCTGACGCTCACGATTGGCATATGGCTGACAAATCACAAGCGTCACGCCCTCCATCTCCGCATCCTGATAGGCTGCACGGAGACCCTCAGTAGGGTAGTCAGCGAGAAGAATCGACAAGTCACAACATACATCGTTAATCGAATAGCTCTTCCCCCCAAGGTAATAGAGTGTATTGTGCAGCTGGCGGGCAGACCTCCTGGCCACACCCATTGCACGCAACTCATCGTAAAGAGTAGTTCCCGTACCCTCCATCAGCCTCCTTCGCATAAAGACCTTGCGCACAAGGCCATAGACAAATGGGGAGTGGACTCCGTGCCCGTGATAATACTTAGCACGAGAGAGTCTGTCGCCCAAAAGTTGTAATCGACGTCGGAGGTTACGGCCACTAATCTTCATCGCCTCTACTTCTTAAGCAATCCTGCCAAGTGACCTGTCGAGAAGGCAATCTGGAGGTTGTAACCACCAGTATTTGCATCGACATCGAGCACCTCGCCCGCAAAGTACATACCCTTAATCTTCAACGATTCCATTGTATACTCGTTCACCTCCGAGCAGCTTACACCACCCGCAGTCACTACGGCATACTCAAACGGAGCATAGTCCGAAATAGGGAACGACCAGCCCTTCAACACCTTGATAAGGCGCTCGAACTCCTTGTCCGACACCTTCGAGATATAGAGGCGCGAGTGAACATCCAACTCCTTACAAATAGGCACAACGAGTGGCTTTGGCACCAAGCGACGCACCAACTCGGCAAAGAAGTCCTCGGGCTGCATCTCGGCAATCTCACGCTTGATACGCTCACGGAGAATCTCCTCGGTCAAAGCAGGCTTCAAATCGAGCTCAATCTTGACACTCTTCTCATCGAGCAAAGCATCCACAGCATCACGGCTCAAACGAAGAATTACAGCACCCTCCATACCACGATCCGAGAATGACATCTCGCCAAACTCCTCACGCACCAACTCGCCATCGATAACCAATCGCGCATTGATATTCTTGAGCCATACGTTGTTGATATACTCCATCTGCGGGTGGTTCGACTTGAGCGGTGTGAGCGAAGGGCGCACATCCTCAATCTTGTGACCCGTACGGTCAGCAAAGGCATAGCCATCGCCTGTAGAGCCAGTACCCGGGTACGATACGCCACCAGTAGCGATAATCACATTCTCAACCTCAATCTTGCGCTGATAGCCACGCTTGTTCATATACTTCAAGCCATATACCTTACCATCCGATACCAAGATATCGGTAACGCGGCTGTGGCACTGAATATCAACCTCATAGTCACGGCAATAGAACTCCAACGCATTAGCAATATCTGCCGCCTTACCACTTGCAGGGAAGACACGCTCACCGCGCTCGGTAACGAGTTTCACGCCCATACGCTCAAAGAAACGCATTGTTGCGCGGTTTGTAAACTCCGACATTGCAACATGCAACCACTCGCCATTTGTGCGTACATTCTCGGCAAACTCCTCAACAGGGCGGGCATTAGTCAAGTTACAACGACCCTTACCAGTAATACGCACCTTACGCGCAGGTTTCTCCATCTTCTCGAGCAACAACACCTTCTTGCCCGTACGTGCAGCTGTTCCTGCTGCCATCAAACCAGCCGCACCGCCACCGATAACCACTACATCGTAGCGTGGGTGCGACAACTCCATCTCTAAAATCTCTTCCATTATATATTATATAGTCTCTTCCTATTTCGACTTAAGTGTGATTGCAGCCGAGCCCAAGCCCTTAGCCGATACCTTCAAAACGATATCGCCCGCCTTCTTTGAGGTCTGCACACCAACCACCAACTCGCCATTGAACACCTTCATTGTCGGGTTGACAAACACCTCGAGCGATGTAGGGTCGCCATTGCAAACGCCCTTGAACTTTCCCTCGCCCGAAACGGCCATTGTGAGCTGATGCTGCGCTGTAGGGCAGAAGTTACCGTTCTTATCCACAACACGCACCGAGACGAATGCCATATCCTCGCCATCGGCCTCCAAGTAGCCGCCCAACGAGAAGCGTGAAGGGTTGCACGACAATGCATCCATCTCGCTATAGCTACGCTTTGATGCGCCTGTGCCACGATCTGCACACAACTCGATATGGTGTGGCTTACCGGCCGTTTTAACCGCCTTCTCGCCAACCTTTACACCATTTGCATCGTAGACCACAACCTTAATCTCTCCAGGCTCGTAGACAACCTCATTCCAACGCAAGCGGAAACGATCGAGAATATCGCCATCCTTGGTCTTGGTACGCTTACCCTGACTCTTGCCATTTACGAACAACTCCGCAGTAGGGTAGTTTGTGTAGCAATAGACAGGTGTAACCTCGCCCTCACGACCGCTCCAATTCCAATGCGGAAGGAGGTGGATTGTAGGCTGTGCAGTATTCCACTGTGCACGATAGAGATAGTAACGATCCTTTGGAAGACCTGCCAAGTCGATAATACCAAAGTAGCTGCTACGCGACGGCCACTCCTCGTTGTATGGAGAAGGCTCACCGAGATAGTCGAAGCCCGTCCACACAAACTCACCAATTACCCAAGGCTTATCCTCCTGCTGCTCCCAGTCGTAGTCTGGTAAATTACCCCAAGTCGCAACCTCAGTATCGTAGCTCGAACATTGGAGGTCTGAGTGGTGGAGTCTCTTCTCCATCTCATTACGAACCTCCTTACTCTGATTTGCGCTATATGTATTTACCACAGGGAAGTGATATACTCCTCGCGACGATACCGTAGAAGCAGTTTCTGTACCAAGCAAGAATTTGTGTCCCAATCCCTCGTATACCTGATCGTAGCGATAGGTGTGATAGTTAAAACCAGGAATATCAACCACCTGAGCTGCACCTATCTCGATATTCATATGCAACTTATTCATTCCGATTGTTACCGGACGCGAAGGATCCAAGCGGTGGAATTCACCAACCAACATCTGCGTAATCATTGCACCAGGATTGCTGTTATCCTTTGATCTGTACCACAACTCTCGCACCTCGTTACCCGCACTCCACATTACAATCGAAGGGTGTAACTTGTGATTATTCACAAGGTTGGCCAAGTCGCGCTTATACCACTCATCGAAGAAACGGTTGTAGCCATTCTTCAGCTTACCGTCACGCCACTCATCGAAGCTCTCGGCCATAACCATAAAGCCGAGTTCGTCGCAGAGATCCATCTGCCACTTCGACGGCATATTGTGCGATGTACGAATACCGTCGCAGCCCATCGACTTGAGCAGCTCGAGCTGTCGGCGAATAGCAGCCTTATTCTCGGCTGCGCCCAACATTCCGAGGTCGTGGTGCATACATACACCCTTTATCTTTCGGGTCTTACCATTCAATTCAAAACCCTTTTCCGGCGATACGCGAATAGTGCGGAAGCCTATACGCTCGGTCTTGCTGTCAACAACTCGGCGTGTGCCGTCCGCTGCCACCGCAACCAAATCCACCTTCATATCGTAGAGCTTTGGCTCCTCTGGCGACCAAGGGGTTATACCCGTAAAGTTCTGCGCAGTAAACGCCTTACCATTGCCGTCAATAGCCTGCTCGAACTCCTTGCCTGCAACAGACCAACAAGCAACAAGATTTTTGCCTGCATAGCCGGTTGTCTGCACCTCGAATGATGCCGTAACATCGCCCTTATCGTTGAGCGAAAGGGTAGTCATATTCAAACCCCAACAGTCGATTGCAGTAGCTGCTGTGGTAGTGAGGAAAACTGGACGGTAGATACCTGCACCCGGATACCAGCGACTTGTACACTCCAAGTTAGTTGCACGCACCGCCAATACATTCTCGCGACCATCACGATAGACAAACGGAGTAATATCCACATTGAACGTATTGTAAGGGTTTTTCCACTCACCCGCCTTATGACCATTCACATAGACCTCGGGCTCAGCAAACACGCCACCAAAGGTCAAGATAGCACGCTCGCACGAGTCGGCCACCTTAAATTTCAAACGATACCAACCTACACCGACAATTGGTAAAGCGCCTGTACGGCCCGAACGTACCTTAGCCTTGGTCTCGCCATCCTCGACAACCTTTATAACCTGCTTGTCGTTATTCTCGTCGAATGGGCCTTTAATTGCCCAATCGTGTGGTACCGAAACCACCTCCCACGACGCATCGTTATAGTTCTCGGCTGCAACCTGCACACCTGCGCTCTTCATAGCCTCGTTCTCGAGCGAGAAACGCCAATTTTCGGCCAATTGCAACTCCTTGCGAGCGCTCTGCGCCAAAACCATCATAGGCAGCAATGACGCCACCAATAAAAATCCAAATCGTCTCATAGAATTATTCTCCATAAATTACACTGCGCAGGTCTTCGCACGCCTGCTCGGGATTGTTTCTATCAAAGTGGAATGGAGTGATACCGAGTTCCTCGGCAACATCCACATTATCCTTTCTATCATCAATAAATATAGTTTCGGCAGGGTCGAGGTTGCACTGTTCGAGCAGATACTCATATATTCTGCGGTCGGGCTTTCCCAGTCCAATCTCACACGAAACAACCTGCTCGTCAAAGTACTCGAACACAGGGAAATCGCGCAGATAGGCGATATACTCCTTCGACATATTCGACAAGACATATAGCTTGTAGCCTCGCTCCTTCAACTCCTTGATGAGTTGTGCCGTAGGCTCAATCTGCTCCTGATACTCGATGGCGAGTTGCATATTGCCCTTGGCGGTGGCAAGATCGCAACCGCGATACTCTGCCAACGCCTCTGCAACTCTCTCCTCATCCAAAACACCGAGATCGTAATCTGTCCAAAACTGCGGTATGCCCTGCATATGCGATTTGAAGACAAAGTTGAAGAACTCGTCCAAGTGCTTTGGGAAACGAAGCGGATTGCGTGCAACAACCACTCCTGCAAGATCAAAAACTATATTTTTAAGCATCTTTTACTTCTGCTTTGCAATTGAAGAACGCATCTCGGTATCCGCAATAACATTCTTCATCTTGTAGTAATCCATAATGCCGAGATTGCCCGAACGGAAAGCCTCAGCCATTGCAAGCGGCACCTCAGCCTCAGCCTCGATTACGCGTGCACGAGCCTCCTGCGCCTTAGCACACATCTCCTGCTCGAGTGCTACCGCCATAGCGCGACGCTCCTCGGCCTTAGCCTGTGCGATGTTCTTGTCGGCATCAGCCTGATCCATCTGCAACTGCGCACCGATGTTCTTACCAACGTCGATATCGGCGATATCAATCGAAAGGATCTCAAATGCAGTGCCTGCATCCAAGCCCTTCTCCAATACAACGCGAGAGATTGAGTCAGGATTCTCGAGCACAATCTTGTGAGTAGCTGCCGAACCGATAGACGATACGATACCCTCGCCTACACGCGCCAAGACAGTCTCCTCACCTGCACCACCAACCAACTGCTTGATATTTGCACGAACGGTAACACGAGCCTTAGCGATAAGCTGGATACCATCCTTCGCAACAGCGGCAACCGGTGGGGTATTGATAACCTTAGGATTTACCGACATCTGCACCGCCTCGAACACGTCACGACCTGCGAGGTCGATAGCTGTAGCCATCTTGAAGTCGAGCAAGATATTAGCCTTCTGAGCCGACACGAGTGCGTGCACAACATTCTGCACATTACCACCCGCAAGGTAGTGCGCCTCAAGTTCGTTTGGATCGAGCTTAAGTCCCGCCTTTGTACCCTCAATCATCGAAGAGACGATTGTTGCAGGTGGCACCTTACGCCAACGCATCAGCACAAGCTGAATAAGCGACATATGTACGCCCGACACCAACGCCGAGAACCACAATCCTACCGGAATAAAGTAAAAGATTAACCACAACGCAACAAATACTGCCAGGCCAACCATTGCGATAATTAATATGTTCATCTCCATAACCATAAGTTTTAGAAAGTTTTATATTTAAGGTTCTTGTTTTCTTTTTTTTACTGCTTGGTAAGCAACGCCTCAACACGAGCACGGAACTCTGCAGGGAACTTATCCATCTTGGCTACCTCAACAAGGCAAGTCTCGAGCGACTTGTAGTAGGTATCTATGCTCTTGTGGATATCCTGTGGGAACTCCATAATAAAGTTTGGAGCCTGCGAAACGTTCATATAGAAGTCAGGAAGGAGTGGATATGGATCGTAGTACTTGCCATAGACCTCCTTTAACTCGGCTGTGAGCAATACGCAACGATTCACAACTCCCTGGATACCGAACAACTTAGACTGCTGAGCCAAATCGCCCTCGGCGAACTCTACCTCAACGGTGCAACCCTTCGAGTTGTCAATCTCGCCAAGGAGAATATATGGAGCAAGAGTGTAGCCGTCGTAACCCCACTCGCCAGCCTCAGGGTAGCGGTTATACTTGAGTTCCTTGCCATCTACGCGTACCGACTTAGGAGGGTAGTTTGCAGGCAAACGCAACTCGTACGAAGTGGTCGCCGATGCACCCTCGAATGAGCCCTGACGAGGTGCGATTGTTATAACAACCTTGTCACCCTCAGTGCGCTTTGTAACCTTTGTGGTAGCGTATGCCGAAGCGTAATCCTTCGACTTGCCATCATCCTCGTAGATGGTAGCCTCGCCATCACCGCCAGGAACGCAAGTGAGGACGTAGCTATTGTTTGCAACCTGCAAGTTACGCACCGACTTAGGATACATCGGAATGATTGCACCCGCCTTTGCGAAGTATGGATTCTCGGCCTGAGTACAGTGAATTTCAATCTCCTCATCGCTGCCCTCATACATCTTACCGCTGACCATATTGTACCACTTCTCGCCTTTTGGCAACCAAACCTTACGTGTAGCCAAGCCGGTAGCCTTGTCTGCAGGGCATACGATTGGAGCTACGAGGAGGTCGCTACCAAACATAAACTGCTCGCCCGACTTATAAGCCAAATCGTGCTCAGGGTGCGAGTAGTACATTGGGCGGCACATCGACACACCTGTATCGAATGTCTCACGGGCTGCTGCGTAGATGTAAGGTACGAGCGCATAGCGCAAGTGCATAGCGGCACGCATATCCATCATATGGTTAGGGAACTGCCAAATGCGACGCTCGATAATGCTATTCTTGGTACAGTGAGTCTTGAACACCGGAGTAAATACGCCATACTGCAACCAACGCAAGTACAACTCAGGGTCAATCTTCTTCTCATCCTCCTTGTGGAACATATGGCCGCCGATATCGTGGCCCCAATAGCCGTAACCGACATTCGATGCAGTAGATGTAAACCAAGGCAAGAATGCCAAAGCATCCCAAGCAATATAGATATCGCCCGAGAAACCGGTCTGGTAACGGTGCGAACCAAGACCTCCCCAACGGTGGTAGATCATAGGACGATCGTTGCCCTTCTCGGCCATATGGTGGTCGAATGTGTGATTCAACCAGAATGTATTGTTCAAATCCTTCACATATTTGCTAGTTACCCACTGCTGCCAGTCAAGCCACCAGAAGTCGATACCCTGATTCTCGAATGGAGTGAGCACTGTATCAAAGTAAGCATCTGCCCACTTCATCTCAGACATCTTGTAAGGTACGCTCTTGCCCTCCTCAGTCCAGCCATAGTGCTCGACAAAGCGCTTGTAAGGCTCCTCAAAAGGCTGAATGCCCGATGCAGGGTGGAGATTAAGCGAAGTCTTCAAATTCTGCTTACGACACCACGAAAGGAAGTTAGTAGGCGAAGGGAACAGTTGCTGCTTCCAAGTGTAACCTGTCCAACCTACACGCTGACCATACTCATCCTTCTTAGGGTTAACCTTCGACAAGCCCCAGGTCTCGTGCCAGTCCATATCGATAATCAAGACATCGAGTGGAATATCCAACGAGCGCATAGTCTCAACCAAGTCGCGCAACTCGTTGTCAGAGTACTGCCAATAGCGGCTCCACCAGTAACCAAACACATACTTCGGAGGAAGTGGAATATCGCCCGCTACGCGAGTGTAGTCCTTCAACGCCTTGGTATACTCGTGACCGTAAGCAAAGAGGTACAAGTCGAGGCGATCACCCTCAGGGCGGCACTCAACCCAATTCTTCCAATGATTCTCAACCGGAACAAAGAGGTGACGCTGCGAATCGTCAACCACTGTCCAGCCGCCACGTGAGAGCAAACCTGTCTCCATAGGGCTGAGCTTGTTTTTACGATTCTTTGGGTGATTCAAGCCGTAGTAACCATCAAGCGTACGAGTAGTACCCATCAAGTTCTGAGTATCCTCATCGCCATAGTGCCAAACTACCTTATTGCCCGCAACTAAAATCTCTGCCTTGAGATTATCAGCCGAGAACTTTGCGCCCTTAACGTAGGTCAAGGTGACATTCGAGGTAGTGATTGTGAGCTTCGTGCGAGTCTCGCGCACCTTGAATGCAGGAACGTCCAACTTACGATTTACAAATGTAAGCGAAGCTCTATCCTCGAACTTGCCATCCTCAGCCCACTCCATACGAATCATCTGCGGGGTAAGCACCGTAAATCGCGCATTGCCGACTACGACCTGCGCCTTCTCATCAGCCTTTGGATTATTCTCCGCCGTAGCCACATATGCCGCAGAGAAGAGAGCCAAAACCAAAATTAAAATTTTCTTCATACTCTATATTTTGTTTAATGTTTCACTTTACGTACTACAACCGAGCTATTCTCGAAGCCAACGACCTCAACCTCCTCGCGCTGATCGATAAATCCGTCAGCCGACTTAGCCTCGTAGTATGTACCGTCTACCTCAACCTTGCCCATAGGCGCAATACGTGAAGTTGTTACGCCCTTTGCACCAATCAGCAATGCATTCTCGGGATTAGCTACCGACACCGAGTCGATATTCTGCTTGAGCGAGAAGCGCTGCCAAGTCTTGGCCCTCAACGAGAAGATAACGGTCAACAACGACAATAGCAATGCCGCCACAATAACGACAATACCGATGGTTGTGCCGAAGAATGCAAAGCCCAGGTAGATGGCTCCCGCATAGCAAGCCAACGAGAGAATCGTTCCGATAGTTACACCGGGCAAAAGAACTATCTCAGCCATCAAGAAGAGTGCGCCGAGCACCAACAACAAGATAATGTAGAAGGTCATCATAGTATATTAGTTTTTCTTGGTTATTTCAACTGTAATGTTGCTATCGAGCATCTTCAACTTCACTACGAGCGTCTCCAACAGAGACTTATCCTCGAATGTACCAGCCAAGTAGGTTGAGCCTCGACGCGAAATGGTACACTCGCTATTGCAAGCGAGAATACAAGCCTTCATCTCCTCGGTCAAGCTTGCCACACCCGAAATCTCCAACGTGTAGAGATTCTCGGACTTGCGCATCTCCTCAACGGTGCGATAGAACATACCATCTACCCACACCGAGATAATTGGGTCTCTGAAGCCCAACTTCTTGAGATACTCGACAGCTACTTGCGCCTCAGCCTCAGTACGGTAAGTACCTGCATAGCAGGTATTCATTCCCGGAGTTGTGGTATCGGATACCCAGAGCGGATTCACGCCTCGCAAAACCGATATTCTCGGTGTACCCGAGAAGAGTGCAATCTGAATACTATAGACCACGCCATAGTCGTAGACCTTGACGCGTGGAATCGGATTGTAGTAGTTATAAATAGAAGGGAGTTTAACGCCGATATCCTCGTAGACAATAAAGCTACGGCGAGGCAATGAGAGTTTCGCCATCTTGTAGTCGACATTCTTCAACTCAGCAATCACAACATTCAACGAGTCGCGCGACGGTGTAAGCTGTAGTGTTGATGCGATCTCCGCCTCGTATGCTGCAAGCGCCTTCTTTCGAGCCATGTAGGCAACCAATGCATTCGACTGGTAACGATTGTTTGCACTCTGCAACTCGCGCTCGGCATTTGCCGACACCTCAGCCGAGAGGTTGAGCATAGCTGTGCTGCCGTAGCGCTCCATCAACAAATCGTAGGCGTACATCTTGTTGTAGTAGAGTACAGACCAAGCCGATGCGATATCTCTATCCACGTGCTGCATCTCCTCCTCCTTGGCCGCAAAGCGCTCCGCAATTTCGTCAGCCTCCTCCTTGGTCGGAATCTCCATATACTGCTTCTGCAACTCGATAAGTTCATTGTACTTGGCTACATACGAATCGACCAAGCCCTTGATAAATATCTCGTGCTCCTGTGCAGCACACAACGAGTTATAGTCGCTACGCGAAAGGCGCTCAACGAAGAAGTCGTTGTAGATGAGGTTGCGTTTCATACGCTCGATATGAGGAATATAGACCTTTCCCTTGTCATCCTCAACCACCTGCTCCTGATTCATTGTTCGCTCCATCTCCTGGCGCATCTGCTCATAGGCCATCAATGTAACCTGGACATCTCGGCTCGAAACCGCCGCAAGCGCCTTTTCGTACTCCGCCTGTAGCTGCACCACGTCCTCCTCCAACTTCAAGATGATTGGAGTAAGTTTCTCGCGCTCAGCCTCGTTCTTATCGTAGTTATCACGATAGGCACTCAGCACATTTTTCACCGAGTCGCGTACAAACGCAGCTCTCTCGACCTCTCTGTTGGTCTGCGCACTCAAGGCGAAGGTTGAAGCCAACGCCAAAAATAAAATCACACGCTTCATCGCCACATTCTAATAAATAAGAATTGAATAAATCCAAATATCTCAAGACGGCCCATCAACATCAATATCGAGCCTTGAATCTTCAATGCAATCGGCATTGCCGCATAGTTATTAATCGAGCCCACCTCGCCAAATCCCGGGCCTATATTTCCGATAAAGGCCACCGACGACGAGAAGGCTGTAAGCAAATCGAGTCCCATAAGCGTACTCGAGAGTGTTCCCGCGAGTATTAACACAAAGTATGAGGTGAGGAACAAAGTCACAGTATTGACCTGTCTATCCTCCTGCAAAATACCATCAAGGCGAATACGGATAACAGCGTTAGGGTGTTGCTGACCACGCAGACGCGCCTTCAAAACTTTGAAATAGAGCAAAGCTCTATCCACCTTAACACCTCCCGAGGTAGAACCCGCGCAACCGCAGATTATCGATAGAATCATCAATACCACAATCGCAAACGGAGTCCACAGATTGGTGTCTGCAGTTGCAAATCCTGTGGTCGTGATAAGCGATACCACCTGGAATACCGATTGGCGCAATGAGGTAAATAGATTCTCGTAAGTACCCGAGAAGAAGAGACTTGCTCCAACAGCAAGTGTAGCACCCACGATAATTGCCACATAGACACGTACCACCTCCGAACGGAAGAGATTGTTCGACTTGCGAGTGAAAGTAGAGTAGATGAGTCCGAAGTGGAGACTCGAAATAAACATCACCGCAATCAATATCCACTCGATAAGTGGGCTATTGTAGAAGCCGACACTTGCATTCTTGGTCGAGAAACCGCCCGTAGAACACGCCGACATTGCGTGATTCACGGCGTCGAACCAACGCATACCTGCAACCTTCAAAAGCAAGGTTGTGATGATTGTCAGGCCGATATAGATGGTAAGCAATATCTTGACAACCATCTGCGTACGATAACGATAGTTATCTTTAGCCAACGAAGAGAGTTCTATGCCCGACAACGCCATCTTGTTCGTACCGAGCGATGGCAGAATCAAGAGCGCAAACATTACCACGCCAACGCCTCCCATCCAGTTCGTAGCCGTACGCCAGAAGAGCAAACCTTGAGGCAGAGCCTCGATATCGGTCAGGATGGAGGCTCCCGTAGTCGTAAAGCCCGAGACACTCTCGAACCAAGCATTCGCAAGGGTGAACTCACCGCCCCAAATGAGGTATGGGAACATACCCACCACGCACGACAGCACCCACGAGCCAACAACAATAACAAAACCCTCCTTGGCCGCTATACTGTCACTCTTCGACACAAATATCATCGGAAAGGCGCCCAGCAAAAGCGTCAACAAGGCCGAGAGCAACAACGGATAGAATCCCGCATCATTCGACACGAGAGAGATGCCCGCCGATACAGCCATCAAGCCGGAGACGCAGAGCATCACCGTTCCAACATATCTCAAAATTACACTAAATCGCATCGCCGCTCTGCTTTTGGTTCGACTTCGACAAATTAATCAGATTCTCCACATTGTCGCTCAACTCCTTAATCTCGTCAATCATCTCAGCCTTAGGCTTGAACGACATCTTATAGAGGAGATAATCCGACAATGAACGATTGATACGAAGTATCGGTTTCACACCATAGATGTAGATGAAGTAGTAGAACATCAACACAATAGCAATCATCACCAACAACGAAATCAAGACCGGCGCAACCGCACGATAGACATTCTTCGAAAGCTGAGCTGCACGCGGAGCAAGCTGACCGTGTGAGAGGTTGATATAGCGCTTAACCTGGTCGGTAAACTTATTGTAAGCAGGCTCATAGACGTCGAGATACCACTTGCGACCATCAACCGTAGTTGTCACGGTAGTAACAGAATCGACCTGCACGGTCTGCACCGCAGTATAACGCTCGGTCAGGCCTCGCAACTCTGCGCTATAGAGGAGTAGTGTATCGAGGCCACCCTGTACTGCAACAGGCGCATTCTCGCGCTCCGAAGCGACGCGAGCATCAATCTCAGACAACACCTTGTAGCAGGTCTCCTTGCTGCCGCTCTCATCAAATACCGCAACATCAATCATTGCGCGGCTGTGGTCGTGAGCTGCACGCAACAACTCCTTCGCCACCTCCATATCTCGACTGTTCGCCTCGAGGATCTCCTCGGTATCGTAGCTCAAATTGCTAAGCTCAAAGAGCGATATCACACCCGATACCGACAACAACGCTACAATACTCAAAATTGCGACTGCAGTTCTCTTTCCAATACCCTTCATAGTAGGACAAAATAAAAATTATTACCTTCGTTAAGTCTGTTCAACTCACAAAGGTAATAAAATTCCGTATAAAAACTATGTTTTTAACAATTTTTAGACGATTCGTCCTAAAATTTCTGCATTCGGCTCTATCTCGAGCAGTTCGACCTTTACAATCTGATTGATGTATCGCTTGTCGTATGGCACCTTGACTTTCAAGTAGTTACTTGTAAATCCGGTCATCATACCACCTCGCATTGTACTCTCGAAAAGTACCTCGGCAGTACCACCCAAATATTGCTTGCAGAAATCGTAGTGACAGCGACTGCTAAGTTCCTCAAGGCGCTTTGCACGCGCCATCGACACCTCGGGCGCAACCTTGTCAGGAAAATTAATCGCAGGGGTATTCTCGCGCTCAGAGTATGGGAAGATGTGAAGGAACGACGGATTTATCTTCGCGAGAAAGTTGTAGCACTCCTCAAACTCCGCTTCGCCCTCACCCGGAAAACCAGTAATAACATCGATACCGATAAAGGCGTCTGGCATAGCTCGACGAACGGCATTTATGCGCTCCTCGAACTTCTCGACAGTGTAGCGACGACGCATCAAGCCAAGCACCTTATTCGAGCCACACTGAATAGGAATATGGTAGTGATGTTGAAACTTAGATGACGAAGCGCAAAAATCTATTATCTCATCAGTTAAGAGATTCGGTTCTATCGATGAAATTCTATAGCGCTCAATACCCTCAACACCATCCAAAGCCTTCAATAAATCGAGAAAGCTCTCGCCCGTTGTACGACCAAAATCGCCCGTATTGACACCCGTAATCACAATCTCTTTTTGACCTCCGCAAGCGATCTCCTCGGCTTGCTTCACAGCCTCGGCAATCGGGGTGTTTCGACTGGCTCCACGAGCATTGTGAATAGTGCAGTACGAGCAACAATAATCGCAACCATCCTGCACCTTCAAAAAGGCACGCGTGCGGTCGCCGCTTGAGAAGGCCGAGAAGAAGTTTGTAATCTCATCAGTCTCACACGAAAAGACCTTAGTTTTGCCTCGTTCCGCAAGCTGAAGTACTTGTTTATATGTTTCCCCTTTATCGTTGTTACACAATACAATATCAACGCCTTCAATAGCCGCAATCTCGTATGGTTTAAGCTGCGCATAACAACCCGTAACTGCAATGATTGCATCGGGATTTTTACGATGAATTCGGCGTATCAAATTGCGACACTTTTTATCCGCCTGAGCCGTCACCGAACAGGAGTTTATAATCGAAATATCTGCCGCCTCGGTGGTACCGACACGCACAAATCCGCCCTCCTCAAACTGGCGGGCAATAGTCGAACTTTCGGAAAAATTCAACTTACATCCTAACGTATGAAAATTAACTCTGCGAGCCATCTATAAGTTCCTCTCAAAATTTGCACAAAGGTACAAAAAAGGTGCGATTTAGCGGCAAAACCAAGCAAAAATTTCACATATACATTGCTTACAACTCCGTTTTTGTCTATCTTTGCAGAAGATACAACCATAAAACTAAGATGAAAAGAGTCTATTTAGCTATCGTAGCCGCCATCGCAGCGCTATCGTTCACATCGTGTTCGCAACACGAAATCACCATTGATCAGAACATCCCTGCGGGCAACATCGTATTCGAGCGAATCTCGAACGACACAGTCTATGTACACCAGGATTTACGAGGTTCAAAAAAGCCGTGGTTCTATTGGGCATTCCGCGTAAAAGGAGCAGAGGGTAAGCGACTTACATTCGTCTTCACCCAAACTTACGCCGTTAGTCCGCGCGGCCCGCTCGTATCGTTAGACAGAGGAAAAAGCTACGAATATCTCGCAGAGGAGGGGTCGACCGATTTCCAGTTCACCTACACATTCCCAAAGCGTGCCAAGGAGGTTTGGTTCTACGAGTGCCACCCCTACACACCTGAGATGTGGGAAACCTTTTTGAAGAGACCTCACAAGGGCAAATTCGAAACCGGAATACTCTGCAAGAGTCCGAAGGGAAGAGAGGTGCCATTCTTCAGAATGACTCCTCAGAATCAGAAGCCAAAGCTCTCTGTCGTTATCAGCGGTCGCCACCATTGTTCGGAGTCATCGGTAATGTATGTTGCCGAGGGACTTATCGCTACTTTCTTGGAGGATAGCGAGTTAGGCGAGTGGCTAAGAGAGAACATCGAGCTCACAGCCGTTCCATTTGTGGATATGGACGGTGCGGTAGAGGGCGACCAGGGCAAATGGCGCACACCGCACGACCACAACCGCGACTACACCGAGTTTCTCTATCCCGAGACTGTAGCATTAGCGAGTCTTATTGCCGAGACCGAGCCAGACATCTACCTCGATTTTCACAACCCAGGTCTCCGCAAGAAGCACAACTATGTATACACGCCGCATAAGGCCGAGATGCATCCTATCGAGCCGGCGTTCTCACTCCTTCTCGAGAAGTATCAAGAGGGCAACTTCGGCTACACAGTTGCGGACGATATGCCATTTGGTGTAGGTTGGAACACTGCAAAGAACTACACTGATGGTCTTTCGGCAGCTAACTGGGTGAATATCAATATTAAGAGTATCAAAGTGTCTCGTACAATCGAGATTCCGTTCACCTTCGCCAAGGAGACACGTGTCTACCCAAGCAATATGCGCGAATTTGGTCACGGCATAGCTCGAACACTCAAGGCATTTGCCGAGGGCGAGGCCGACGAAATACTCAAGCAGTTACAGGCAGAAAAGTAGACATAAAAGCGTCTAAACAGAACAGAAGCACCCTCCGCAATGAGGATGCTTCTTTTTTTTAGTGCAAAAAAGTGATCAAGAAATGTGTTTAATTCACAAAAAATACTATTTTTGCATTGATTTTATCAATGAAGATGGATTTTATTACCGACATACTACAATATAGCTACCTATCGAACGCGCTTATCGCCTGCATACTTTCGGGCATAACTTGCGGCATCATAGGCACATACATTGTGGCACGACGCATGGTATTTCTCTGCGGAGGTATTACACACGCCTCGTTCGGAGGTATGGGCATTGCATTCTACGTCGGAGCAAGTCCAATCCTCGGTGCAACCATCTTTGCCATCGCAGCCGCTCTGGGCATCGAATGGAGCAACTCTCACGGAAAGATCCGACAAGATTCCGCAATAGGAATGGTGTGGGGTATAGGTATGGCCATTGGCGCTCTCTTTATCGCCCTTCGTCCAGGATACACCTCGGGAGATATGGCAAACTTCCTATTCGGTAGCATTTTGACGGTTACGCAGAGCAATATCATAGCCCTGTCAATTCTTGCCATCGTATTGATTATAGGCGCATTACTATGGCACAGACCGATAATGTTTGCCACATTCGATCAGAACTTCGCCAGCGCATCGGGCGTGGCGGTCAAGCTTATAAACTACACGATGGCCGTTATCACCGCAATCACAATTGTACTTTCGATCAACACAATGGGTATTGTTCTGCTCATCTCGCTGCTCACAATGCCCGTAGTGACAGCAAATATTCTCTCGAAGGATTACAAAAAGATTATCCCGACGTCGGCAGTAGTCGCTGTGGTGGCGGGAGTTACGGGTATCGCACTCAGCTACTACACCGAAGTACCTTCGGGCCCAGCAATAATATTTATGCTCACAATGGAGTTTTTAACAATAAAATTGTTATCTTTGTGGGTAAAACGAACTAAACACGCAAAAACAGAGGTCGCAAAATAGTAATGAAGAAGATACATAAGCTCGTCTTAAAATCATACTTAGGTCCACTTGTTCTAACCTTCTTTATCATCATCTTCATCCTGATGATGAACTTCGTATGGCGATATATCGACGAGTTGGTTGGTAAGGGTTTGGAACCAAGCGTTATCCTCGAGCTCATTATGTACGCCACAATCAATATGATTCCGATGGGTCTGCCGTTGGCTATCTTGTTGGCTACAATTATGACCATGGGTAACCTCGGCGAGAACTACGAGCTTTTGGCAATGAAGTCGGCGGGAATGTCCCTATTCCGCATTATGAAACCGCTTATGTGGGTTATCGGAATCATCTCGTTTGCCTCATTCTTTATTATTAACGACCTTGTGCCGTACGCCAACAAGAAGATGTTCGCCACACTCTACGACATCAAGCAGCAGAACGAGGCGCTCGAGTTCCAGGATGGACTCTTCTTCAACGGCATCGACAATATGACAATCCGTGTCGAGAAGCAGAACCCCGAGACTAAGCTCTTGAAGGGCATTCTCATCTACGACAACCGCTCGAACAACGGCGATATGACCACAACAATCGCCGATTCGGGATATATTCGCCTCTCACTCGACAAGCGATATCTGCTTGTAACACTCTATAACGGAGAGTCTTACGAGCAATCTCGCAACTATCAGTGGTATACAAAGAGTTCGTTGCGTCGCCACAAGTTTACTCGTCAGGAGGGTAAGATTCCGATGTCGGGATTCGATTTCCAGCGCAGCGACGAGAATCTCTTTGGTAACAACAACAGCCAAACGATGGATATCAGCGACTTGCAGCACTGTATCGACTCGCTCGACGTATTGGTGGACAACTTGACAAATACCGCCTACGAGCCTCTGTTGCGCGACCAGGTATTCTCGCGAGACCCCGATGCTGTAGCTCCCGTAGACTCAATCAAAACCGACCGTTCTCGCAAGGTACATTCGGCCTACTTAATCGACTCTATACCGAAGCTTGACACCCGTTCGACCAATAGGGTATACGAGCATGCTCTGCGTGGTGCACGAAGCTCGCGAAACTCATTCTCATTCGACGAGACCTCTTCGAAAGAGGCACTTAACCAGCTCTACCGTAGCAAGAACGAGTGGCACAGAAAGTTAACACTTCCAATTTCGATTCTGATATTCTTCCTTATCGGAGCACCGCTCGGAGCGATTATCCGAAGAGGAGGACTCGGTATGCCGATTGTAATCTCGGTTATCTTCTTCGTCATCTACTACATCATCTCTATTTCGGGCGAAAAGTTCGCGAAGGAGGGTACTTGGAGTTCATTGCTCGGTATGTGGATTTCGGCGATAATACTCACGCCATTAGCACTTTACCTTTCGCATACAGCCAACAACGACTCGGCACTACTTGACGTTGACTGGTATATTGGCAAGTTCAAGAAAGCTCACAGCAAGATTATGTCAAAGATACCCGAGAAGTGGCAGGAGAGACTCATAAACAGATTCCGTAAGAGATAAAAAAATATGAACGCAAAAGATATTCGCATAGTATTTATGGGAACGCCCGAGTTCGCGGTGCCATCGTTGAAGGCACTCGTAGAGGGCGGATACAATGTTGTGGGCGTAGTAACAATGCCCGATAAGCCGGCGGGACGCGGTATGCGTCTGCAGGAGAGCGATGTAAAGCGTGCAGCAAAAGAGTTGGGCATCGAGACCATTCTTCAGCCCGAGAAGTTGCGCGACGAGGCATTTTTGGAGGCATTGAGAGCCTTACAACCCGATTTAGGCATTGTGATTGCATTTAGAATGTTGCCTGAGGTAGTTTGGGCAATGCCTAAGTTCGGCACATTCAACCTCCACGCATCATTGCTCCCTGAGTATCGCGGTGCAGCACCGATCAACTGGGCAATCATCAATGGCGACAAGGAGAGCGGCAATACAACATTCTTGCTCAACCACGAGATTGACAAGGGCGCTATCATCGGTCAGCAGCGCACACCAATCGGCGACGAGGAGTGCGTGGGCGACTTGTACGACCGCTTGATGACTATGGGTGCAGAGCTCGTTGTAGAGAGCGTCGAGAAGATAGCTTCGGGCGATATTAACCCAATAGCACAGCCTCAGGAGGATGAGAATCTCCGCCCTGCACCGAAGATTTTCAAGGATATGTGCGAGGTAAACTGGAGCGCAAATGGCGCACAGATTGTAAACTTCGTGCGTGGTCTCTCGCCTTACCCTGCAGCGTGGAGCCTCCTAAAGCGTGGCGAGGAGGAGCTTTCGGTGAAGATTTTCAAGGCTCGTTTCGAGGAGAAGCAACACGCTCACGCAGCGGGCACAATCGTTACCGACAATAAAACCTATATTAAGGTAGCTTGCGCAGATGGTTTGGTAGCCATCGAGGAGTTACAGGTCGCAGGCAAAAAGCGTATGGCAGTACGAGACCTCTTGCTCGGCCTCAACCTCAACGATAACGACAGATTCTAAAAAAGGAAACTAAGATTCACTAAACAATAAATTTCTTCAATTATGAAAAAGCACAATTTTAGCGCAGGACCTTCTGTATTACCAGAAGTTGCCATCGAAAATGCAGCAAAGGCTATTTTTGATTTCAGCGGTACAGGACTTTCAGTACTCTCGTATTCGCACCGTAGCAAGGAGTTCGAGGCAGTTTTAGCAGAGGCTAAGGCCCTCTTCCGCGAGTTGCTCAACATACCTGAGAACTACCACATTTACTTTGTAGGTGGTGGCGCAAGCACTCAGTTCTTCCACATCCCTGCAAACTTCCTCGGCAAGAAGGCCGGCTATGTAAATACCGGCGTATGGACCAAGAAGGCTATCAAGGAGGCTAAATTCTATGGCGAGGTAGAGATCGTAGCGTCGAGCGAGGATAAAAACTTCTCGTACATCCCGAAGGGATTCGAGATTCCTACAGATTTGGATTACCTCTACATCTGCACCAACAACACCATCTATGGTACTGAGTACAAGGTCGATATCGACTCTCCTGTGCCTCTCATCGCAGATATGTCGTCGGACATTATGAGCCGTCCGCTCGATGTTTCGAAGTACGCACTCATCTATGGCGGTGCACAGAAGAACCTCGCTCCTGCAGGTGTTTCGTTCGTGATTATCCGCGACGATATGCTCCAGAAGGTTGTTCGTCCATTGCCAACAATGGTGAACGTAAATACTCACGTCGAGAATGACTCGATGTTCAACACTCCGCCTGTATTCCCAATCTTCGTAATGAACGAGACCTTGAAGTGGTTGAAGTCGATTGGTGGCGTAGAGGCGATGTATAAGATTAATGTCGAGAAGGCTGAGTTGCTCTACAACGAGATTGAGCGCAACTCATTGTTCCGCCCAACCGTAGCGAAGGAGGATCGTTCGTTGATGAACATCTGCTTCGTGATGACCGAGGGTAACGAGGAGTTGGCTGCAGAGTTTTTGGAGTTTGCCAAGGAGCGTGGTATGGTAGGCATCAAGGGTCACCGTCTCGTAGGTGGATTCCGTGCATCGTGCTACAACGCATTGCCAAAGGAGTCTGTAGAGGCTCTCGTGGCTTGCATGCAGGAGTTTGAGCAGCTCAAAACCAAGTAGGGTATGGCTACGATAGTTCCCTATACTTACGAGAAAAAAGAGGAAAAGGTTATATATTTCACTTCATTATTGAAAGGTATGAAAGTACTGATTGCAACTGAGAAACCATTTGCACGCAAGGCGGTAGATGGTATCACCGAGATTCTTCAAGAGGCAGAGTATCAGGTTGTTCTGCTCGAGAAATATACCGACAAAGGTCAACTCTTAGAGGCTGTAGCCGATGTCGATGCACTTATCGTGCGTAGCGACAAGGTTACTAAGGAGGTATTGGATGCTGCCAAGAACCTCAAGATTGTAGTTCGTGCGGGCGCAGGTTTCGACAACGTCGATTGCGAGGAGGCCAAGAAGCGTGGCATCGTAGTGATGAACACTCCGGGTCAGAACTCTAATGCTGTGGCTGAGTTGGCGCTCTGCTTTATGGTTTATATGTCGCGCAACCAGCTCACTCCGGGCACAGGTCACGAGATTCAGGGTAAGACTCTCGCCATCCACGCCTACGGTAATGTCGGTAAGTTGGTAGGCCGCAAGGGTAAGGCGCTCGGAATGAACGTCATCGCCTACGACCCATTCATCACCGATAAGGCTGTATTTGAGGCCGATGGAGTGGAGTGCGTGGAGTCAATCGAGGAGTTGTACCGTCGTGCCGACTTCCTCTCGTTGCACATCCCTGCAACACCGCAGACCAAGGGTTCAATCGGATACGACCTTGCAATGTCGATGCCTAAGGGCGCTACACTCGTGAATACCGCTCGCAAGGAGGTTATTGACGAGGCCGGCTTGATTAAGGCTATGGAGGAGCGTGAGGATTTACAATATATTACCGATGTTGCTCCTGAGGCTACAGCAGAGTATGCAGAGAAGTTTGGCAAGCGTTTCTTCGCAACTCCTAAGAAGATGGGCGCAGAGACCGCCGAGGCTAACATCAATGCTGGCTTGGCAGCTGCACGACAGATTGTTGACTATTTCGTAAACGGAAACACTCGTTTCCAGGTAAATAAATAGGATATGGTACGCATTAAACCATTCAAAGGCATACGCCCACCAAAGGAGTTGGCAAAGGAGGTTGCATCACGCCCATACGACGTTTTGAACTCGGTGGAGGCTAAGGCAGAGGCCACAGAGCGCTCCCTGCTCCACATTATTAAGCCTGAAATTGACTTCGATCCTATCGCCGACGAGCACTCTCAGGAGGTCTACGATAAGGCCGTAGAGAACTTCGCAAAGTGGCGTAAGGAGGGTTGGTTGCAGCAAGATGGCGAGGAGCATTACTACATCTATGCTCAGACAATGGAGGGCCGCACTCAATACGGTATCGTAATGTGCTGTCACTTTGAGGATTACCTCTCGGGCGCAATCAAGAAGCACGAACTTACCCGCACCGAGAAGGAGGAGGATCGTATGCACCATGTACGCAACCAGAAGGCCAATATCGAGCCAGTTTTCTTCGCTTATCCCGACCACGCAGATATCAACGCTATCGTTGCCGAGGTTACCACATCGGAGCCCGAATACGACTTCGTGGCAGAGGATGGTTTCGGTCACACCTTGTGGGTTGTACCAACCGAGTATAACGAGCAGATAACCGCCATTTTCGGCTCTATTCCTGCGCTCTATGTAGCTGACGGTCACCACCGTACCGCTGCCGCAGCTCGAGTAGGCGAGGAGTGCAAAAACAACAATCCAAACCACAATGGCGAGGAGGAGTATTGCTACTTCTTGGCCGTTACATTCCCTGAATCTCACCTTCGCATCATCGACTACAACCGCGTAGTGCGCGACCTCAATGGCTTGAGCGAGGAGGAGTTCCTGGCTGCACTTAACGAGGATTTCGTTGTTGAGAAGGAGGGTAGTGAGATCTATAGACCAAACGCTTTGCACAACTTCTCGATGTATATCGGTGGCGAGTGGTACAGCCTCACTGCAAAGGATGGTCGCTACAATGACGCCGATCCGATCGGTGTTCTCGACGTGACAATTCTCTCAAATCTTGTACTTGATAAGATTCTTGGTATCAAAGATTTGCGCACCTCCAACCGAATTGATTTCGTAGGTGGAATCCGAGGCCTTGGCGAGTTGCAGCAGCGCGTAGATTCGGGCGAGATGAAGGTTGCCTTCGCCCTCTATCCGGTATCGATGCGTCAGCTTATCGACATTGCCGACACGGGCAACATTATGCCTCCGAAGACCACTTGGTTTGAGCCTAAGTTGCGCTCAGGCGTTGTAATTCACACATTTGAATAACTCTTAAAACTATGAAGAAGATATTACTAACCATCGTTGCAGCGGCACTCTCGTTGTCGCTCTCAGCGCAGACTGTTCAGCGCACAGAATTTAACTTTTCATCAAAGCGCACTGCTCACTTCATTGAGAAGGGTTGCTACCACGCCTCTGTAGGTAAGGGCGAAATCGAGTTTGTCGGCAAGAAGGCAACTCTTACCGTTGGTAACAAAAAGGGCACCTATCCTGCAGCCGAGGGCACTCGCAAGGGTGACTATTGGTTGATGAGCGTACCAGTTCAGAACATCAAGGCCGGTACAGCTGTAGATTTGTGGTTCCCATTCATCGCAGAGCCTGCAGATGATTGCTACGCCTTCGCATTCGAGTACCTCGACGGCAAGACTTGGAAGCCAGTTTTCCCAGCAGAGAAGAAGGGCGAGAACTGCTACTCTTCAAAGTCGGACAAGTGGCCTAACTTCTTGTGGAAGACCATTCGTCTCGAGAACGAGATTAAGAGCGGAGAGTTGAAGATTCGCTTGCGTCACTGCGACAAGAACATAACCAAGAGCGTGCTCTATGGTAGCGGTATAAGCACAGCTCCAAAGGTTGTTATCCTTGGCGACAAGAAGCCTAGCGATGTTACACGCGTATTATTTATAGGTAACAGCTACACCTACTACAACCACTACCCAATGATGTTGAAGGAGATAGCTTGGCACGAGGGTCACGAGCTCGACTGCGGCTACTACACACACGGCGGCTACACAATGAAGCAGCACTTGGCAGACCATGTGTCGCGTCACGCTGTCGAGGAGGGTGGCTACGACTACGCATTCTTGCAGGATCAGAGCCTCAATGCACTCCGCATCGGCACTTCGGTTGATAAGAATGTAGTAGGCGAGATGGGCAAGATCATCGCTCAGATTAAGAAGTACAGTCCTAATGCAAAATGCTTTATCGAGCTTACTTGGGGCCGTCGTGATGGCAATAACACCGTAAAGAGTAAGAAGTTGGAGGATCTCGTAAACGGCTATCCGCAGTTCTTCACAAGCTACGATGCAATGCAGAAGGTTATCACCGAGAATAATATCGCTATGGCTCAGCAGTTGGGCGTAGGTTTGTCGCCTGTAGGTATCGCTTGGGAGATTGTACGCCGCGAGCGCCCAGAGATTGACCTCTATGTAAAGGATGGCTCACACCCTTCATACACAGGCTCATACCTCGCAGCTGCAGTTGGCTACTTGACAATCTTCAAGGAGCCTTTCAAGGCTGACACTCCGGTTCGCGTTAAGCCTGAGATTGCAAAGTACCTCCGTTCGGTTGCTGAAAGAGTAGTTCTCAACGGCGAGAAATAGTCACTGTTTGACAAACCAGGAAAGGCGAGAGACGAAAGTTTCTCGCTTTTTTTGTTCTTATGGAGAAAAAATCAAAAAAAATCGCACAATTTCCACACTTTGACACAACCTGTCAAAATAGCCCCGTACTTTTGCATCGTGAAACAAAAGTAAAACCTTAAAACTATAGAGCTATGGAGAACGGACAAACAATTAGATGCAAACATTGCGGAGCAGAGTTTGTGATGATGACAACATTCGGATTGATGAAAGGAATCAATCGTGCAATTGGCTTCCGCCACGTCGAAACAGAGATGGCAATTCGTTGTCCGCAGTGTATGAAGCGACTCAATAATACCGAGGAGGAGTTCAAGTCGCAGATTATCGGCAGCCTTGTAATTGGCTAAAAAGGGGAAAAATGATTAAAATTTGACAGATAGAGGCTAAAAATTGAAGTTGAGCGTATCAGTTATCGAAAAAATTTCTTAACTTTGAGGAGAAGTTTGTTTTCAACAAACACCTCGAAAAGGAGACTAAAAGTAGAAATAATTAAAAACGAATATATTATGAGTGAAATGACAACACAGAATGCCGAGAAGATGAAGGTCTTGAAGGCAGTTATGGCGAAAATTGAGAAGGACTTTGGTAAGGGTTCGATTATGCAGATGTCGAGCGAGAATGTAGAGAATGTACCGGTGATTCCAACCGGCTCTATCACCCTCGACGTTGCACTTGGAGTGGGTGGCTACCCAAAGGGTAGAGTGATTGAGATTTTCGGCCCTGAGTCATCAGGCAAGACAACTCTCGCAATCCACGCAATCGCAGAGGCGCAGAAGGCTGGCGGTATCGCAGCATTTATCGATGCCGAGCACGCTTTCGACAGCTTCTATGCACAGAAGTTGGGCGTGGACGTTGATAACCTCCTCGTTTCGCAGCCTGATAACGGCGAGCAGGCACTCGAGATTGCCGACTCGTTGATTCGCTCGAGCGCAATCGATATCATCGTAATCGACTCTGTTGCAGCTCTTACTCCAAAGGCTGAGATTGAGGGCGAGATGGGCGACTCGAAGATGGGCTTGCAGGCTCGATTGATGTCTCAGGCATTGCGTAAGCTCACAGCGAGCATCGCAAAGACTAAGACCGTCTGCATCTTCATCAACCAGCTCCGTGATAAGATTGGCGTGGTTTATGGTAATCCTGAGACTACTACCGGTGGTAACGCATTGAAGTTCTACGCCAGCGTACGTATCGACATCCGCCGCACATCGGTTATCAAGGATGGTGAGGAGCAGCTCGGAACTCGTACACGCGTGAAGGTCGTGAAGAACAAGGTGGCACCTCCATTCAAGAAGGCTGAGTTCGACATCATGTTCGGTGAGGGTATCTCGAAGATTGGCGAGATTCTCGACCTCGCAGTGGATTACGAGATTCTCAAGAAGGCAGGTTCGTGGTTCTCGTACGGAGATCGTAAGATTGGCCAGGGACGTGACGCTGTCAAGGAGTTGTTGACCTCGGATAAGGCTTTGTGCGACGAGATCGAGGCAAAGCTCCGCGAGGCTATGACACAGAAATAGAGGCTTTTATAAGTCGCAACTAACGAGAGCAAGTGCCGCAAAAACGGCACTGCTCTCAATATTGGTTTTTAGAGGTATAGGTTATGAGCAATTACACAACCGAGGATGAGAAATTGATTAATGAGGCTTGGGAAAAGCTGCTCGAATCGTGCAAAAAGATATGCAAGGGCGAGGAGGATTGGAACTTTATCAAACGTGCCTTTTTCCTTGCAAAGGAGGCCCATGCTGGTGTACGTCGCCGCTCGGGCGAGCCATATATGCTGCACCCGATAGCAGTAGCCCAAATTGCAGTGGACGAGATTGGCTTGGGCGTCAAGTCGGTCGTGGCATCACTCCTGCACGATGTGGTCGAGGATACCGACTACACAGTCGAGGATATGGAGCATATCTTCGGCAGCAAGATCGCCTCAATGGTCGATGGCTTGACCAAGATGTCGGGCGTATTCAACGCCGACACATCGGAACAGGCAGAGTATTTCCGCAAGGTATTGCTCACCCTCTCGGACGATGTACGAGTGATTCTCATCAAGATTGCAGACCGCTTGCACAACATGCGTACGCTGCAGTTTATGCCTCTTAATAAGCAGATTAAGATTACCGGCGAGACAATCTATCTCTTTGCGCCATTAGCCCATCGTCTCGGCTTATATCCAATAAAGACCGAGCTCGAGGATCTCTGTATGAAGTACCGTTTCCCTGAGGAATACGAGCATATCAGCAGCCTTTTAGCGCAGTCGGCAGATAAGCGCCAAGAGTACATCGACCGCTTCTGCAAGCCTATCATTGAGGTCTTAGACCACAACAACATCCAATACGAGATTTCGGGACGCATCAAGAGCGTCTACTCGATATGGACAAAGATGCAGCGCAAGCAGATTCCTTTCGAGGAGATCTACGATTTGTTCGCCATCCGCATCGTCTTTAAGACTCTGCCATTCCCATCCGAGAAGACTCAGTGCTGGCAGATATACTCAAATATAACAGACATTTACGCGCCTAAACAAGACCGTTTGCGCGACTGGATATCAATGCCTAAGGCGAATGGCTATGAGGCGCTTCACTCGACCGTAATGGGCCCTGACGGCCATTGGGTAGAGGTGCAGATTCGCACCGAGCGAATGGAGGAGATTGCCGAGCGAGGCTTTGCTGCCCATTGGAAGTACAAGAAGGCAACATTGTCACAGAATGACGATGCATTCGACACCTGGCTCAAGAAGATTCGCGACGCTCTCAACAGCCCAACCGAGAGCGCTGTAGAGTTCCTCGACAACTTCAAATTGTCGCTCTACACCTCTGAAATCACGGTATTTACACCGAAGGGCGAGCAGCGTCAGCTCCCTAATGGAGCCACTGCGCTCGACTTCGCATACGATATCCACACCAAGGTGGGAGATCACGCAATCGGAGCCAAGATTAACCACAAAATCGAGGCTATAACCAAGGCATTGAAGTGGGGTGACCAGATTGAAATCATCACTGCTGATAACGCGAAGCCAAAGGCTGAATGGCTCGAGTTAGTCACCACAACCAAGGCAAAACAGAAGATTACAGCCTTCCTCAAGCGTGAGCAACAGAACAATATCGAGAATGGTATTGCGCTCTTTGAGAGCAAGTTAGCGGAGTTCAACGTAGCTCTTAGCGGTCGCGTACTGCGCAAGGCTATGCAGGCATACGATTGTAAATACAAGGATGAGTTCTACAGCCACATTGGCGCGGGTATCATATCGCTCGACAATATCGAGCAGGTCCTAAAGTCGTCATCAACAAGTAAACTCTTGAAATTCTGGGAGTTGCAGAAGGAGGATGACGCAGACGCGGATATAAACGACAGTGAGAAAACTCCAACTGACGACAGCTTCGTCATTGCACCGTGCTGCTCGCCGCTTCCTGGCGACAATGTAGTCGGCTTCCGCGACCCTGCAACCAACAAAATCGTGGTTCACAAGGCCGCTTGCGACGAGCTTAACCGCCTTGCATCGCAGTACGGCAAGAATATCATCAAAGATAAGATTAAATGGTCGCAACACAAGGCTACGGCCTATCTCTCGACCATCGAACTACGAGGCATCGACCGAATGGGCATGCTCTCGGACATCACACACATCGTTTCGGACGACTTTAGCATCAACATGCGCGAGATACGCCTTCGTAGCCACGATGGCATTTTTGAGGGCAAATTGAGCCTTTACGTGCAAAGTGCAGACGCACTCTACGCCTTGATGGACAAGTTCCGCCTTATCAAGGGTTTGGAGAGCGTTAAGCGCATCGAAAACAACGAAATGGAGTAGACACTATGGAGATTGAAGATATCCTCTCGACGCTTGGAATGGCCGTTTTAGCCATTGTCAGCCTGGTATTCCGCGCTGCAAACAACAAAAAAAGCAGCAATTCCAAGCCGGTTACCACTACAAATGAGGCGCCAAGTCACCGCTCGGTAACCTGGGGGCATACGACAACTACACATCCCGACTCGTCGGAGACAATCTTTGATGAGACGAAAGGCTATCAGCGTACATCTCGTAAAAATGTAGAGCAAGAGAACAGAGTCGCAAACGCAAAAAATGCGACAAATCGAACATCGAAACGTTTCGATAAAAACGAAGCTCAAACAAACTCAAATGAGTCAATCGCAAAGAAGATAAACTTACGCGACGCTGTGATCTATTCCGAAATCCTCGCTCCTAAATTCAAAGAGGAGGAGTAGGGGAGACAAAGACTCAGAAACAAACCGAAAGATTCAAACTAATAAATATAAGGTATAATATGGCAACAATCTTTTCGAGAATTATAGCAGGAGAGATTCCTAGCTACAAAGTGGCCGAAGACGATCGCTACTATGCATTTCTTGATATCAACCCGCTTGCAAAGGGCCACACACTCGTTGTTCCTAAGCAAGAGGTGGACTATCTGTACGACCTCGATGACGAGACATTGCAGGGCATGATATTGTTCGCTAAGCAAGTTGCACAAAAAATCAAGTCATTTAGCGGCTGTAATAGGGTAGCAACGGTGGTTTTAGGCCTGGAAGTGCCTCACGCACACATCCACCTTATCCCTATGAATAGCGAAAAAGACGTCGATTTTAGCAAAGAAAAGCTCGTTTTGACTCCAGAAGAGTTCAAAGAAATAGCTGCAGCATTGAGCAAGTAGGGTAGTTGTTAACAACTTTGTAACTCACTAATAAGCAGGGTAATACGCAATGTATTCCCTGCTTATTGCATATACTTATTTAACATAATACTTGCAAATTCCTAAAAACAAAGCAAGAATCGTCCTGTACGATGTTAATATCTTTTATTCTTAATCAAAATTAAACAATTTTACATTATATTTTTACATTTGTAAATGCTGTACATCTGTAAACATCAATATATAATTACATTTGTAAATGTTGATATTGTGTTAAAACATCCAAATTGTTTACTTTTGTAAAATATCAACAAATAGACAAAATAGCATGCTTTAGCACCGGATAGCAGTTGTTCATATATTGATTTTACATATATTTAGTTACTATATATCAGCAAGTTATGCAAATTATATAAAGCTAAATATTATGCTTAGAAGGGTATAGGGTAGTATTTCGTGCATATATAGCCTATATGCAAATACTTGTTGTATCAAACATATAAATATCAGCGGTTTACCATATATAATATGATGTAAAATATCATATATTGTAGATTCTACTATTTAACTGATTTTGACTTATTAACATTTGTAACAGATATTAACAATTATTAACATTTTACACTTGTATTTTTAATTTGTTTATTTTGTAAATTATTTTTACCTTTGTAAAAATTGTTAAAAATGGAGGGAAAACTGCGTATTTTGATGCAAAGTGAGAATTTGACAGCTAGCAAGCTTGCCGAAATTCTCGAAGTGAAGCCGGCTGCTATTTCTCATATTTTGAGTGGACGCAACAAACCGAGCTTCGAAATGTTGTGTAAAATTGTCAACCGTTTTCCTCAGATCAACCCTTACTGGCTGTTGGGTGATGCTGAGGAGATGCGCAACTCGAACGCTCCAATCACAACTCCAGAAAAGGCTCAACCTCACTCAGGAAATCTATTTGATGTGCCTGCTGAGACTTCGACAAATTGTGACAAATCGAACATATCCGAAAATGTCACAAATATGACATTGCCTTCGTTCGCAAACTCGAACATCGAGAAGATCATCATCATCTATCGAGACCAAACTTTCGAGGAGCTCCGACCAAAAAGGTAGACAAAGGTGAGATCGCCCGAACTCGAGCAGGCGGACAAAATTTGGACGAGTCATTGGCCTCTTCGAAAATGAAGACAAAAATCTGGGGTAGTCTGACTACCCTAGATTTTTTTTACCTTATTATATATATAAGGTGTAAATTATGGCTTATAACGGGTGAAAATTCGCGTACAATCCCTCGCTCTCAGCAAAATATGCGATTCTCAGAGGGTTAAAGTAACGGCTAAATATCCGTAATTCACTGGCACTCAATAGATAGAGTTGCAAATATAGAGATGGCAAGACCTTTTTATTCTAATGATAAATCGACAGAAAGCATCGAAATTTCTAAATTATTCCTATCTTTGTGAGAATAATGTACAAACGTGCACGGTTTCGAGCAGAAAGTTGCCGAGAGTGCCTCACTACCCTGTTTTTCGCTAACGGTGTAATATGTATATTATGTTAAATTATATATTAGGAGAGTTTGTTTAGTAATGAAACGACAATTAATAACATACATTGCACTACTGTTTGCATCCATCATCGTAGTTGGTTGTTCAGGGCGCGGAACAGTCGTTGAGAATCGAGCTGTAGTTTCGATTGCACCGCTCAAGCCGCTGATTGAAAACATCCTCGGCGACGACTTTGAGGTGTCGGTTCTTGTTCCTCAAGGCGCATCACCAGAGACATTTGAGCCTACACCGAAGCAGCTCCGTGAAGTTGAATCGGCACGATTGGTATTCGGCACAGGACTGCTCGAATTTGAGCAGGAACTACTCCACCGAATTGCACGTAACAAGCAGATTATCAATCTATCGCAAGGAATTAAGGTTATTGCCGGCACCTGCTCGCACGCTCATTGTTCGCACGGACACAGCCACGCTCACGGCGTAGACCCACACGTATGGTGCTCACCTAAACAACTCGACAAGATGGCCGCGAATGCCTACAACGCAATAGCTCGTGAGATGCCTGACTCGACAAAGTATGGTGAGAATTATAATGCGCTATATGTCAAGCTGTTAGAACTCGACAAAGAGGTAGATTCGCTCTGTCAGCAGAGCCAAAACAAGATGTTCTTCATCTACCACCCTGCACTGACCTATCTTGCTCGAGACTACGGACTTACGCAGGTTGCGATCGAGCACGAGGGCAAAGAGCCGAGTGCAAAACACCTTGCTCGAATCATCGATCAAGCACGCGAAGCTGGCATTAAACATATCTTCTATCAGTCGGAGTTTCCGGCATCTTCTGTCGAGGCCATTTGCAAAGACACAAATAGCAATGCAGTGGAAATCAACCCGTTAGAGGAAGATATTTTCTCCAATATCCTTCATATCGTAACCCTTATAACCGAGTAGAGATGGAGAGCATTGTTTCGCTGAAAAACATAAGTGTCAAGTATGATGCAACCACCGCTTTGGAGGATGTGTCACTTGATATCTATGCCAATGATTTCCTGGGAGTTATAGGTCCAAATGGAGGCGGAAAGACTACCCTTGTGAAGGCGATACTCGGCACGGTTCCTCATAGTGGAGAGGTGGAGTACTCCCCTACTCTTTTTGAGCACGGGCACCGTCTGATTGGTTACCTGCCGCAGCTCTCTGACTTCGATAAATCGTTCCCGATTTCGGTAATCGAGGTTGTGATGTCGGGATTACAGGCCGAGAAGGGTTTCTTTGGTCGCTACAGCAAGGCTGATCGTGAGAAAGCGATGCAACTGCTTGATATGGCGGGCATTGCGAATATTGCAGACCGTCAAATCAGCGAGGTTTCAGGAGGTCAGATGCAGCGCGCACTTCTCTGTCGTGCTGTGATTTTGGAGCCGAAATTGTTGATTCTCGATGAGCCTACAAACTTCGTAGACAACAAGTTCGAGAACGAGCTCTATACCCTACTGCACCGCCTAAATGAGCGTATGGCAATTGTTATGGTGTCGCACGATCTGGGCACTATCACAAGCGTTGTGAAGAGCATTGTCTGCGTAAATCGCTCGGTGCATCGTCACGACTCAAACGTCATAACTGCCGAACAATTAGAGAATTACCAGTGTCCAATACAGATTATTTCGCACGGACACGTTCCTCATACCGTACTTGAACATCATCATCACTAACACAATAAATTTATGCTTTTACAATTCCTATTTGTACTCGTAGCCATCATCGTAGGTGCTCGACTCGGAGGTATCGGCCTCGGAGTGATGGGTGGTATCGGTTTGGCTGTGTTGACATTCATCTTCGGGCTGGAGCCTACAATGCCGCCGATTGATGTAATGCTGATGATTGCGGCTGTAATCTCGGCAGCATCGTGTATGCAGGCTGCAGGAGGTCTCGACTATATGGTCAAGATTGCGGAGCGCATCCTCCGTCGTAACCCTGCACACATCACCATTTTGGCACCACTTGTAACCTATACATTCACATTTATTGCGGGTACAGGCCATATCGCATATTCGCTCCTTCCTGTAATTGCAGAGGTGGCAACCGAGACTAAAATTCGCCCGGAGCGACCGCTCGGAATCGCTGTAATTGCCTCACAGCAGGGTATTACCGCAAGCCCGATATCGGCTGCAACAGTGGCACTTCTGGGTATGCTTGCAGGCTTTGGAATCGACCTCTTCGACATCTTAAAGATCTGTATTCCTGCCACTATCATCGGCGTTCTTGCAGGTGCACTCTACTCGATGCGCGTAGGTAAGGAGCTCGTCAACGATCCTGAATATATCAAGCGTTTGAAGGCGGGTCTGCTCGATGAGAAGCATACGCAGTTGACCGACGTCAAGAACCTCACTAAGGCTCGTATTTCGGTCATTATATTCCTTCTTTCTACCCTGCTTATCGTGCTTTTCGGCTCGATTCCTGCGCTCCGTCCATCATTTGATGGCTCAGCCCTTGGAATGCCGATTCTTATCGAAATATTGATGCTTACAGCAGCTGCACTTATCCTCCTCGTTACACGCACTAACGGTATCGAGGCGACCAAGGGGTCAATTTTCTCGGCGGGTATGCAGGCAGTAATCGCAATTTTTGGTATTGCGTGGATGGGTGACACCTTCATCAATGGCAATATTGCCGAGCTGAAGGGAGCAATCGAAGGTATCGTATCGCAGATGCCGTGGCTCTTTGGCGTGGCACTCTTTGTGATGTCGATTTTGCTCTATAGCCAGGCTGCAACCATTCGTGCAATTGCGCCTCTGGGCATCGCACTCGGCATCTCACCAATGATGATGATTGCGCTTTTCCCTGCCGTAAATGGCTACTTCTTCATCCCGAACTACCCTACAGTTATCGCAGCCATCAACTTCGACCGCACGGGCTCTACGGGTATCGGAAAGTGGATTCTCAACCACTCATTTATGATGCCAGGACTCATCACTACCGTGGTATCGTTGGGCGTAGGATTGTTGCTGATACAGCTCTTCTAAGGCAAAATAGAGATACAAAAAGAGCCGAGCAAATTGCTCGGCTCTTTTATTGTGCTAACTACCCTACTCTGTGAACTCGATAATAGTTCCGGTAGCTGAGTAAGTTGTGCGTACGAAGAATGGCGGAACGCCCGAATATGCGCTCTTTACGTTGATATTAACGATAGTCTGAGCACCCTTCAAGTTTGCATTCTTGAACATCTCGTTTACAGCATTTGCACGAACCTCCTTCTGCGAGCAACCTCCGATACCGAGCACCTGAGTGATAGTAGATACACCCTCAGCCTGGCCGATAACCTTAAAGTTCTTCTGCGAGAGAACAACCTCAGTCTTAGCTACGCTGGCATTCGACGACGAATACAGGTGTGCAGAGCAACTTGTCAAAAGAGCTGCACAAATAACGACAGCAATCAATAACAATTTTTTCATAATAAAATAGTTTTAAATGGTTTAAGAACTTTATTTTCTTGTAACTATCTGTATATAAACATTTTACCCCCCCCCGAAATTTTCGGGAAGGGCATAAGTTTCTGCATTTATATCTACTACAAATGTATATATTTTATTTGATTAAAACAAATTTTTTCAAACAAAAAAGAGACCGCAATTTCTTGCGGTCTCTTCATATTGAGTTTTACTCAGATTAGTCAGCAAGTGATACTCGCTTGAACACGAGAACCTTAGCCTCAGTGTCAACAGCCTTGATAACATCCTTAACAGGAGTCTTGCCGTCGCCCATCTGATAGCCCTGCTCCTCGAGAGTGTTCTCCTTGAGGAACTTCTGAACACGACCCTTAGCGATGTTCTCGATCATAGTCATATTGAGGTTTGCAGCCTTAGCCTCACCTACAGTCTTGATGATCTCGCGAGCCTGAGCAGCCTGCTCAGCTGTGATCCAGCCCTTAGACTGGTTCGACTCGATGTGATCCTCGCTGTCTACGTGAGCTGGGTTGATACCAGCCTTAGTGAGGTGTGCGTTAATCTCCTTCTGAACGAGCTCGTCCTTAGTCTTCTCAACTGCAGTCTTGAACTCAGCGTCGAGAACGCTCTGCTCAACATCTGCAGACGATACAGCAACCGGGTTCATCGAAGCTACCTGCATTGCAACACCCTTAGCAGTCTGTGCGTCGATCTCCTTGTTGAAACCAACGATAGCAGCAAGCTTACCGGTAATTACGTGCATGTAAGCCGAAATGAATGGAGCCTCGATAGCCTCGTAACCAGCAACAACATGCTTCTCACCAGTCTGACCTGTCAACTCAGTAACTGCAGCCTCTACAGTACGACCGTCTGCGAGTGCACAAGCCATGAGAGCCTCCTTGTCAGCAGGGAAGTTTACGATAGCTGCCTCAGCGATAGCCTCAGCAAGTGCCTGGAAGTCAGCATTCTTAGCTACGAAGTCAGTCTCACAACCGAGACCTACAACGATAGCCTTATTACCCTGAACCTTTGCAATAACAGCACCCTCAGAAGTCTCGCGATCAGCACGCTTAGCTGCTACGAGCTTACCCTTCTCCTTGATGATCTCCTTAGCACGCTCATAGTCGCCCTCAGCGTCAATAAGTGCCTTCTTGCAGTCCATCATACCAGCGCCGGTCATCTTACGCAACTTCATTACATCAGCTGCCTTAATCTCTATTGCCATAGTTTTCTGTGGTTTTCGTTTGTTAATAAATTACTCCTCAACAGCAGCAACAACCTCTGCTACAACTGCCTCCTGAGCATCAACCGAAGCCTTTACGCTCTTCTTGATGCGAGTCTTAGCAGGCTTCTTTGCAGGAGCCTCTGTGTTAGCCTCGGCCTCAACAGCCTCCTTCTCCTTCTCGAGCTTGCGCTCCTCTGCGCCCTCTGCGATAGCAGCACATACTGTATCGAGAACTACAGCGATTGACTTTGTAGCATCGTCATTTGCAGGGATCACGAAATCGATGTCGGTTGGATCACAACAAGTATCGACCATTGCAAATACCGGAATGTTCAAACGCTTAGCCTCCTTAACGGCGTTCTGCTCCTTCTGAACGTCTACTACGAACAACGCAGCAGGAAGACGAGTAAGGTCAGCGATAGAACCGAGGTTCTTCTCGAGCTTAGCACGCTGACGCGAAATCTGCAACTTCTCACGCTTTGAGAAGTTATCGAAGAGACCGTCAGCAATCTGCTTGTCGATGGTAGCCATCTTCTTTACGGCCTTTCGTATAGTTGGGAAGTTTGTAAGCATACCGCCAGCCCAACGCTCAGTTACGTAAGGCATACCTACGGCAGCTACCTTTTCGGCAACTACTTCCTTAGCTTGTTTCTTGGTTGCAACGAAGAGCACACGACGACCGCTCTTAGCGATGTTCTTGAGTGCCTCAGCTGCCTCATCGAGCTTTACAACAGTCTTGTAGAGATCGATGATATGGATGCCGTTCTTCTCCATGAAGATATATGGAGCCATTTTAGGATTCCACTTGCGCTTCAAGTGACCGAAATGAACGCCAGCCTCCAACAATGTATTAAAATCTGTTCTAGACATTTTAGTTTCTTTTTTTGTAATTTTAATTCTCTTTTCTTCAACCCTCGTGGTAGTGACCTTGTCAATCCCGAGAGTTTTCCGCGACAGGGCAAGCAGCAGGTAGCACTATATATAATATATAGGTATATGTGGTCGTGCTTGCTTTCGAAACCCTTGTCGTGCTTTGCCGAAATGTTAGTCCGCTTGCGAAATAAAAATTAACGCTTGCTGAACTGGAACTTACGACGTGCACCAGGCTGTCCTGGCTTCTTACGCTCAACCTCGCGGGCGTCACGAGTAAGGAATCCGTTCTTCTTCAAGATTGGACGATACTCAGCGTTGATCTCGCACAATGCGCGAGCAATACCCATACGAGCAGCCTCAGCCTGACCCTTGATACCACCACCTACGAGGTTTACAACTACGTCATAAGCCTCTGCAGTCTCAGTTACGAGCAATGGCTGCTTAACCTCATACTGCAAGATGTTCAATGGGAAATAGACATCGAGAGCCTTGTGGTTGATTGTAAT
>JAZLCQ010000013.1:0-67661 GCA_045614285.1 Alistipes sp.
AACTATGCCACGTTCAGTAAATGCTGTCGCATCACGCGCAAGAAGAAAAAAGGTTTTGAAGCTTGCCAAGGGTAACTTTGGTTCAAGGGGAAACGTTTGGACAGTAGCGAAAAACACTGTCGAGAAGGGTTTGCAGTATGCATACGCACACCGCCGACTCAAGAAGCGTACATTCCGTTCGTTGTGGATTACACGTATTAACGCTGCAGTTCGCGCATACGGTATGACTTATTCAGAGTTTATCGGTAAGATCAATGCTAAGGGTATCGCCCTCAACCGTAAGGTTATGGCTGACTTGGCAATGAACGAGCCAAAAGCATTCGAAGCAATCGTAAAAGCAGTTAAATAGCCTTTTGCAACTTTGCGAAAGTGTACCGCTACCCTTAGGGGTGGCGGTTTTTTGTTTGGGTGTAGAGCCGAAGTGGGTGGTGTACCGAAAAAATATCGACAAAAATGGTGGAACGTAGTAAAAGTTTATTAACTTTGTAGTAGGCAAAGTGTGCAATTGCCGCAAATGAATGTTTGATTAAACTTTAAAACAGAGATATTATGAAGAGATTGTTGATGTTGTCTGCCTTGTCGCTTTGTGCGGCATCGGTTCTATCAGCCCAGGAGGTTACTGTTGTTGAGCAACCTCAGGTGGCACCTGTAGTGGAGAATTTGGAGGTGGTACCGCCGGCTGAGGCTCCCGTAGCAGAGCCTGCACAGGAGGCTCCCGCTGCACCCGTATCACAAGTAACGGTTTACAATACACACTACGCTACCGGTAGCGTATTGACCTACTCCGTGTCGACAGAGGAGGGCCTCGAGAAGGTTACCTACACCGAAAAGGATGCAGTGCAGTTGGATGTGGAGTATAACACCGCATCGCAGCGCTTGGTGTTCCGTACATTTGACAACAACGATTACTCGATCGTAGATGGCAGCTTCACATTGAATCAGCCGCTTCGTGTTATCGTGGGCGGAAAGGTCTACGACTACAAGGTTGTCGATGCAAAGTGTGACGAGCTTGGTGTGCCATTGACTCCTGAGCAGTGGCGAGCATTTGTCTCAGTGCAGGAGGATAACCAGGTTGCAGTGGCATACGAGAAGCTCAACATCGAGCCGCTCGTTGTGATGCAGTATGTGGAGATGTCGAAGGTCCAGAAGGTGTTTGTAGGTCGTGAGTTGTGCATTGCGATGCCTCTCGCTCCGGCAAGTCAGTCGCTCTGCCTCTTGGCATCGGTTGAGGGTGATGATAATACAGGCGTATTGAAGTACGAGGATAAGGAGGTCAAGTTTGTGGCGCACTACACAGATGGTGTATGCACTCACTTTGAGGGTGCGTGGAGTGCCGAGAATGCTTCGTATGTAGGCGCTGTAGCCGAGGTTGACGGCGTTGTTGTTCCTGCGAAGGGATTGTACAAGAAGTTGGGTGCAAACGCTGAGGTGGTCTACAATGGCGAGTTCGTAAATTGCAACTACGAGGGTGTAGGTGCATTGACGGTGAAGAGCGGTGCCGCTACAATCGAGTATGAGGGCGACTTCAGAGTAGGTATCTATGAGGGTAAGGGCCTCTACCGCGAGTATAATGGCGCAAACTGCTTAGTAGAGTATAGCGGAGACTTTGTGAACAGCCTCTTCGAGGGTGTAGGTAGCCTCTACCGCAAGGGTGAGATGGGTCCTGAGGTCTATCAGGGTGAGTTTAAGGCTGCTTTGTTCCACGGCAATGGCGAGTTGAAACGCGAGATTGAGGATGGCGCATACTCGGTTACAATCACCCGCTCGGGTCAGTTCGTCGACGGTAAGTTCGAGAAGGGCTCACTCGTGGCATCTAATCGTGACTATGTTATCAAGGTGTTGAGCCCATACAAGGTGAAGGTGCTCCTTGGCAATGGTGATGTATATGTAGGTGAGCCTATACCATATGTTAAGCGCTGCTTCAAGCACGATGAGTACAAGCTTCGCACAAGCACTCGTGATGCGGTGAAGGGTATCTATAAGGCTGATAATGGCAACATCTTCAAGGGTGTATTCTCGTTGAAGGTGTCGGGTCAGGATAAGCAGCAGGAGGCCTTTGCATCGATGGGTCAGCGTCTGTTGAAGGGCTTTGTTGTGGTGAGCACCTCGAAGGGTCGCTACGCAGGTCAGGTTGTAGATGGTCGCCTTAGCGGTCGCGGCAAGATGACTCTTCGCAACGGAAATAGCTACGAGGGCACATTCGTAGAGGGTGAGTTGGATACCTACTCTCCATATAAGGTGCGCGTGAAGATGGAGTCGGGCGATAGATACGACGGTGCTGCTTTGAAGGGCAAGCTCAATGGCTTGGGCTACTTGCGCTGCGCAAATGGCGACTACTACAAGGGTGAGTTCAAGAACGATAAGTTTATGGGTGCAGGTGTAGTACGTTTCACAACCAAGAAGGGTGTTGTCGAGGGCGTAGTTTCGAACTACAAGTGCCAGAAGGATGGCTCGACAAAGAAGGCTCCAAAGTATAAGGCATCGCTCCCGAAAGAGGTTGTAAAGGTCGGAAGTATCCTCTACTAAACTCTATAGAAAAGGCGCTTTTGATGTCTGAAACGTATAGCTGTTTTTGTGAAATTTATGCGAATCGTTTGCATTTAATGAAAAAATCGCTATCTTTGCTATGACTTCTATTGAAGCTTTAACATTATTAATTTAAATATTTACGCGTATGAAAAAGTTTTTTCTCGTTTTGGCTGCTGTAGCGCTTTGCGTATCAACAGTTTCGGCACAGAGTAAGTTGGAGCAGGCTGCTAAGGTTGCTGCATCGTCTAAGTGGTCGGTTGGTCTTCGTGCAACCTATGGTGTTCAGGCTGTAGCTGAGTGTTTCTACTCTGCAGATAAGTATGTTGAGGGTCGCCTCGGTTTGGGTCTTGGTTATGGTCTTGGTGCAGACTTCACTTTCCTCCACAACTGGAATTGCTGCAACTGGAACTGGACTCCAAATGCAGGTAACTGGTTCCTCGATGCCGGTGTCGGTGCTAATGTAGGTGGTAACCTCGGTTGCGTTTATGCAGGTGTTGCAGGTGATGTTAAGTTCGGTATCCAGTTCAAGAAGGTACCTATTCGTCTTGCAATCGACTATACTCCAGTTATTGGTGCTCACATCGTTTACGGTAAGACTACTACATCTACAGTTACTGATGACGCTGGTGTAACTACTGAGGTTAACGTACACACTCCTGGTAGCTTCGGTTTCCATGACAAGGGTTTCTTTAACCTTGCTCTCTCAGCAACTTATTGCTTCTAATCGAAGAGGAGATCCAAAAGAAAAGGGTTGTTCAACAAGAAAGTTGGACAACCCTTTTTCTATCTGGTTTATAACTTTGGTTTCGGCTTCTCGATGCGGAGCTTCTGACCGATGCGGAGCGCATCGGACTTGAGTCTGTTCCAACGCTTCAACTCGCTAACGGTAGTGCGGTTGCGATATGCGATAACGCTGAGGTTGTCACCCTCGCGCACGGTGTAGATGTAACCTATACCCTCGGCACGCTTCTTCTCCAAGTTATCAGGGTTGAGGAACTCCTTCAAGAAGAGAGTGTCCTTACCATAAATCTCCTTCTCATTCTTCACGAACTCGCTAGTGTAGCTTGTCGGAAGGCGCAAGGCGTACGTCTTCTTGGTTGCGGGTACTACGTCCAACTTGTACTGTGGGTTCAAGTCGCGCAAGGTCTCAATCGGAATATTGAGTGTCTCGGCAACCTGACCGAGGTGCATAATGCGATTGACCATCACCGTGTCGGTAGCTACGCAGAGCGGAAGCTCGGCAGGAGCAATGTTGTGCGCCTCGTGATAGGTGTAGGCGTATGCTGCTGCGATAAACTTAGGCACATAGCCGCGAGTCTCATTCGGTAGGTAGTCGTAGATGTCCCAAAAGGTCTTGCAGCTTTCACCGGCACGTACGAGCGCCTTGTTCACGTTGCCAGGGCCGCAGTTGTAGGCTGCGATGGCGAGTGTCCAATCACCATATACCTTATATAAATATGAGAGGAACTTGCAAGCTGCGCGTGTCGATTTGACCACGTCGCATCGCTCGTCGACCAATGAGTTAATCTCAAGGCCGAGGTTCTTACCGGTCGAAGGCATAATCTGCCACAAACCACCTGCTCCTACGGGCGATGTTGCACGAATTGAGAGGTTCGACTCGATGATTGGGAGGTAGCGCAGCTCCAATGGCAAACCTGCGGCAAGAAGCTCCTCTTCAATAATCGGGAAGTAGTATTGCGAGAGTGCAAGAATTCTGCGCAACGAGCTCCAGCGACCTGCCACATATTGGTTGATGAAGTTGCGTACGATATAGTTGTATGGCAAGTGGATTACCGATGCCATATCGATGAGACGTCGCTTGTAGAGGGTATCCACTGGGATGTTAGCTGTTGTGTCCATCTCTATCATAGCACCAAGAAGAGCGCGCTCGCTCTGTGCCTGATGAAGGATTGTCCACGCCTCGACCAATGAGTCCACCTCTGCAGGCGTGTGCGCCAAACGGAGTGTGTCGATGCGAGGTGCCGGCTCCGGCATAACCTTAATGGTGTCGATAACTGTCACACGGATAGTGTCGTAGACAGGTATTCTGATAACCTCTTGCACGGGCTGAGGTTGTGCCGTGGCAGCCTCCTTGCGTCTGGCCGATGTGGTCGCAGGTAGGCACAAAATGACAATGACGAGCAGTAGTAGTGTTCGTTTGAGCATAGTTTCGTTAGAATGAAAGACTTAAATTCATACCCAGCGTAGCTCCACCTCCGCTTGATGGATTGAGGCGGTTGTAGCTGTAGCCTATGGCCGGGGTCAGACTCACCGAGAGATCCTTCGAGATATCGTAGGTCTGGAGGTGAGCATCGACGTGCGCGTCGACAATCTGTAAAATATAGAGTCCCGCCGTGAGAATTATACACAAATCTCGGTTACGGCGGTAACTGTTACGCAAGTTCTTGAGGAACGATGTCGAGTAACGACCGCCGAACTCATCGGGCGAGCCGTTAGGGTAGAGTGCCGGATTGGCCTCATACTCCGTGAGCAATCTGTAGGCCTTCTGGAAACGCTGATATCCACGGTTGTTCCAGTCGATACAGTAGATGGTTGTGGCAAATCCTCCCACAACGATTGGCACACGCCAGTAGCTCTTGTTGTATATCTGACCCGCACCCGGACAAATCATCGAGAGGGTCGTCGCCTTGTTCACAGGAGAGATTTCATTCGTCGAGTACTTGAGAACGGTGTCGCCGAGGAAGTAGATGTAGGAGGCGATGGTTGTAATCATAAACGCCTGCTTCATCGTGTTGTACTTTATCATCTCGGCCTGCACGGCATTCATCTCAGGTGTGCGCTTCAATCCCTGGTCGGTCAGGTAGTCGTATTGCGCCTTGAGCGGTTTGTACTTAGAGTTGCTCCAGAGGCACATTCCGAGCGATGTTCCCACCGTACCATAGAGTATCGGCAACTTCCAATACTGCTTGTTATAAATCTGTCCGAAGCCCGGTAAAACTACCGAGGTGAGTCCCACCCTGCGCAACGACATCGAATCACTGAAGTAAGGTGTGCGATTTTCGCGTCTCTCGATGCGCTTGCGCTGACGCTCGGTGAGTGTAGAGTCGAGGGCGAGGGAGTCGACCGCCAAAGAGTCGCGCTTAGGCTCTCCGAAGAGCGCCTTGCGAACCGAGTCGGGGAGCTCTCGTTTGACATCCTCGCGCAAGTTTGCCAACGAGTCGGGCGACAACTTCTTGAGTGTATCGACCAACTTGGCTATGCGAGCAGAGTCCATACGAGCCTTCTCTAACGAGTCGGGCAGGTAGACCTGGCCACTGCGCACGATGGTGCGCTCGCCACGTCGCTGACGGGCATATGGGTTTATCTGCGCCGATACGGAGAGTGCCGAGCAGACAAAGAGTAGCGTAAGCAGAAGCATCACGCCTCGCTTGCATATCATCTGTCCGATATGTAACCCTCTAGTTCTCAACTCTTAACTCATTTAGAGCTTGTGAAACTTCTTGACAAACTTCTCGATATCTGCGTCCGACGAGAAGTCGATGATGATCTTGCCGCCGCCATTCTTGGTGCGCTTGATGCAGATATCTTGAGAGAAGAATTTTTCTAAATATTCAACCAGGCGGCTGTATGACTCAGGGTACTCCTCGTCAATGACGTGAGCAACCGCCTTCTCCTTCTTGTCCGATGCGAGACGTACCAACTCCTCGAGCTGACGTACCGAGAGGTTGCTCTTGATACAACGCTTGAGCAACGAGAGCTGCTTAGCCTTGCTCTCGGCCGATGCGATAGCCATGGCGTGTCCCATCGAGATGATACCACCCTTGATTGCGAACTGAATCTCGTCAGGGAGGTTCAACAGACGGAGGTAGTTGGCTACCGTCGAGCGCTTCTTGCCAAGTCGCTCGGCAAGAGCCTCCTGGGTCAAGCCACACTCCTCGATAAGACGCTGCATACCGAGTGAAATCTCGATGGCGTTGAGATCCTCACGCTGGATGTTCTCGACGAGAGCCATTGCGTGGAGGGTGGTGTCGTCAACCTCGCGGATATATGCGGGTACAACCTCCAAACCTGCTTTGGCAGCAGCTCTCCAACGACGCTCACCGCTAATGATGATATACTTGTCACCACTGCGCTTTACGGTGATAGGCTGAATAAGACCCAACTGGCGGATAGACTCTGCCAACTCCTCGAGCGCCTCCTCGTCAAACTCGGTACGAGGCTGTGTAGGGTTTGGAATGATTGCCGAGAGATTTATCTCGGTCATCTCGGCCATAGGCTTCGACTTTACCTCTATGTTGCCGCCGAAAATTGCATCCAATCCGCGGCCTAATCCTTTCTGTTTCATTATTTTGTACTCTTTTTACGATTCTTCTTCAAGAACTCCTTGGCAAGGAGCAGATAGTTGGTTGCTCCATTCGCCGAAGCGTCATAGAGCATAATTGGCTTTCCGTGTGATGGTGCTTCACCTAAACGGATATTTCGCTGAATTATTGTGTCGTAGGCGAGTGGGCCGAAGTGCTCACGTACCTCGTTTGCCACCTGGTTATTCAAGCGGTTACGCATATACATTGTCAAGAGGAAACCCTCAATCTCGAGGTCGGGGTTAAGGTTGCCCTTCACAATCTTAATGGTGTTAAGTAACTTACTCAAACCCTCCAATGCGAGGTACTCGCACTGTACGGGAATAAGCACCGAATCAGCCGCTGTGAGGATGTTCACAGTTGTGAAGCCGAGCGAAGGCGAGCAGTCGATGAAGATGTAGTCGAAGCGGTCACGTACGCTGTCGATGATGCCTTTAACCACGCGGTGGCTGTTCTCCATATTTGGGAGCTCGGTGTCGGCTGCTACGAGGTTGATGCTCGATGGCAATACCCACAAATTTTTGATCTCCTCGTGGTGGAGCATAGTCTCCTCGGCGGTGCGCTCACCTGTGATACACTCGTAGATACCCTCCGAGTTGATGTCGAAGCCGAGTCCCGATGTGGCATTTGCCTGTGGATCGGCGTCGATAAGAAGTACCTTCTTACCGAGCAGAGCTATTGAAGCCGAGAGGTTTATGGCGGTGGTGGTCTTTCCTACACCACCTTTTTGGTTTGCTAATGCGACGACTTTACCCATATTCTTTATTGCTTTCTTCGCGGTTATTATAAATAATAAGCGGGCAAATTTAGTAATTTTAATTTGATTTACCCAAATAAAGTTTTTCTTTTTGCCTCAAAAATGCTTATCTTCGCCCTCGAAAAAGAGTGAAAAATATGGAAAATGCTACTCAGAAAAAGCTCTTCCCGACCATTGGAGATGTGGTTGTGATGTTTGTTGTATTTTTTGTTGCACAATTACTCTTGGGAGTAGTTTTGGGTCAACTCGGCTTGTTGCGACCAGAACTTGTGGAAGCAGCTTCGGCTGATCCCGAACTCTATATGGCGGAGCAGGAGGCTCTCAGCCGATATATGGTTCTTATCTACCCGCTTTCGATGGCTGTGCCACTCTTTTTTATGTGGCTATACGTTCGTCTCAGAGGTGGTAAGGGTGGTCTTAAAATTCGTCACAAGGCTGCGGGCTTCAATCCGATAATTATACTTGTAGGCATCATCTGGTTACTCTCGTCGCAGATTGTGCTCGAGCCGTTGATTCGAATCCTTCCGGGTGCCAGCGAGGCCAGCGTCGGACGTGGTGTTTGGGCGTGGGTTACCGTAGCAGTATTGGCTCCGATTATCGAGGAGTTACTATGTAGAGGTGTGATTCTCGAGACGCTTCGCAGACGATGGAGCACGATACTTTCGATTGTGGTTACGGCGCTATTCTTTGGCCTTATCCACGGTGATATCTCGACAATCATTGTGGCTACGGTGGCGGGAATTATCTTTGGTGTGATATACGAGAGAACATCTTCGATTTTCAGCACAATTATAATCCACGCAATCAACAATGTCCTGGCTTTTACGCTGATATGTTTGGGCTTTGGCGAGATTTCGCTCTACGAGATTGTGGGCGACGGATGGGCATACTACCTCTCTTATAGCGTGGTGGCGGTAATATTTGTGGCTATTTCGATTGAGGCATACGTAAATGTCTTCGTCAAGAAGAAGGCTGAGGACGAAAAAACAGAAGAGATAGAGGAGAAAAAAGAGTAATAAATATAGATGAAGAAACGAGTATTCTTGACCGGTGCAACCGGTGTTATGGGCTCGGCAGGACTTGCAGAACTCTTTGCCAAGCGCGATAAGTTTGATATTACGGTGTTGGTGCGCGATACCAAAACTAACCGTAAGAAGATGGCAAAATATGGCGATGCGATTCGCATTGTTTGGGGTGATTTGATGTGCTATGACGATGTTCTAAATGCGACATCGGGAGCCGACTTTGTTCTCCATGTCGGAGGTATGGTTTCGCCGAGTGCAGACTACAAGCCAAAGAGCGTGCTTAAGGTGAATGTCACGGCTGCCGAAAATGTGGTGAAAGCTGTTAAGGCTCAGCCAAATAGCAACGATATCAAGGTTGTCTATATCGGTAGTGTGGCACAGACGGGAGACCGTCGCGATCCACTTCATTGGGGCCGTACGGGAGACCCTATTTTTCCGTCAATTTTCGACTACTACGCTATATCAAAATGTCGCGCCGAGCGCATCTTTGCCGAGTCGGGTCTGAAGCATTGGGTGAGCCTCCGTCAGTCGGGTATTCTCTATCCTGCAATCCTCAAAAATATGGACCCTATTATGTTCCACGTGCCTATCCGCGGCGTGTTGGAGTGGGCGACTGTTGAGGACTCGGGTCGATTGTTGGCAAATGTATGCGGTGATGATGTCCCTGAGGAGTTCTGGTGCAAGTTCTACAATATCGGTAGTGGCGCCGAGTATCGCCTTACAAACTACGATTTTGAGCGCTATTTGCTCAGCTCGATTAACTGCCCTGCACCCGAGAAAATCTTCGATGTAAAGTGGTTTGCAACACACAATTTCCACGGTCAGTTCTATCTCGATTCGGATAAGTTGGAGGAGTATCTCCACTTCCGCGCCAATACCCCTGTTGCCGAGTATTTCAAGCAGATGGCAAGCACCTTGCCGTGGTTCTACAAGTTGGCAAAGATTGCACCCGGTTTTGTGATTAAACCGTTTATGCGAATGATAGCCAACGATAAGACATTCGGCACACTCGGCTGGTTGAAAAGCGGCAATGAGCAGCGTATAAAGGCATATTTCGGTTCTCGCGAGGAGCGCGATGCGATACCTTCGTGGGAGGTTATGCGCAATATTAATCTCGTCGGTGAGGCCGAGGCTGAGCGCCTCAATCACGGCTACGACGAGAGTAAACCGTTGGCTGAGTTGGATATCGAAGATATGCGTCAGGCAGCGGCCTTCAGAGGTGGTAAATGTCTCTCTGAGACGATGACGAAGGGCGACTTGGCTACCAAGTTGGAGTGGGAGTGTGCCTTCGGTCACCGTTTCTCGGCGTCGCCTGCATTGGTATTGCTCGGTGGTCATTGGTGCGAAGAGTGTATGCCTGCCCCTTGGCGATTTGATGAGGAGGCGGAGCGAAATCCATTCCTCGCGCAGGTTTGGAATAGGATGCACCCGTCGAAGGGTGGCCCGCATGAGAGCTATGGAACGGCAACGCCCGAAGATTACAAATAGAGCACGAATGAGACGAAAGACGCGAGTTTTTCGTCTTTTTTGTCTCTCAATGCAATATTATTGCATAATAGTCGTTACTTTCGTGAAAAATGCTTATCTTTGTCGCTTGTATGCGTAATAGTGTGAAAATAGCGATTGTTATGGCAGCCTTCTTCTTGGGGGCGTGCAGTTCGTGGTCGGGCTATAGAGCCGACGACGAGTTGATTGCGAGCGTAGGCGAAGTTTGCCTCTATCGCTCGGAGTTGGCGGCTTCAATGCCGAGCGGAGCTACTGCGGCCGATAGCGTGAGCTACTCGCAGGCCTTTGTCTCGAAGTGGGTTGTTGGTCAACTCAAGCAGCAGGAGGCCGAAAAGTTGTTCTCGGACTCTGAGGAGGAGATTGAGAAGATGGTGGAGGAGTATCGCCGTTCGTTGTTGGTGCACCGCCTCGACCGTCACTACCTCGAGGCAGAGCCTTGTGGCGAGATTACCGACAAAGATATCGCAACCTACTACAATGCTCACAAATCCGATTTCCGTATTTCGCAGTCGATGGTGAAGGGCCAGATTGTCGCTATGAGCGACGAGTTCCGCCGTCGTGAGCAGGTTATTCAGTGGTTCTCATCGCCCGAGCGTGAGCACCGCGAGGACTTTGAGGAGTTGTGCCGCAAGAATAACTTCGTATATCTCAAGTTCGACGAGTGGGTACCATTCTCGGACTACTTGAGCAACCTTCCGTTGTTGCGCACGTCGCGCCACGAGGGTATGCTCAGCAACCGTGCAGTGCAGAAGATTCACTACAACAGAGTCTACTACTATTACCGAATTACTCACGCCTTGAAGGAGGGCGATATTATGCCGCTCGATATGGCAAAGGAGAGTATTCGCCAGATATTGATAAATCGTCATCGTGCCGAGGTGATTCGCCGTCAGGAGGAGAAGATTATGAAGGATGCCGTCTCCTCGGGTCACGCTCGCATCAATGTAGAATAAATAGAGTATGAAGAGAGTTTTAAGCATAGTAATTTGTCTCGCTACAGTATGCGCATTTGTCGTTGCGCAGAAGCGATTTGTGATGCTCGACAAGGTCGTAGCGGTGGTGGGTAACTCCTCAGTGAGCTACTCGGATGTCCGCCAGCACGCCGAGGATATCCTCGAGGAGCGTCGCTCGCAGGGCTACACTTCGGATCGCCCTGCAATGGATGAGGCATTGGAGAATTTGATGTTGCAGAAGTTGCTCTACAACCAGGCGTTGCTCGACTCAATCGAGATTAACAGTGCCGATGTTGTGCAGCGTGTCGAGCAGCAGGTGCAGGCAATGGTTGATGCCGAGGGTTCGATTACCGCATTGGAGAAGAAGACCCATATGGCTATCTACCACATCCGTGACCTCTTGCGCCGACAGATTGAGGAGCAGACCTATGCGCAGATGATGCAGCAGACCGTTATCAGCAAGACCAAGATTGTTCCGGGCGAGGTAGAGCGTTTCTACAACTCGAAGGATAAGGATAACCTGCCGATTATCGCTGAGCAGTATATGTACGCACAGATTACAATGTTCCCGAAGAACTTGAAGGAGGCGAAGTTGCGAACTCGTGAGCGCCTCATCGAGATGCGTGAGCGTGTAGTAACCGGCAAGACCCGCTTTGCAACATTGGCTCGTATGTACTCGGTGGATGGCTCGGCTATCCAGGGTGGCGAGTTGGAGCCTGCGCCATTGGCGGGATTCGTAAAGCCTTTTGGCGATGCTTTGTCGGAGTTGAAGCCTGGTCAGGTGTCGGAGGTTGTTGAGACCGAGTTCGGATTCCACCTCATTCAGCTTATCGATAAGAAGGGTCAGCTCTATCACTGCCGCCATATCTTGCTCCGTCCAACCTTTACTATGGATGAGATTATCGCTCCAATGCGCGAGTTGGACAGCCTCGTGAGCCTTATCAAGCACGACTCGCTCTCGTTTGAGGAGGCAGCACGCAAGCACTCGGACGATAGACACTCGAAGCAGAATGGTGGTGTGGTGACCAATCACGACCTTATGGAGCGCTACTCGGCATACGACGCTAAGCTCACTGCAACGAAGTTCTTGAAGGAGGATTTCGGTGCTATGGGTGGAAAGAGCATCGACGACTACAACGCTATTTCGCGTTTGAAGGAGGGTGAAATCTCGGCTCCATTCCGCTCGAATGATTTAGTGGGTAACGAGCTTGTCAAGGTTGTTAAGCTCTTGAAGGTTATCCCTGCCCACAACGCTTCACTCGAGGAGGACTACCTCCGTCTCGAGCAGATGGCACTCTCGCAGAAGCAGGAGCAGGAGTTTGTCGAGTGGCTCAACAAGAAGATTGCGTCAATGTATATCTACATTGCGCCTGAGTTCAAGAGTGCAGAGTTCTCGAATAAGAATTGGGTTAAGTATAGCAAGTAACAGATAGGGTAGCGTGAAGAGAAGAGGTGTTGCCATATTGGTGTCGTTATTGGCACTGGCGAGTTTGGTCTTTGCAGGAAGCAATGGCCTCCCTTCGCTATCTATGGAGCAGCCTCAGCAACGCACCACAAAGAGCTCGACCTCAGCCAAGAAGAAGCGCGACTATGTCAATATGAAGTCCGATGAGGGCTGGCAGATGGTGCATAACGGCCAAAAGATTATGGTCGTGGTGGGACACTTCGCTGCGTATCATAATGGAACGGTTATTACGGCCGATAGTGCGGTGCGCTACAATGAGCGCCATATCGAGTGCTTCGGAAATGTCTTGATTAAGCGAGGCTCGACCTACATCTATGGCGATCGTGCCGAGTATGATGGTCGCACCAACCGAGCAAGAGTCTACTCGAAGATTATCAAGGTGGTGGATGGCGATGCTACGCTCCTGACCTACAACTTCATCTTCAATACCAAGACCAATGTCGGTCGCTACTCGGGCGGTGGTGTGCTCACAAGTGGCGATAATATGGTCGAGTCGAATCGTGGCTACGTCTTCTCGGATAAGAACGAGATTGTCTGCGTAGACCAGGTACAGATGCGTAACAACGACTACGAGATGATGAGCGACTCGGTGGTTTACAACACCAAAACCAACCACGCTCAATTCTTTACTCGTACAAATATCTGGAACAAGAATAAGGAGAAACCCGAGGATGGCGAGGATTACCTCTACGCCGACAGGGGCTCTTTCGATAAGGGCACTCAGCTCTACACACTCACTAAGAACGGATATATCCTCACCAAGGAGCAGGAGTTGCTGTGCGATACGCTCTACTACTACCGCGATAGCAACTACGTGCAGCTCCGCAGTAATGTCCAAATCGACGATATCTCGCAGAAGATGCTCGTGTTTGGTGACTGGGGTGAGTATTGGAAGGAGCCGGGAAATGTCTTTGTGACCAAGAATCCGTCGCTCATCAGCTACAATACCGAGCAGAGCGATACCGTCTATATGAGCTCCGACTCGATGTTCATCTACACTCGCTATCCTATCCGCGAGAAGATTGAGAAGGCTCGTCAGGACTCGCTTGAGCGTGCGGCTAAGGCTGCGGCTGAGGCGGCTGCGAAGGGTGAAAAGGGTACAAAGGAGACTAAGGATACTAAGTCATCGGCGGGCGAGAACGATCAGGAGGGTGCAAAAGGCCCTAAGAGTGCTAAGGGTCGCCGAGGCAATAAAGGCCCTCGAGGCGGACAGCAGGAGGGTGGCGCAGAGATGCCAGATGGTGCTCCTGGGGGATTGCCACGCGTTCCACAGGGTGGTCCACAGGGTGGTCGACAAATGGGCCCACAAGGTGGCTCGCAGATGGGACCTCAGCGCGGTCAGCAGGAGGGGCCTCAGGATGGCTCTCAAGAGAATATGCCGACAAGACCACCTCACGCAAAGAGAGAGAAGTCTGCGGCAACTACCCAGGCGGATGCTCCTGTGAAAGATACTACGGCTGTGGTGACAAAGTCTAAGTCGGAGTTGCGACGCCAGATGATTGACTCGTTGGCGAGCGATACCACCAAGCAGGGTATGAAACTTCGTGCAAAGCTCCTCAAAGAGGAGACTGCCGAGGTGAATAAGGCGGTGAAGGAGGCGGCACGCAAGCAGCGTGAGGAGCGTGAGGCGGAGTTGGCTGAGCGCAATACCCTCTACAAGCGTCTGTTGGGCGAGGCGAAGGTTCGTGATGCGGAGCGTAAGCGCATGGCGGACGAAAGAGCCAAGTTTGTCAAGGATAGCATCAAGCGTGCAAAGGCTTTGGCTAAGGATTCGTTGCAACTCGATAGTTTGCGTCGTGACACTTTGCGATTGGATTCGCTCAAGATTGATACCGTGAAACTCGACTCGTTGAGGGTTGATACCGCAAAGCAGACGGCGAAGGTTGACTCGTTGGCGAAGGATACGCTTCGAGTAGATACGCTTAAGAGCGACACAATCAAGAGCGACACCATCGTTAAGGATAGCACTGCGGTGAATCCGCTTGCCAAGTTCGATACGATGACCGTGGCGCAGGTGAAGGCTCACTTCAAGGCTATCTACGATGCCGAGAAGGCCGAGGAGAATCGCATTAAGCAGGATTCGCTCGATGCTAAGCTCGAGAGAATCGGTCTTGCGCGTCAGGCGAAGCGAGTGGAGCAGTATAAGAAATGGGAGCGTCGTGACTCGATCTATCAGGCGAAGATGCGTGAGCGCGAGTATGTGCGCCTGGGTCGTAAGTTGGCACGTCAGGAGCGTCGAGGTATCTATATTCAGATGGCCGATTCGGCGACTTTGGCGTTGGTGGATTCGATTCTCTTGGCTGAGTTCGGGCCACTCGATACATTGACAAATCGTCAGCTCGACTCACTCCTCGACATCCTCTATCCGAAACCGATTCCGTCTCCTACCGAGATTGCAAAGGCCGAGGCTGAGAATATCGACTCGCTCTATCGTGAGATTCGAGCATACAGCCACGTCAAGATGTTCCGTAGCGACTTCCAGTCTATCTGCGACTCGCTCACAATGAACACTGTCGACTCTATTATAAATATGTATAAGTCGCCGGTGATGTGGAATGGTGCGAACCAAATCACCTCGGAGATAACCCGTATCATCTCTCGCGGAGGCTCGCTTGAGCGTGCCGAGTTCGAGGGTAAGCCGATGACGGCATCGGAGATTGATACGGCTCACTACAACCAGGTTGCGGGCAAGCAGATGATTGCATATTTCCGCGATAACAAGATGTATCGCAACGATGTAAATGGCAATGTGCAGACCATCTATTATATGCAGGAGGAGGATTCGCCTGAGATTCTGCTTATGGCATACGTCGAGGCGGGAGATATGACCTCATATATTGAGAATCAGCAGGTAACGGCTATCACATACCGCGGTAATCCGGTCTATACATTCTATCCGATTGCCAAGATTCCTGAGACTCAGGTGACCAAGCTCCCGAACTTCAAGTGGGAGGCGTCGCGACGTCCAACGATGGATAGCGTCTTCAACCGTACAATCCGACCTTCTTTGCGTGAGGAGAAGGAGGCGTTGAGCAAGCCTACATTCCCGATTAATGCCCTTATGCAGCAGCGCAAGGTGAACTACTTGCGACGTCGCATATGGCGAGATAGAAAGGATACTCTCACCTATGAAACCATCGAGTGGATTGAGTCGTTGAGAGGCTACTAAAGGGCTGATACTACGAAAAATAGAAGAGAGCAGGTGCGAAATGGTGCAACTTGCTCTTTTTTATTTGCATTTTTCATAATAATTCGTTAAATTTGCATAAGCAAATTGTCTCGACGATACAAAACACAAAACTATAAACTTAAAACTAAAAAAACTGATGAAAAATTTGACAAGACTTTTCGTGGTTGTTGCAGCTTTGGTGGCATTTTCGTGTACCACTGATGCAACTGAGGATCTCGCTGTTCAGGTGGATGGCGCAGCTCAGACCGAAATCGTCCTCTCGTTGGAGGCATCACGTACTCAGCTTGGAGAGAAGGTGGGTGACCTCTATCCGCTCTATTGGAGCGAGGGCGACAAGATTGCCGTTAATGGCGTAGTTTCGAATGAGGTTTCGACAGATGCTGTAGGTGCAGCGTCTGCAACCTTCACTCTCAATGGCACCTTGGAGTACCCTTACAATGTGGTATATCCAGCACCAGCTGAGGGTGTCGTAGCGGCGACTGAGGGTTGCTATCCTGTAGTATTCCCTGCAACTCAGGAGTATAAGGCGGGCAATATCGACGGCAAGGCTGCTGCGATGTATGGCTATGCTGAGGAGGGCTCAGCTCCCGCTTTGCACCACCTTGCAGGTGTGCTTCGCTTCGCTGTAAAGGGTGAGGCGACTCTTGCGCAGCTCGTTGTTAAGGCACAGAGCGGTGCAATTGCGGGTACTTACGATGTGAACTGCGCAACCGGTGCGTTGACTGCTCAGGAGGGTAGCACTTCGGATGCGGTGACAGTATCGTTTGGCGAGGGTTTAACTCTTGGCGCTGAGGCTACTCCAATCTATGTGGTTGTCCCTGCTGGCGAGTATGGCAATGTTGAGGCTCTTCTTACCACAACTTCGGGCGCGGAGATGTCGGTATTGTTCAAGACTGCGGGCGAGAAGGCTGTCAAGGCTGGTGTTGTTCGTGAGTTCGCAGAGTTTACATTCGAGCCTAATATCGACGACTCGGAGCTCTTTATCATCGATAGCAAGGAGGCACTCATTCGCTTTGCGATGAATCCTACAAAGTCGGCTGTTGTGACCGCTGCAATCGATATGACCGGCTACGACTGGACACCGATTGAGGATTTTAACGGCTTGGTCTTCGACGGTGGTAACTTCGAGATTAAGGGTTTGAATGATCCATTGTTCGGCACTACAAGATCGGAGATTAAGAATGTGAAGTTGGTTGATGTTGACCTTTGCTCGAACAATCGCGATGTGTTTGGAGCAATCGCTTGCAAGATTGTTGCAACAAGCGCAACTCCTGCCAAGATGACAAACTGCTCGGCTTCGGGTAATATGCTCGTTAGCAACCCTGACTACGAGTTGGCGTCATCATATTCGACTGCAAACTTCTTCCGCTATGGTGGTTTGCTTGGTGATGCTGCAGGTGTTGATATTTTGGAGTGTACAAACTATGTGAATGTAACCGTTAAGCAGCTCAATAAGGCTGGTGCAACTTGTTCTACAACCCTCACCCCTGAGGTTGGTGGTGTTGTGGCTCACGCCTCGTTCGCTACAATCGATACCGATGTATACGCTAAGTCGTCGGTTAAGAATTGTAACAACTACGGTACAATCAAGTACGAGGATATCGATACTACACCTATCTATCGTCCATCGATTGCGGGTGTTGTGGGATATGGTACCGAGACTGCCGAGGTTGCAGTTGACAACTGCGTAAACGAAGGCCCTGTATCAATCAATGCAACTACTGCGGGCTCTACAGGCTCTGGAGGAGCACTCTGTATCGCAGGTGTTATGGGTCGTTCGACAAAGGGATCTGTTAAGAACTCTTACAATAAGGCTCCGATTACTGCTGATGGTACTTTGAAGAGTATCTCTATCGGTGGCGCTGTGGGTTATGTCTACAATGTTGAGGTTGAGAATGTACACAATACAGGTGCTGTATTGGTTAAGGAGAGTGCTCGTATCAACGGTATCTTTGCAGGTGGTGTAGGAGCTGTCCTCTACAATGGTACAGGCGGTACAGGCTACTCAAAGGGTTGTACCAACGATGCTCCTGTAACAGTCTTGGCGTCGACAATGGAGAACTACAGCTCAGGTAAATACTTCTACCGTATCGGCGGTATCACAGGCTTCGGTCGTAACGCCTTGTCGAATTGCGTGAATAAGGAGAATGGAGATGTCTATACTGCTGGTAATATCATTAATACACATACCGACAACAGCGAGCTTGCCCTCCAGATTGCGGGTATTGTTGGTTATAAGACCGTTGCGGGTATCACTAACTGCGACAACTATGGTGATGTGACCGTAAATACCCACTTCACTAACCATTCGACTGACGAGGCTGTTATCAAGGCTCAGGTATTCTCGATGGGTGGCGTGTCGGCATACAGTACTTACAACCCAACCGAGTCGGACAACCACGGAAATATCACCTTTGGCGGTAGCTATGTTGGTTATCGTGCATTTATCGGTGGTGTTCACGCCGATGGTATCTCTCAGAATATATTCCCTGGTCCGGGCGTAGTAAACAACGGTAATATTACCATTTCGGAGGGTGCTGTGATTGATATTACCCAGCTCTACCTTGGCGGTATCTGTGGAGGTACTGAGCGTACGACAGAGATGACTTCGGCTACAAACAACGGTAATATCTTTATCGATGGTACCGTTACCGGAGTTGTTCGTATGGGTGGTATTACAGGATATCGTAACTACTCTTGCTCTGGCACTATCGTAAACAATGGTAATATCACTTTTGGCGAGAAAAGTTCGATTGGCGGAGACTCGTTTATTGGCGGTTGCTATGGATATATGACCAGCGACAAGGAAGAGTATATTTTCCAAGATTTGGTAAATAATGGTAAGATCACCTTCAAGGGTACCAACACCGGTGTTGTGACATTTGGTGGCGTGTCGGGTTCGGGAGGCGTTATTAACGCTACAAATATGACCAATAAGGGTGATATCGAGGTTATCGGAACGTACAAGCAGGCTTTGCGTGTTGGTGGTGTAATCGGTTATACCAATAACGAGAAGTGTAAGGCTTCGTACCTTCATAACTACGGCACAATCACCGTTAAGGGTGAGCATTTCAATGGCAATAACTCCTATGTCGGTGGTGTTGTAGGTTTGCAGCAGGGCTCAACCGCCGACTACTGCTACAACTACGAGAACTCGACCATTACCGTCGATATCAAGAATGGTAACAATATCGAGGTCGGAGGTGTTACTTGTAAGTTCCAAGATACTACAAACTATCTCGAAAACCACGCAGATATCACTGTTGGTGGTACATACGCCGGTCATGTCAGAGTATCAGGTGTCATTGTGGAGTCGAATGGTTACCATCGTAAGTATTTGGTAAACACAGGCGATATCACCGTATCGGCAAAGGCTGAAAAATATATGTCCGTCGGAGGTCTTAATGGTGGTGGTACCTACGAGGGTACTTACACCGAGTGTTACAACACTGGTAACTTGACCCTAACCGAGGAGTCCGAGGCAGGAGAAAACCTCTATGTAGGAGGTCTTATAGCATACAAGGGCATAGATACCCAGGGTGACTTCACAAACTGCTACAATTCGGGTAATATCGTCTGCAAGACTCGTTCAGGCTTCTCGACAGTAGAAATTTCGGATACCGCATACAACAAAACATATAATGCTTTCATCGGCTCGTTGATTGGTCAGTCGCGTCTCGATCCTGCAACAAAGACCAGATATCCAAAGATTACCGGAACATTTGTGAATACAGGAAATGTTGAGTATGGTGGTACAAACGAGGGTGGCTCTGTATATGTCGGTGGTATTATTGGTGGCAATGATGTTCCAACAACTTCGGCATATTGGGCCGGCACAGTCTATAACCTCGGCAATGTGAAGAGCATAGGTACTGCTAAGATCGAGCACTATGTCGGTGGTATCTTCGGTAAGACAAACTCGTCGGTACAGAATTGTGTGGTTTACGCTACAGTTCAGGGCAAGGGTACTCAGAATGTAGGTATGATTATGGGCTCGGCACGTGTTGAGGGTAGCGTAGTGGCTACAACTTGCCAGGTCGGTGGTACAATCGTTAATGTTGAGTACGACGAGGAGGATGAGGCTGAAAAGGAGATGAATGTTGTCCTCACTTCCGAGAACTACTTCAAGTATGTTTACGGTAGCCGTGAGTCGTCTGACGCAGATGGAGGCTCGGTACTCACTGAGAAACCAGTTGTTGACTAACCCTTAAAAAACAGTAGACCTATGAAAAACTATTTGAGACCAGAATTTGAGATTTTCGAGGTAGCTGTCGAGGGCGGCTACGGAGATAGTGTTCTTCTTCCGGGATTCGGAGGCGAGAGCGATGAGTTGGTATATTAATTGGCTATTAGTCGAATAAAAGAGAGAGTCGGGCAGTGATGTCCGACTCTTTTTTTGCACTTTTCTTGCATTTTATGAAAATTTATTTATAAATTTGTAGTGACTGAAAAACCTAAAAAACTACTAATATGAAAAATTTGACAAAACTTTTCGTGGCAGTTGCCGTGTTGTTTACCGCTTTTGCGTGTACAACAGATGTGACTGAGGACCTCGGCGTAGCGGTCGATGGTCAGAGTACGCTTTGCATCTCGTTGGAGGAGTCGCGTACTGAACTCGGTGAGAAGGCTAACGATTTGTATCCTCTCAAGTGGAGTGAGGGCGACCAGATTGCAGTGAATGGTTTGGCGTCGGCGCCGCTTACAGCTGCAGAGGCTGGTGGTGCGGGTGCAATCTTTACATTCGACGGAATTCTCACTCGTCCACTCAACATCATCTATCCCGCTTCGGCTGAGGCTGGTTGCGTGACCTTCCTCGCTGAGCAGGTCTACAAGGCTGGTACCTTCGCTCCTGGTGCAGCGCCTATGTATGGCTATGCTGCTGAGGTAGCTGAGGGTGAGGAGGCAGCTCCGGTACAGTTGGGTCACCTCACAGGTGTTCTCCGCTTTGCTGTTAAGGGTGATGTAGTACTCTCGAAGGCTGTTATCACATCGGATAGCGGTGACTTGGCTGGTACCTATGCTGTAGATTGCGCTACAGGTGCTCTCACAGCTCAGGAGGGCTTGACATCGAAGCAGATTACTCTCTCGTTTGGCGATGGCTTGGCTTTGGGTGCCGAGGCAACCCCATTCTATGTTACCGTTCCTGCGGGCCAGTATGGCGCAATGCAGGTGCGTTTGACAACAACCGATGGCAAGAATATGGTTGTGAAGTTCTCGTCTTATGGCGACAAGGCTATCAAGGCCGGTACCGTTCGTGAGTTTGGTGAGTTCACATTCGTGGAGAACTCGGTTAGCGCTGACGAGGCAGGTGTATACGAGATCTACACTTATGAGGATTTGTTGCAGTTTGCTAAGATTGCTGCAGTGTTCTCTCCTCGTACCGAGGCTAAGTTGATGGCAAACATCAATATTCCTGAGGGTGAGCAGTGGACATCTATCGAGGGCTTTACCCACACTTTCAATGGTAATAACTTCGCAATCGACGGTTTGACAGCTCCTTTGTTTGGTCACTCGGAGGCGAAGATTAAGGATTTGACCTTGACAAATGTAAATATCTCGGTTCAGGATGCTACTTACTTTGGTGCATTTGCAAATGTCATCAACAATGGTGCATTGACAAACTGCTCGGCTGAGGGTACACTCACATTTGGCGAAGGCTCTTCTGAGGGTAACTTCATCGGCGGTCTCGTTGGTTATATGAGCAATTCGGAGTTCCACCACAACACAAACCGCGTAAACATCGTAGTAAACGGAACAGTGGATACTATAACCGAAGGTATCTTGCGTATCGCAGGTTTGGTGGGCGATATCTTGTTGCCGGTTGGCAAGATTGAGAAGTGTAACAACTACGGTTCAATCACAGTTAATGGCTCGATTGACCGCATCTTTGCATCGGGCTTGTTCGCATTCTGTGGCGCAACTGCTCAGATTGACGACTGCCACAACGAGGGTGAGATTCACCTCCCTACAAGTATCAAGAGTACTGCACACAGCATTGTTGCTGCACTCGTTGCGGGTATCGAGAATGAGCATGTTGCAGGCGCAGTATTTAGAGTGACAAACAGCTCGAATAAGGGTAATATAATCTATGGTGACAAGGGTGGCGAGAGCGTAACTCCAACCACAGGAGAGAATACATTCTATGTTCACTTCAGCGGCCTCTTAGGCTACACTCGTGGTTTGAATGCAAACAGCATCTACAATATGGAGGCTACAAATTGCAACAACTATGGTGATATCGAGGTGAATATTGTGAATGGTGCTTCGGTTATTAAGGTGGCCGGTATTATGACACAGCTCGCTACGGCTTCAACATTCACTAACTGCCACAACCACGGAGACCTCAGCATCTTCAACGGTGCTAAGCATCAGATTTTGATGGGTGGAGGCATCTGCCACCTTATTAGCGATATCGGTCCTGCGGAGGTGACTGTGAGCAATTGCTCGAACAATGGTGCACTCTATATAAGCGACAAGATTGCACATGCAAACACCCCTTACCTCAGCGGTTTTACAGCTTATATCAATAACGCTCTCAATGTAAAGTATAACAAGGTTTACAACAATGGTTCGATGACCTTCAAGAGCCTTGCAACAGGTAATACTATGGTCTATACCGGCGGCGTGATTGGTTACTTGGATGCATCGGTTGCAGAGTTTACGATGACCGATTGCGGTAATACCGGCGAGTTGAACTACCTTCACTCATTGTCAGAGGATAGAAAGAATATGTATATGGGTGGTATCATCGGTCACAATGGAGCTAAGTTGAATCACACATTGACCAACATTACTAACACCGGTAATATCACCGCTGCAGGTTCTGCCAACCGCTTCATCTTGGCAGGTTTGGTCGGCAGTACTGCACACGATCTCCCTCTCGAAAACTGCTCGAATAGCGGAAATATCACTGTTGAGAGCACACAAAGTTTCAACGGTGAGCACGCTTGGGTAGCAGGTTTGACAGGCGTTATTTTGAATTCAGAAGGTACAAAGCAGATTACTTTAACCAACTGTAGCAATAGCGGTGATATCTGGGTTAAGAACACTACATATACTGGTCAGTTAGCAGTTGGTGGTATCAGTGCGCAGATGATATATAATAGTAGTAACACATACTGCGGTAAGATGTATATCACCGATTGTACAAATACGGGCGATATTACTGTTGAGAATGTGTCGGTTGCTAAGGACTTCTCGGTTGGCGGTATTCTGAGTTCAATCAGCAAGACCGGTTATGCCGACATTAAGGCTCCAACTCAGCGTGGTAACATCACAGTTACTATTCCAAGCTCAAATACAGTGGTACATACCGCAATTGGTGGTATCATCGGTAATATGGAGTCAGGAAAGATCGGTAAGAACGATTCGGGTAAGCGCGGTAGCGTATCGGGTCAGATTAAGGTTATCTCGCACGGTGAAGCTTCGGGTCATTGGCACTCAATTGCGGGTATCGTAGGTTTTGTGAATGAGAAGGCTGAGGAGATTGCCGATGTGGATGTGTTGGCCGATAACGAGAGCAACAAGAGCTGTGTATCTGTCGAGATGACCAATGCGGCTTGTAACACTTATGTTACAGGTATGGTGGGATATATTCCTATGGCAATGTCTATCAAGAACCTCGTAAATAGCGCTGCTGTAAACTACAAGGTTAATGGTCAGAGCACTTCGAACTGTCTGCCGTATGTCAGCGGTGGTTGTGGTCGTACTCTTGCAGCTATTACAATGGACAACTGTACCAACAATGGCGATATCACAGTTGAGGGTACAAAGATGACCGTTGAGTTGGATTGCGGTGGTTTGCTTGCTTGCCACCACACTGCACACGGCCAGATCAGCAACCTTACCAACAATGGCGACATCCTCATCAAGAAGGGTGACGGCACTTGCGGTATACTCTATATCGCGGGTATTGCAGGAGGTCAGCTGACAGCTTGTACAGCAACCAATCACTTTGCAAACTGTACCAACAATGGTGATATAACACTTGAGGAGGGCCTCTCTACCACAGGTAAAGCGGGAAATATCCGTTTGGGAGGTTGCTTCGCTTGGGCAAAGCAGTCTTACGACAAAAATATCCGCAACAATGGTGATATCTATATCCACGGTAAGACCACAGGTAGCAACTCACAGCTCCTCCTCGGAGGTGTCTACGGATATAACGCTGCGGGTGCTGCTTCGGATATGGTTGGTGGTTATATCAATACAGGTAATATCATCGTTACAGGTGGTGCAGGTGCTTCATCTACCAACGCATTCGGTAGCGCTATCGGTGGTATCGTAGGTGCATTCTACGGTAATATCTCGAATGCTATAAATACGGGTGATATCAAGTTTACAGGTAGCTCAAATGCTACAAACTCGACTGTCGGAGGTATCGTAGGTTACTCGACAGCAGCAGGTAAGATCAAAAACTGCCAGCACTATGGTAATATTCAGGCTATCGATGTTAGCAATGGCACTATGTATCCTAACGTTGGTGCAATCACAGGTTCGATACGCGTTCAGACGACAGGTGGCGCTAAAGCTCGCACAGCGCTCGTAGAGAACTGCCAGGTAGGTGGTGCTATCTTGGGAGCATATAACATTGAGGATGAGGAGTATGTAACAACTCCTCTCAGTGAATCGAACTACTTCAATTACATCTACGGTAGTGGAGCAGGCACCGATTGGACAGGAACAGATAACTACGACGGTTGTACTCTCCTCACCGCAAAGCCAAATGTTGACTAACCCCTAAAAAACAGTAGACCTATGAAAAACTATTTGAGACCAGAATTTGAGATTTTTGAGGTGGCTGTCGAGGGCGGCTACGGTGATAGCGTTCTTCTTCCTGGCTTCGGAGGCGAAAACGACGAGTTGGTTTATTAATCGGCTCTAAGCTACAAATAACGAGAATCGGGCAGGGAGACTTGCCCGATTTTTTGCTATATTATTGGAGGTTTGAAAATTTATCTATAAATTTGCAATGATTGAAAAAAACAAAAACTACTAATATGAAAAATTTGACAAAACTTTTCTTTGCGGTTGCGGCTTTGGCGGCATTTTCGTGTACCACCGATGTGACCGAGGAACTCGGTGTCGTGACTGGTGGTCAGACGACGCTTACAATCTCTTTGGAGGAGCCTCGTACTCAGCTCGGCGAGGAGGCGGATGGTCTCTATCCGGTAGTGTGGAGTGCGGGTGATGCAATCTCGGTTAATGGTGTGAAATCGACCTCGATTTCGGGTGCAAACTCTGCGGTAGCGACATTCTCGTTCGACGGAGTGTTGAACTATCCGTATGAGATAGCTTATCCTGCAGCGGCAGCCGGAAAGGTTGTTTTTGCCGATGAGCAGAGCCACACCGTGGGCAGTTTTGCCGATGGTGCAGCCGTGATGTATGGCTATGCCGAGGCGGAGGGTGGTATCTCGTTGCAGCACCTCACAGGCGTACTCAAGATTGGCGTTACAGGTAGCAAGACTTTGACTCGCGCACAGATTTCGAATGTTGACCACGCACCTATCGCAGGTGAGTTTGCACTCGATTTTGCGAAGGGTGAGGTGGCTCCTACAGCTGCGTCGAAGGCCTATATCAACTACTCGTTTGGAGAGGGTGTGAAGCTCTCGAGCGAGCCTACCTATATCCACGTTGCAGTTCCTGCGGGTAAGTACGAGGAGTTATATGTGACATTGTACGATGCGGAGGGAGGCGTGATGTATGCAACCGTTAAGGCGGGCGAGGAGAAGCCTTTGACGGCGGGAACCGTACGTCAGTTCACTCAGTCTTTGGAGTATGTGGCGGATGAAGCATCGTATATCATCAAGGATAAGGAGAGCTTGCTGGCGTGGGCGGCTCAGGCAGAGAACGCAAGCGGTACTGCTGTTATGGTGGCTGACGTCGATATGACAGGCGAGGCGTGGACATCGGTAAACGGCTTCTATGGTGCATTCCGAGGTAATGGCCACTCAATTAAGGGTTTGACAGCTCCGTTGTTTGGCGAGACAAATGTAACTGCTATTGTAGGCGTTCACTTGGAGGATGTCGATATCAATATTGAAAACTCGAATTACGTCGGTGCTCTTGCAATGCGAATTATACCAGCTGAAGGCTCTTATGTCAAGCACTGCTCGGTGAGTGGTAAGATTACCCTTACGCGCAACGATTCGCCTACAGTTGCCACTTTCGTTGGCGGTGTAGTTGGTCGCAGTTTGTCAACTGCAGAGTTAAGCCACTTGGTTAATAAGGCAGATATCGTACTCAATGGTACTTACGCAGCCTTGCAGTTAGGAGGTGTTGTTGGCCACACAGTATGCGATATCTCCAACTCAACTAACCTCGGTACTATTACCGTAAACGGCAGTTGCTCGGGTACTCTCTACGTCGGTGGAGTAGCGCGCGCTTGTACAGGAATGGTCAATTGCATCAACGGCTCGAAGGATAATAGCGAGGTTGGCAAGATTGTCCCCAATGGTTCTAATGCCAGTGCTGCCGTTGCCGGCGGTATAGTCGAAACTGCGGATACCAATTTGGAGAATTGTCACAACTACGCCAATCTCTACCACAATGGATCTTCGACCAGCACAGTGCAGTTATGCGGCATTGTTCGTATGAACCACGATAATACGGAGCGTAATAACTGTACTAACTACGGAGATATGATTGTAGCTGGTAGTGCAACAGCCTATATATTAGGTGGTTTCGAGACTCGCCACTTCAATAAAACCACTTATATAAACTGTCACAACTATGGCGATATCATTGTTAAGGAGGCGTCGACTGCACCTGATATCTATGCAGGAGGTCTGATTGGAACATTCGACGATACAGGTGAGGTTTGCTATATCTATAAGTGCAGCAACAAGGGTAATATATCTGTTTACTCTTCATACGCGACTACTGTCTATCTTGGCGGTATGTGCGGAAAAATCGAGGCTGGTCAGCTCTTAATGGCCGAGGTGGATAACGTGGAGAGCATAAACGAAAACTACGGCGATATTCTCTACGATGCCAAGAACTCTGGTGCTACCGTCTATGCGGGCGGATCGGTAGGTATTTTGTGCGACAACTTGACATCGGGTGTAACAGCGGTAAGTTCGGCGCACCGAATCTCGTACTTCACCAACTATGGCGATATCACTATCAATGGCGAGTGTAAAACAGCACAGATCGGTGGTTTCATTGGTCGCTACGCAAAGGGAACAGGAAAGGGCACAACTTTGCACTATACGCTCGTCGAGAGCCGCAATAAGGGTAATATGACCGTTAATGCCGCAGTTAAGGGTGGAGATTGTGCAATCGGTGGTATGATGGGATTCCAGATCCACAACTTCGCTACAGCCAAAGGCAATTGGATTAATGAGGGTAAGATGACCTTCACAGGCTCGGTTGAGGGTGCTCGCCTGCTTATTGGTGGATATATGGCTGCAACTGATAGAGCTTTGAGTGGAACAAACTGTACAGTCTATAACTTCGGCGATATCGAGGTGACAGGAACAGTGGATGAAACCAAGAATTACCGCATCGGAGGCATCACTGGCCAGACGAATAAGACCTTCGCTAATTGCCACAGCTACTGCAATATCGTAGCTATAGGTTATCAGCACGTAGGAATGCTTACGGGCTGTGATCGTAGCAGCACCGTCAACGGAACAGGCTGCTCGGTGGGTGGAACAATCTGCTTGTCGGGTGATATTGAGGATGAGACTCTCGATGTTGTTTCTCTCAGCGAGTCGAACTATTTCAACTATATGTATGGTGCACTCGAGGCTACTAAGTGGGGTGATACCCCTTACGACGGTTGCGTACTCTTGACCGAGAAACCAAATATTTAATCTCCCTAAAACAGTTGACTATGAAAAACTATTTGAAACCAGAGTTTGAGATTTTCGAGGTGGCTGTCGAGGGCGGCTACGGTGATAGTATTCTTCTTCCGGGCTTCGGAGGCGAAAACGACGAGTTGGTTTATTAATATAATCGACAATTAAAGTGTTTTATATTGAGGAATCGGGCATTTCTGCCCGATTCTTTTTTTGTATAATTTTGATTCTCCAAAAATTTATTTATAAATTTGTAGTGGCAGAAAAATCATAAAACTATTAAATATGAAAAAATTAGCTAGAATCTTCTTCGCGGTTGCGGTTTTATTTGCAGGCTTTGCTTGTACGACGGACACAACCGAAGACCTCAGTGTGAATGTTGGAGGTAAAACCACTTTGACCGTTTCGCTGGAGGAGTCGCGTACTCAGCTCGGCGAGAAGGCGGGTGTTGCCTATCCGCTCTATTGGAGCGAGGGTGACCAGATTTCGGTAAATGGCGTAGTATCGAGCGCCTTGACCGAGGGTGGCAATGCATCAGCTTCGTTTGTGTTCGATGGTGCTCTCAATCATCCGTACAATGTGCTCTATCCCGGCAATGCCGAGGGTAAGGTCGTATTCCCTGCATCGCAGAAGTATGTGGCCGGCACTTTCGCAAGTGGTGCAGTCCCTATGTATGGCTATACAACAAGCGCAGGTGAGGCAATTCAGATGAACTACCTCGCAGGAGCTCTTCGTTTCGATGTGAAGGGTGAGGATACACTCTCGAGCGTAGTTCTCGAGGCTGAAAGCGGTTATCTTTCGGGTACCTACACTGTTGACTGCACAAACGGCGCGTTGACTGCAGTGGAGAATTCTACTTCGAGCACTGTGACTCTCGTGTTTGGCGAGGGCTTGGCACTCGGTAGCGAGGCTACTCCTATCTATGTGGCAGTTCCGGCAGGTACTTTCGGTAAGGTGAGCGTAACTTTCTACTCGCTTGCAGGTACAAAGATGGTTGCTAATCTCGACACATCGGCAAAGCCTATCTCGGCAGGTACTATTCGCGAGTTTACTCCATTTACCTATTCGGGTACAGCTCTCGAGGATGTGTTTGTTATCGATAGCAAGGAGGCTCTCATCCGTTTCGCTGAATCACCTACCAAGAGTGCTCGCGTAGTTGCGAATATCGATTTGACAGGCGAGGAGTGGACTCCAATCGCAAACTTTGGAGGCTTCACTTTCGATGGTGGCAACTTCGAGATTAAGGGTTTGACCGCTCCGTTGTTCGGCTCGACTTCGGGAACATTCAAGAATGTTAAGTTGGTAGATGTAAATATCGTCGAGACCGCAAATCCGAATGTGGGTGCTTTGGCGCGTAATATCAACGCTTCGTCCGATTCGCAATCTTCAGTTCGCAACTGTTCGGCAAGCGGTACAATGTCGGTGAATTGTGCAAACTACACCGTTAAGACCAAAAATACAAACACTGAGATTGCAGTTGGCGGTTTGGTTGGTTATGCGCTAGGCGTGAAATTCTCGGATTGTAAGAACGCCATCAATATCACCGCAACACAACTTACATCGAACGGCAACACCGTTGCAGCAAATGCGGCAGTAGCGGGTATCGTAGGATATATCGACGCTGCCAGCGGTAACCAGGCGATTTCGGGCGACATAACAAATTGCGAGAATACAGGTAACATCGTATTCAACGATGGTAGCACCAGCACCGCAGCGAGTCAGTTGTTCCTTGCAGGTATCTTCGGACAGAGCCGCGTTGACAATGTCAATTCAAGCATTTCAAATTTGACCAACAGAGGAAATCTCACCTTGGAGAAGCCTTTGGTTTCTAATTGCTATTACGGAGGTATCTGCGGTCACATCACTACTCAGTCACTCACAAACACCAAGAATTATGGTACACTTATTGCCAAGGGCGGTGACTATGCAGCTCTCCAAATGGGAGGTTGTGTAGGTTACGGTGTATATCTATACCTCGTAGATGCTCACAACTATGGTACCATTACTGTTGATGAGAGCGCAGTCTACAAAGTGCTTATTGTTGGTGGCGTGTGGGGTAAGATTACAGGTGAAGGCGGTTACACCAATGACAACTGCTCGAATAGTGGTCTGGTCAGCGTATATGGTAAATCAACTTCTAACGCAACTCAATTCCGCATTGGCGGTTTGGGCGGTTGGTCGCAGTCGATAGTAACCAATTGCGTGAACCACAAGTCGGGTACCATAACCGTTGATGCAGAGATTACCATTGCTCAGGGTACCGGTTCTTCGACAGTTGGAGGTGTCGTAGGCTACAAGACCATAGATGCGACCGATGGAGCAAAGAACGAGGCAGATATCAATGTCAAGCTCGACACAACAACTTCGACTGCCGAGGTACAATATGTTGCCGGCGTATATGGCTACCTCGCAATAACAAGCCCTGCAACAGTTAACAATATGGTGAACGAGGGTAACATTTTCGTAGATGGAACCTTCAATGAGGTTTTGCGTATGGGTGGCGTTGTTGGCCACAAAGCGAATCAGCCTGGTACGGGCTTGGTTAATACCGGCGATATCACACTCGCTGAGAGTGCTACAATCGTCAAGGACTACTATGTAGGAGGTATTATGGCATCGTATAGCTCGCTGTTGAATAGTGATAGCCGAGTATTCTGCAACATTAAGGCGATTGGTCACACTGGTTCAAATGCCCATATCGGAATGCTTGCAACAGGTGATGGTAGTCAGATATCTATGCCAAATACTCACGCGGGAGGTACCATCCAGCTCGAGAAGGATAGTGTTATCACTCTGAATGTGGATAACTACTACAACTATCTCTTCCCTAATGGAGTATCAATTATTCGATCTATCGATCAGCAGAACGGATATATCTCGTCGATTGATGCCGAGCCTCAATACCCTGAGGTTAATGAGTTGAGAATCGGCACAGTGGCTGAGTTGAAGGCCTTCTCTGCAAATGCGGCAACAACCAACATGAATGTTGTCTTGACTGCCGATATCGATATGACAGGCGAGGAGTGGACTCCAATCGAGGGATTCGGCTACGAGTTCGACGGTAAGGGTTACACAATCAAGGGTTTGACCGCACCTCTCTTTGGCGAGGTAGATGCTGCTCACATTACCGGAGTACACTTGACCGATGTTAATATCAATGCAGTCAACAAACTCCACACCGGAGCTGTTGTAGGCTGGATTAAACCAACTTCGGGCTCGCGCATCAGCAATTGTTCGGCAAGCGGAAAGATTGTCGTAACTTTCAACGAAGAGATGGCAGGAACAACAGCCACTATATATGTAGGTGGTGTCTGCGGACGCTGCTCTTCAACAGAAGATATGGTAGGCGTGGTAAACTATGCTGACATCGAGATTAAGGGTGCTTGTCCTTCGCCGCTTGCAGTGGGTGGAGCATCTGCCGCATCGGGTGGTACTGTCAAGGATTGTACAAACCTCGGTACTATCAATGTTGATGCAACTTGCAACGGTGTTCTTTACCTCGGTGGAGTGGTTCGCTATTGTACCGGAATGGAGAATTGCGTTAACGGCTCGAAGGATGATACAACAGGCGAGACTGCTAAGATTACACTCAACGGTACATACGGAGCTGCTGTTGCGGTCGGAGGTATTGTCGAGAGTGCTTCAGAATCTATTATAAACAGCCACAACTACGCAAATATCTACTTCAACGGTAATTCAATCGGAGGAGGTGCGACTGATGGTGTTCAGTTGTGTGGTATTGTGCGTTATAATCGCGAAAATAATGTTGAGCACAGCGGCTGTTCTAACCACGGCGATTTGATTCTTTCGGGATCGTCTGCTACATTCTTCACTGTAGGTGGATTTGTTACAAGACACTTCAATAATATAACCTATAACGATTGCCACAACTACGGTGATATCATCGTTAAGGCTGAGGCATATGTACCTGATGTATTTGCAGGAGGTTGGGTTGGTACTTGCGACGACACCGGCGAGATATGTACTGTTAAGAATTGTAGCAATAGAGGTAATATCTCGGTGTTCACATCATCTGCAACAAGAGCTTATCTCGGTGGTGCCTGCGGAAAGATCGAGGCAGGTAATCTTTTGATAGGAACAGCAGATGTTCCGTCTGAGATTAGCGAGAACTATGGCGATATCTTGTACGACGCAGAGAACTCAAAGGTTATTGTCTATATCGGTGGATCGGTGGGTCTCTTGTGCGACAATCTGACTTATGGAGTTACTGCTGTTAGTACGGCTCACCGTATTGCACACTTCACCAATCACGGAGATATCACAGTGAATGGTATATGTGGAACTGCACATATTGGAGGTTTGGTTGGTCGCCATGCAAAGGGAACCGGCAAGGGCACATCTTTCTACTTCTCGCTTATCAACAGCCGAAATAAGGGTAATATTACCGTTAATGCAACAGTTAAGACTGCCGATTGTGCTATCGGTGGTTTGATTGGATTCCTTATCCACAAATACACTTCGGTAGGAGGCAACTGGATAAATGAGGGTAAGTTGACCTTCACAGGTGCAGTTGAGGTAGGTCGTCTGCTTGTGGGCGGATATGTTGCTGCAACCGATAAGGCGTTTAGCGGAACGAGCAACACAATCTACAACTTCGGAGATATCGAGATTACCGGAACAATGAATCCTACTGTCAACAACCGTATTGGCGGACTCTTTGGTCAGATGAACAAGGATTTTGCTAATTGCCACGTATTCTGTAATATTGCAACAAAGAGTAATGAGAATGTTGGTATGTTGACAGGATGTGCTCGTAATAGCACCACTTACGGAACTAATTGCTCGGTAGGAGGTGCAATATTGGGAGATTACAATATCGAGGACGAGACATACAAAACTATTCCAATTACTTCGGATAACTACTTTAACTATATGTATGGTAGCGGAGCGAATACCAATTGGGGTACATCAACCACATACGACGATTGTACACTCCTCACAACAAAACCGGTTATCGAATAACCCTTAAACAGCTACGTCTACTATGAAAAATTACACAAAACCAAATTTTGATATCCACGAGGTAGTTGTCGAGGGCGGCTACGGCGATAGCGTTCTTCTTCCGGGCTTCGGAAGCGAAAACGACGAGTTGGTTTATTAATCGGCTCTAAGCTACAAATAATGAGAATCGGGCAGGGAGACTTGCCCGATTTTTTTTTGCTATTTATGTCGCATATCTTTGATAATCAATTAATATTTATTATATTTGCATTAAACAAAAAGAGTATTGCCCTCCCCTAATTTTTAGGGGGGGGTAAATTGTTGAATGACAATAAGTTACGCAAGTAAAAACTAATAAACCATAATAAAACTAAACAACAAATGAAAAACTTGACAAAAATTTTTGTGGCAGTTGCTCTTTTGTTTACAAGCTTTGCTTGTACAACAGATGCAACCAGCGACCTCGGCGTAGCTGTCGAAGGTCAGACCCAAATTGTCCTCTCGTTGGAGCAGTCGCGTACGCAGCTCGGCGAGAAGGCGGGCGAGGTTTATCCTCTCTATTGGAGCGATGGTGATAAGATTTCGGTTAACGGAGTCGAGTCGAACGCTCTTTCGACTAGCGGTAACAGCGCAGTGGCAACTTTTACAGTTCCGGGCACATTGAATGCTCCTTACTGCATCGCTTATCCTGCTGCTCCTGCGGGTCAGGTGCTCTTTGCTGATGTGCAGAGCTATGCTGAGGGCACTTTCGCAAGTGGCGTATCGACAATGTACGCATACAGCGAGAGCAATGGTGGCGCAGTTTTGCAGCACCTCACAGGCGTCCTCAAGATTGGTGTATCGGGCGAGAAGACTCTCTCGTATGCACAGATTTCGACTGCTGACCGTGCTCCTATCGCAGGTGCATTCACAATCGACTTTGCTACAGGCGAGGTTACTGCAACTTCGGGTGCGAAGGAGATTATCGGCTACTCGTTTGGCGATGGCTTGGCACTCTCTTCAACTCCGCAGTACATCCACGCAGTAGTTCCTGCAGGCGTTTACGACGAGTTGTATGTCACTTTGTACGACACCGAGGGTGGCGTGATGTACGCAACCGTTAAGGCGGGCGAGACTAAGCCTCTCAATGCGGGCTCTATCCGTGAGTTCTCGAACACTATCGCTTATGCTCCTAATACATCTATCTTCGTTATCAAGGATAAGGAGTCGTTGAACGCATTTGCGGCTGGGGCGGCTGAGTCGAACAAGGATGCTCTCTTTGTTGCTGACGTAGATATGACAGGTGAGTCGTGGGCTCCAATCGAGGGTTATGCAGGTACAGTCAATGGTAACGGTTACGCAATCAAGGGTTTGACCGCTCCATTGTTCGGCACTACAAGTGCTTCTATCAAGGGCTTGCACTTGACAGAGGTAAATATCGAGGAGACTCAGCTCACTTATGTTGGTGCTTTGGCGCGCCACATCGAGTCTGTAGGCGATGTTACTCCGGTAGTTGAGCACTGCTCGGTAAGTGGTAAGGTTGTCTTGAACAACACCACCGTACCTTACGCTAAGCCAGCTGCTGGTAACGTAACTATCAACGAGTATGCTTATATTGCAGTTGCAGGTTTGGTAGGTCGTGCTTACGGTGTTACCCTCAGCGATTGCGTTAACAAGGCAGCTGTAGAGGTTAAGCAGTGCTTCCCTACAGATACCTATGCTGCAGGTAATAAGTTGTATCCAAGCATCGCGGGTGTTTTGGGTTATGGTGATAAGTCGACCGTGACTACAAGTATCTATCGTTTGGAGAACTATGGCGACGTTAGCATCACGGATGCTTTGTCGTACACCGGCGTAACAAATGTTTCTGTCTACTCTCCTTTGATGCCTTATATCGCAGGTGTTGTTGGTACTATGGCATCGGCAAATAAGGCGTGTGTGATCAACGACCTTAAGAACTATGGCAATGTCACTCTCTCGGGTAACCTCGGTGGCGGTGTTGCTCTTGGTGGTGCAATTGGCTTTATTGCAGCTAATGACTGTTCGCACATATATAATTATGGTAAGGTAACAGCTAAGGATTGTGCAGTTCGTTATCTCTACTGCGGTGGCGCTGTATCTTATGCGGGTAAGTCTCACGCGATGACCGAGATTCACAACTACGGTGCAGTAACTATGGAGGAGAGTGCTACTATCGGAACACTCGTTTGCGGTGGTATGATGGGTTATGAGGGTGCTAACTATGCAGCACTTGACGCTACTCACAGCTACGTTCGCAATGGCTCGAATAGTGGTCCAGTAACCGTTTTGAGCAATGACTATGCTGACGAGTTGCACGATGGCACCGGACTCTACTACCGAGTTGGTGGTATTGCAGGTTGGACTCAGCACAATATCGACAACTGTAACAACCTCAAGGGCGGTGTAGTTACTTGTAAGGGCAGCCTCTTCAATTGTGACGACTCGATCTACTCGATTTGTGTAGGTGGTTTGGTTGGTTACAAGACCGTAAACAAGATTCACAACTCACGCAACGATGCTGATGTAAATATCAGCTTGAATATCGCTACCAAGGAGGGATATGACACCAACAATGTTCGTTTGAACGCAGGTGGTATTGCAGGTTATACCAACCTCCCTTGTACAGATGTTACAAACAATGGTGCTGTCACCTGCGAGGGTCAGTATGCCGGCAGATTGATATTGGGCGGTATTTACGGCGTTTCTAACACTACCAGCGGCAACATTCCGGTGAATGAGAACTGTGTAAACAATGGTGCTGTAACCGTTAAGAAGGGCTCGAGCGTAGGTCACTATTTGATGTTTGGTGGCGTTGCAGGTTATATTCACAAGAATAAGAACTGTACAAACAATGGTGCAGTAACTATCGAGGACGAAGTAACTTGGTGCGGTGCAAACTCTTATATCGGTGGTGCAGCGGGTTACTCTCACGGCGCTGTCGAGAACTTGACCAACAATGCTCCTCTTACCCTTGGTAAGGATTGTGCTCACCCAGACGGTGTATACGAGTATATCGGCGGTACACTCGGTTTCCTCTATAGCGATGCTGATGGTTTGTACAATACCGAGAAGGGTGTTATTACCATTGGTAAGTCGGACTATACCAGCTATGTATTGTTGGGAGGTTGTTTGGGCGCAGCTCCTGCATGGAATGATGGCAAGACTGCTCAGGTAAACTTCTACATTAAGAACTGCGAGAACCGTGGTGCTATCAATTACTACGCAATTCAGACAACAAATTCGACTCACTATCTCGGTGGTGTATTCGGATATATCTATGAGCAGGAATTAAATGAGACTCTTATCTCTCCGGATGTTACTAACGTCGACAACTACGGCCCAATCTATATTGGTAGCGAGAATCTCTATGTACTCAAGATGGGTGGTGTTGCATCGTATATTGGAGGTTTGTCGAACTTCGTTCACAACCACAAGAGCGGTACAATTACCCTCGATGTTACTACCCGCAGCCACTGCCACATCGGAGGCGCATCGCAGGTTATCAAGGATACCGCAAACGATATTACTAACGATGGCGATATTACAGTCAATGGTTCTGTAGGCGGTACAGTCTATCTTGGAGGCGTTATCACGCATGATCACAACTACCACCGTACTCGTTGTAACAACAATGGAAACATCACAGTTAACGCAACAATGGGTACCGGAAGCTTCGTTGGCGGTATCTGTTACGCTAGTAGCTCAAAGATATACTTTATCGATTGCCACAATACCGGTAACCTTATCTATGGCGAGAAGGCGAGCGCTGTTAAATATCTTGCGTGGGGAGGTCTTGTTGGTCTATATGAGGGAGGAAAGGCATCGGTTTACAACGTTCTTGAGGGCTGTAGCAATAGCGGAGATATTATCATCAAGGGTAACCCTGCATCAGCAGGTTATTGCACAGTTGGTGGAGCTTATGGATTGCTCTATGGCAAGGGTACAATCGTTGTTGACAAGGGCTTTACTAACTCGGGAGATATTATCTTCGAGGGTAACCATACCGGCGCATACTCAGCTACAACGAATATCACTACTCGTAGATCTGTAGATTTGGGAGGCTTTACGGGAATGGCTATAACCGGACTGGTATGGAGTAGCTCGACCTATCCTTCATGGACAGGCAACATCGTAAATACCGGTACTATCAAGTATACAGGTAAATCGACCTCAGGTGCTCACCTCGGTGGTATCTTCGGTATGGTAGAGGGTACTGCACCAGTCGTAACAGATGGTTCGTACATCAATACAGGCGAGATCATTTGTACAGGTGAGTACAGCTCTGCCGCAGAACCTTACGGTATCGGTGGTATCGCAGGTGTCGCATACAAGGGCATCAGCAACGCTAAGTCGTACTGCAAATTGAACGCTTTGGGCTATCCTGCTGTAGGTTTCATCACAGGTTCGAGCCGTAGCGCAGAGTGCGTTGCATCGAATTGCCAGGTAGGTGGTAGCACTTATGGTGACTACAACATTGAGGACGAGGAGTACAAGGTGGTAACTCTCGACGCATCGAACTACTACAATTACATCTATGGTAGTGGCGAGGGCACCGATTGGGGCTCATCTACCGACTACGATGGTTGCTCGCTCCTCGAGTCAAATCCAATTGCTCAATAACCCTTAAACAGTTACATCTACTATGAGAAACTATTTGAAACCAGAATTTGAGATTTTTGAGGTGGCTGTCGAGGGCGGCTACGGCGATAGCGTTCTTCTTCCGGGCTTCGGAAGCGAAAACGACGAGTTGGTTTATTAATCGGCTCTAAGCTACAAATAACGAGAATCGGGCAGGGAAACTTGCCCGATTTTTTGCGATATATGGGATAGAAAATGCGCGAAAAGGCTGTTAATTTTATAACACTAGAAATCCGCGTCTAAGTGGTACAGGAATAGATTTTTTTTACTATCTTTGCGCCCGAAAAATGAGAGAAAATAAATTTAGGTTAATTATGGATATGAATCAGCAGTTTAAGGGTGGTCTGTGGCAGAGCAAGATAGATGTTGCCGACTTCGTTCAGACCAACATCACTCCGTACTACGGAGATGCTTCGTTCTTGGTAGGTCCATCGGAGCGTACACAGAAAGTTTGGAATAAGTGTCTCGAGGCACTCGAAGAGGAGCGTGCACGTGGTGGCGTTCGCTCACTCGATAATAAGACTGTTTCTACAATCACATCGCACGGCGCAGGTTACATCGACCGCGAGAACGAGCTTATCGTAGGTTTGCAGACCGACGAGTTGCTCAAGCGTGCAATCAAGCCTTTCGGTGGTATCAACGTAGTTGCTCGTGCTTGCAAGGAGCAGGGCGTAGATGTTGACGAGAAGGTGAAGGATATCTTCACTCACTACCGCAAGACTCACAACGATGGTGTATTCGATGTTTATACCGAGGAGATTCGTACATTCCGTTCGTTGGGCTTCCTCACCGGTCTTCCTGATAACTACGCTCGTGGTCGTATCATCGGTGACTACCGTCGTTTGGCACTCTATGGTATCGAGCGCTTGATCGAGGCTAAGAAGGAGGATATGAAGTCGCTCCTTTCGCCTATGACCGACGCTACAATCCGTCTTCGTGAGGAGGTAGCAGACCAGATCAAGGCGTTGAAGGATATTCAGGCAATGGGTGAGATGTACGGCTTGGATTTGAGCCGTCCTGCAACAACCGCTCAGGAGGCTGTTCAGTGGGTTTATATGGCATACCTCGCTGCTGTTAAGGAGCAGGATGGTGCTGCTATGTCACTCGGTAACGTATCGTCGTTCCTCGATATATACATCCAGTACGACCACGACAAGGGTAACATCACTGAGGAGTTCGCTCAGGAGTTGATCGACCAGTTCGTAATCAAGTTGCGTATGGTTCGCCACCTCCGTATGCAGTCGTACAACGACATCTTCGCAGGTGACCCAACTTGGATTACCGAGGCTATCGGTGGTCGCTTCAACGACGGTCGCACCAAGGTTACCAAGACTTCGTTCCGTTTCTTGCAGACTCTCTACAACCTCGGCCCATCGCCAGAGCCAAATATGACTGTACTCTGGAGCCCAGAGTTGCCTGAGGGATTCAAGGAGTTCTGCGCAAAGGTTTCGATCGACACTTCGTCGGTTCAGTACGAGAACGACGACTTGATGCGTGAGGTACGTTTCTGCGACGACTACGGTATCGCTTGCTGCGTATCGTACCAGGCTATCGGTAAGCAGATTCAGTTCTTCGGTGCACGTTGCAACCTCGCTAAGGCGTTGTTGCTCGCTATCAACGGCGGTCGTTGCGAGATCACAGGTACTCAGATGATTAAGGGCATCCCTACATTGATGGGTGACTTACTCAACTACGAGGAGGTACTCTCGAACTACAAGAAGGTATTGGCTGAGATTGCTCGTATCTACAACGATGCGATGAATATCATCCACTTTATGCACGATAAGTACTACTACGAGAAGGCTCAGATGGCTCTCATCGACACCAACCCACGCATCAACCTCGCGTACGGTGTTGCAGGTTTGTCAATCGTTCTCGACTCGTTGTCGGCAATCAAGTATGGTAAGGTATCGGTTAAGCGCAATGAGCTCGGTTTGACTGAGTCGTTCTCGATCGAGAAGGAGTTCCCAATGTTCGGTAACAACGACGATCGTGTTGACCACCTCGGCGTTGACCTCGTATACTTCTTCAATGAGGAGTTGAAGAAGCACCCAATCTACAAGAATGCACAGCCTACATTGTCGCTCTTGACCATCACTTCGAACGTAATGTACGGTAAGAAGACAGGTGCTACTCCTGATGGTCGTGAGAAGGGTATCGCATTCGCTCCGGGTGCTAACCCAATGCACGGACGCGATAAGTGTGGTGCAGTGGCATCGCTCTCGTCAGTTGCTAAGCTCCGCTATCGTGACTCGCAGGATGGTATCTCGAATACCTTCTCGATTGTTCCTAAGTCACTCGGTGTTGATGAGCCAACTCGCATCGAGAACCTCGTTACAATGATGGATGGTTACTTCACTAAGGGAGCTCACCACCTCAACGTAAACGTTCTCAACCGTGAGATGTTGATGGACGCAATGGAGCATCCAGAGAAGTATCCACAGCTCACAATCCGTGTTTCGGGTTACGCAGTAAACTTCACCAAGTTGAGCCGTGAGCACCAGTTGGAGGTAATCTCTCGTTCGTTCCACGAGCGTATGTAATTCATTTGTAGAGTTGCTCTATAAATAAAAATAACGAAACTGCCTCGGAGACCCCTTCGGGGCAGTTTTATTAAAAATGCTAATGGCCAATGACCAATAGCTAAAAGCTTAAAAAATTATGAAAATTAACGTACACTCCTATGAGTCGCTCGGAACATTCGACGGTCCGGGTTTGCGATTGGTAGTCTTCTTGCAGGGCTGTAACTTCCGTTGCCTCTATTGCGCCAATCCCGATACCATTGATCTCAAGGGCGAGTCGAAGGCGACCGATCTTCAGCATATCGTCGATATGGTGGTGAGCGAGAAACCCTTCTTCGGCAAGCGTGGCGGTGTTACCTTCAGCGGTGGCGAGCCTACCGTGCAAGCCGAGGCACTCATTCCGCTCGTTAAGCGATTGAAGGAGCAGGGTATTCACGTCTGCATCGATACAAATGGCTCGATATGGAACGAGCACGTCGAGGAGTTGTTCTCGTTGGTGGACTTGGTGTTGCTCGATGTGAAGGAGCACAACGCTGCACAGCACCTCCTCCTGACCGAGCGTAGCAACGAGCAGACCTTGCGTACTGCGGAGTGGCTTGAGGCGAATGGCAAGCCATTCTGGATGCGATATGTGCTTGTACCGGGATATAGCGACCGTGAGGCCGATATTAGAGCCTTGGGTGAGCACTTCGGTAGCTTCAAGATGGTTGAGCGAGTAGAGATTCTGCCATATCATACACTTGGCGTTCACAAGTACGAGGCGATGGGGCAGGAGTACAAGCTCAAGGGTGTGAAGGAGAACACTGCCGAGCAACTCGATGAGGCTCGCAAGCTCTTTGAGCAATATTTTAAAACGGTATATGTGAATTAGAAAAGGAGGTCGATTGACCTCCTTTTTAGTTTGTTCGTATAAGTTTACTCGAAACTCTTCATCACGCCCTCCATCTTCGCGACAATCTTGTCGTTGCAGAGGTTACCGATGCTGCCTTCGTGGGTGTGGTGCACCTCGCGTGTCGGGGTGTAGCGACCCTCCTGAACTGCGATGCCCACCTCGCGGTACGCCTCGCGGAATGGCTTACCCTCCAAAACGATGCGATTCACATCCTCGACGGTGAAGAGGTAGTCGTACTTCTTATCCTCCAAGATGCCCTGGTTGATGCGGATGTTCTGCAACATAAAGTCACACATCGCCATCACGTCGCAAATCTCGGTTGTTGCAGGGAAGATTACATCCTTCAGCAACTGCATATCGCGGTGGTAACCAAGTGGGAGGTTTGCGGTCATAAGCGCAATCTCGTTAGGCACAGCCTGCAGGCGGTTACACTTTCCGCGTGTAATCTCGAATACATCAGGATTCTTCTTGTGAGGCATAATGCTCGAGCCTGTAGTGAGGTTGTCAGGGAACGACACGAAGCCGAAGTTCTGACACATAAAGAGACATACATCCATCGCAAAACGACCGATTGTCGAGGCGAGTCCTGCGATAGCGAAGGCTGCTGCGCGCTCGGTCTTGCCACGGCTCATCTGCGCTGCTACAGCGTTGTAGTGGAGAGTTTCGAAGCCGAGCAACTCGGTGGTCATTGTGCGGTTGAGAGGGAACGACGAGCCATATCCCGCAGCCGATCCGAGTGGATTCTGATTTGCGGTGTCGTAGGCTGCTGCCACCAATCGCAAGTCGTCGATCAACGACTCGGCGTATGCGCCAAACCACAATCCGAACGATGACGGCATTGCGATTTGAAGGTGGGTGTAACCAGGCATAAGGGTGTTCTTATGCTCCTCGCTCAAGGCGATAAGGCGGTCGAAGAGCTGCTTGGTGTGGAGTGCAACTCTGCGCAACTCATCTCGCATAAAGAGCTTCAAGTCGACTAAAACCTGATCGTTGCGTGAGCGTCCCGAGTGAATCTTTTTGCCCACGTCGCCAAGTTTGCGTGTAAGCATAAGCTCTACCTGTGAGTGAACATCCTCGACGCCCTCCTCGATTACGAAGTTGCCCTTCTTAGCCTCCTCCAACAACTCGGCAAGAGCAGCTAACAACTGCTCCAACTCGCTCTTCTCGAGCAGACCGATAGTCTCGAGCATCTTTATATGTGCCATCGAGCCCTCGATGTCGTACTGTGCAAGGCGAAGGTCGAGCACGCGGTCGTTACCAACGGTGTACTCCTCGATTGCCTTGTTGGGCTCAAATCCCTTGTTCCAAAGTTTCATATCTAAAGTCTGTTACTTAATTCGTCCAAAAGTTTCTGGTAGATTGCAATTCCCTCCTCAATCTCGCTTGTGAGGACAAACTCATCTGCCGTATGCGAGCGCGATGACTCACCTACGCCCATCTTGAGTGCCGGAAGACCTTGCATAATTGCGCGGTCCGAGGTTGTCGGCGAGATGAATGGCTCGCGACCAACTGCCACAGCCGCCTCGACAAGTGGATGTGTCGGCTCGATGGCCGATGCGCGTACGCGTGTCGAACGAGGCTTGGCCTCACACTCCAAAGCCGACTGCAAAAGCTCCACAACCTCCTCATTCGAGTAGGCGTCGGTGGTGCGGATGTCGACTACGAATCGGCACTCGTCGGGCACGATGTTGTGCTGTGTACCCGCCGAAATCTGAGTTACGGTAATCTTGATATCGCCCAAGACATCGGATATCTTGTTGAAGCTGAAGTTACGCAGCTTCTCGATGTCGCTCATCGCCTTGTAAAGGGCATTTTCGCCCTCATTGCGAGCTGCGTGGCCACTCTTGCCGTGTGCGGTGCAGTCCAATACTACAAGGCCTCTCTCGCCTATAGCCGGCTGCATCGATGTAGGCTCGCCAACCAAGACCATATCGACCACAATGCCCTCCATATCGAGGTGCGGCAAGAATGCTCGCATTCCCTTCTCGCCCATATTCTCCTCCTCGGCAGTCAGCGCAAGAAGAAGGTTGTAGGGTAGGGCCGAGGTGTCGTAGTTGTTGCAGAATGTTGCAACGAGTGATACCAACGATGCTCCCGCATCATTGCTGCCCAAACCATAGATCTTACCCTCCTCAATCGTTGGCTCGAATGGGTCGCGAGTGTAGTTTTGCGACGGCTTGACGGTGTCTTGGTGCGAGTTGAGCATAAGGGTCGGTTTCAGCATATCGAACCCTTTTGACAGTGCCCAAACATTATTGTGATGACGGCGCACGACAACACCTCTCGATGCGAGTTCTGCTACGAGGATATCTGCAGTGTCGCTCTCATTGCCCGATAGCGATGGCGTTGCGATAAGTCTTTGAAGTAGTGCTATTGCCTCTTGTGCCGTCATAATATTGTGCTATTTAATTGTTGTTCCTGCCTGGGGATTAGCTACGCACTCCGAGTGCTTGATTGTTACGCTTGCAACACCGCTCTCGATTGCGCGGAAGGCGTTGTCAATCTTCGGAATCATACCCTTCGAGATGATACCCTCATTGCGCAAGGTAGGGTAGTCTGCCTTGGTGATAAGCGATATTACCGAGCTGTCGTCCTCCACATCGCGCAAAACGCCCTGCTTCTCGAAGCAGAATACAAGGTCGGTCGGAGCAATCGAAGCCGAGGCTACCGCTACAGCCGAAGCTACGCTATCTGCATTTGAGTTGAGCAGTGTGCCATTGCTATCGTGGGTGATGGCGCAAAATACGGGTGTCACGCCACTCTCGAGGAGTGTGCCCAGCAACTGAGTGTTAATCTTCGAGGCGTCGATATCGCCCACAAAGCCGTAGTCGAGTGGCTCGGGATTGCGCTTCACTGCAGGAATCATATTGCCGTCAGCGCCCGAAAAGCCGAGTGCATTGCAACCCTCCGCCTGCAACTTCGCTACCACCTGCTTGTTGATAAGACCCGCGTAGACCATTGTCACAACATCGAGTGTTGCTGCGTCGGTTACGCGACGACCCTCAATCATAGTGGTCGGAATCTCCAACTTCTCGGCCAAGCGAGTAGCGAGCTTTCCGCCACCGTGAATCAACACCTTTGGTGATGGCAACTGCGCAAAATCCTTGACAAAGCGTGCTAATGCCGCCTCGTTGTCGATGACATTACCGCCAATCTTTACGACTGTAATATTCTTGTCGAATGCCATTACTGCAAATCCTCCAACATTCGTTTCAGTACCACCTGAGCCGAAATCTCACGATTGGCAGCCTCAGGAATAACAAGGCTTGTCGGAGCCTCGATAACCTCGTCGGTTACAATCATATTACGGCGTACAGGCAAGCAGTGCATAAAGAATGCGTTGTTGGTGAGTGCCATCTTCTCGGCATCCACAGTCCAATCATTATCCTCGCACAATACCTTTCCGTAGTTGTTGCCCGCATATGCCGACCAGTTCTTTGCGTAGATGAAATCCGCCCCCTCGAACGCCTTGCGCTGGTCGTACTCGATAGTGGCACCGCGAGTGAACTTCTCGTCCAACTCGTAACCCTTCGGGTGGGTGATTACCAACTCGTAGTCGCTCTTGAGTACCCACTCTGCGAACGAGTTCGCTACAGCCTGAGGCAACGCCTTAGGGTGTGGTGCCCAGGTCAAAACTACCTTCGGACGCTGTGTGCGCTTGTGCTCCTCGATGGTGATCAAGTCGGCAAAGCTCTGCAATGGGTGGCGTGTCGCTGCCTCCATACTGAATACAGGGCGTCCCGAGTACTTGATAAACTGCTCGATAACGCGCTCCTCGTAGTCCTCCTTGCGGTCCTTCAAACCTGCAAACGAACGCACGCCGATGATGTCGCAGTATGAGCCCATCACAGGGATAGCCTCCAATAAGTGCTCAGCCTTGTCGCCATCCATCACTACGCCACGCTCGGTCTCGAGCTTCCATGCGCCCTGATTTACATCGAGTACCATCACATTCATACCGAGGTTCATAGCTGCCTTCTGTGTCGAGAGACGGGTACGGAGCGAGGAGTTGAAGAAGATCATCAACAAGGTCTTGTTCTCGCCCAAATGCTTGTAGGCGAATCGGTCACGCTTAACCTCCAAGGCCTCGCGCAAAGCCTCCTTCAAGTAGCCTATATCCTCTACACAAGTAAACTTTTTCATATTGTGTTCTATTACTTATTCAACAATTTCTTGAATGCCTCGAGGAATTTATCTGCCTCTTTGCGTGTGATGGTGAGTGCCGGCAAGAGACGAACGGTCGAAACGCCTGCGCCACCGGTGAAGATGTGGTGCTCCTTCAAGAGCTGCAAGCGCATCTCCGAAGCCGAGCCCTCAATCTCCATTCCAATTATCAAACCGCGACCACGCACCTCCTTCAACTGCGGAATCTTGTTCAACTCCTCGATGAGGTAAGCGCCAACCTCCTTTGCATTTGCCACGAGATTCTCCTTCTCGAAGATCTCCAACACAGCGATACCCGCAGCGCAAGCGAGGTGGTTACCGCCAAATGTTGTGCCGAGCATTCCCTTTTTCGCCTCGAAGTGCGGAGCAATCAATACAGCACCCATAGGGAAGCCGTTTGCGATGCCCTTAGCCGAGGTGATGATGTCGGGACGGATGCCTGCGTGCTGGTGAGCAAAGAAGTCTCCCGTACGGCCATAGCCCGACTGAATCTCGTCGAGGATGAGCGATACGCCATACTCCAAGGTCACCTCGCGCAACTGCTGCAAGAAGCTGTTCTCGGGGCAGTGAATACCAGCCACTCCCTGAATGCCCTCGATAAGCACTGCGCAGAATTCGCCCGTAGCGAGCTTCGCCTTTACAGCCTCGATGTCGTTCAAAGGCACAAACTCCACATTCTCGGTGCGGTTGAATGGTGCCACAATCTTTGGGTTGTCGGTAGCCGCTACAGCTCCCGATGTGCGACCGTGGAACGCCTTACCAAATGCCAAGATCTTCGCCTTGCCTGAGTGGAACGACGCCAACTTGATAGCATTCTCGTTAGCCTCGGCACCCGAATTGCAGAGGAACAACGAGTAGTCCTCGTAGCCACTCGCCTTGCCCAACATCTCGGCAAACTTCTCCTGCAAGGAGTTCTCCACCGAGTTTGAGTAGAAACCGAGCTTGGCAACCTGCTCCGATACCGCCTTAACGTAGTGAGGGTGGGCGTGTCCCACCGAAATCACTGCGTGACCACCGTAGAGGTCCAAGTACTCTGTACCATCTTCTGTGTAGACATAGTTGCCTTTACCATAAGTTGGCTCGATGTCGTATAATGAATAAACGTCAAATAACTTCATAATTTTTTGCTTTTAGCTTATTGGCCATTAGCCACTCTTTAGAATGCGCTTGGCTTGAGGTGTAATCCCTCGGCCTCGTCAAAACCGCAAATCAAGTTCATATTCTCTACCGCCTGACCCGACGCACCCTTCAAGAGGTTGTCGATAGCAGAGACGATGTGCAACTTCGAGCCATACTTTGCCACATAGACCAACGCCTTGTTGGTGTTTACCACCTGCTTCAAGTCGATGTTCTTCTCGGCTACGAAGCAGAAGCGCGAGTCGGCATAGTACTCCTTGTAGAGTGCCACAGCCTCCTCAGCCGTGAGCGAACACTCGGTATAGACCGATGCCAAGATACCACGTGCAAAGTCGCCACGCATAGGGACAAAGTTCAACGCCTTGTCGAACGATGGCTGGAGGTTGCGGATGTTGCGACCAATTTCGAGGAGGTGCTGATGCTCGAACGCCTTGTAGGTCGAGATGTTGTCGCTACGCCACGAGAAGTGGGTTGTAGCCGATGGCTTCACGCCTGCACCTGTCGAGCCTGTGATAGCTGTGATATGTACCTCGTCGTTCAAAAGCTGAGCCTTCGCGAGTGGCAACAATGCCAACTGAATGGCTGTTGCGAAGCATCCCGGATTTGCGATGCGCGTTGCAGTCGAGATAGCTGCGCGCTGCATCTCTGGCAAACCGTAGACGAATCCGTCGTGCTCGTCGCGGAAATCCTGCGCCAAGTCTACAATCTTCAACTCGGCAGGAATTTCATTCTCCTCCATAAACTTTGCGCTTGCTCCGTGTGCCGAGCAGAGGAAGAGAACATCTACCGCTGTCAGGTCGTACTCTGCCGAGAAACGGAGGTCGCACTCGCCGTACAAACCACCGTGAACATCGCTCACGAGGTTGCCTGCATTACTTGTCGAGTGGATAAACTCAATAACCACCTGCGGGTGGTTGATCAACAATCGAATCAACTCACCCGCGGTGTAGCCTGCTCCACCTATAATTCCAACTTTTATCACTACTTGTTGTTTTTCTTCTGGTTGTTGTAATAGATCTTGAGTGGGTTTGCCATGATCTTGGTAAAGCCCTTAACATCGTCGGCACTCCACGCCTTGTTCACCTCGCCATACTCGCCGAAGTCGGTCTTCATAAGGTCGAACGACGACTCCACGCCTACGAGAGTGTACGAAAGTGGACGGAGGGTAATCTCAACCACACCTGTAACATTCTCCTGCGAGTGGAGGAGCATAGCCTCGATGTCGCGCATTACAGGGTCGAGGTACTGAGCCTCGTGGAGGAACATACCGTACCAAGTACCTACCTGATCCTTCCAATACATCTGCCACTTTGTGAGGGTGTGCTTTTCGAGCATCTTGTGAGCGTTGATAATCAACATCGGAGCTGCAGCCTCGAAACCTACGCGACCCTTGATGCCGATGATTGTATCGCCGATGTGCATATCGCGACCGATACCATACTTCGATGCGATAGCCTCCACAGCGCGGATTGCGTCAACCTTGCTTGCGTACTCCACACCGTTTACGGTCGAAATCTCACCCTTTACGAAACCGAGCTTAAGCGACTCCTTGCCCTCGGCTGTAACCTGGCTTGGGTATGCGTGCTCAGGCAATGTCTGCTCCGAGTGGAGAGTCTCCTTGCCACCTACACTTGTGCCCCACAAGCCCTTGTTGATTGAGTACTCCAACTTTGTGAAGTCAGCTACGTAACCACGCTCCTTGAGGTAGTTGATCTCGTACTCACGAGTCAAGGTCATATCACGTGTTGGGGTGATAATCTCAATCTCGGGAGCCATAATCTGGAAGGTGAGGTCGAAACGAACCTGGTCGTTACCTGCACCTGTCGAGCCGTGAGCTACGCAATCTGCGCCAACCTCCTTAGCGAACTGAATAATAGCCATAGCCTGGAAGATACGCTCCGACGATACCGAGATAGGGTAGGTGCCGTTACGCAAAACATTTCCGAAGACCATATACTTGATGCTACGCTCGTAGTACTCCTCGGTGATATCGAGTGTGGCGTGCTGCTTCGAGCCGAGGCGATATGCGCGCTCCTCGATAGATGCCAACTCCTCATCCGAGAAACCACCTGTATTGGCGATTGCAGTGTAAACCTCGTATCCCAACTCCTCAGAGAGATACTTCACACAGAAAGAGGTATCCAAACCTCCACTGAATGCTAAAACAACCTTTTTCTTGCTCATAGTTTTATTTTATTTTTTGTTATTTCAAATGGAAAATCTTCTTGAAGGCATTCTTGATAGCCATTCCGTATGGGCTCCACCACGACTGCTTCACGAGCGGAGTCTTTGGGTCGTAGAGCATACCTGTGCAGAGGCACATACGACGATTGTTGCGCTTGAGGATATCGTAGTTGCAGCAACCCTCGCAACCCTGCCAGAACTCGTCATCCTGAGTGAGCTCCGAGAATGTCACAGGCTTGTAGCCGAGGCGTGTGTTCAACTTCATAACCGGAAGCGAGGTTGTGATACTGAACAACTTCGCGAATGGGAAGCGCAAGCGTGCCAACTCGAAGGTACGCTTCTTAATCTCGCCCGCCAAACCGAGGTGGCGATACTCGGGGTCTACGATGAGTCCCGATGTAGCAACATAGTCGCCGTGACCCCAGCACTCGATGTAGCTGAAGCCGACGAGCTTGTCGCCTGCGAGTGCAACCACTGCCTTGCCGCCCGTAATCTTCGAAGCGATGTACTCAGGCGAACGGCGAGCGATACCAGTACCACGCTGTAGGGCCGACTCATAGATGAGCTGGCATATCTGCTCCGCGTACTCAGCGTGCTCAGGTTGTGCGAAAACTATATTAATTGAATTTCTATTCATATTTATTTGGTAAATTTGCGAATTCTTACATCTTCCAAAAAGATGCGCAAATGTAGTAAAAAATCTATAATAACAAGAGTTATTTTGTAATTATTTTATTAAATAGGTATAAATTATCTGCATATAATTGAATATGTGCATTTATATGCAAAAAGAGCGATAAAAATCGCCCTTTTTACTACTATGTTCAGTTGTTTAGTTACCTACCTCGCATAAGAACTTGATGCGTACGAGTCGAATCTCCTCTTCGCTATACTCGTCACCGAGCTCCTCGATGGCCTCGCTGAGTGAGTCGCTCTCGGCATCCTCCTTGAAGTAGAGGTAGATATCGTCAATCTTATCCTCGTCCATATACTTCGAGAGGTAGTACTGAATATTCAACTTTGTACCCGAATTTACGATAGCCTCAATCTCGGTCAATAACTCGTCGAAGGTGAGACTCTTAGCGCGTGCGATATCCTCGAAATCCATCTGACGGTCGATAGACTGAATGATGAAAATCTTGTTGCCCGCCTTGTTTGCCACCGACTTCACCACCATATCCTGAGGGCGGATAATGTCGTTCTCCTCGACATATACCTTGATCAGTTCGATAAACTCCTTACCAAACTTATTCGCCTTGCCGACACCTACACCCGAGATGTTCTGCATCTCCTCAATGGTGATAGGGTACTGGATAGCCATATCCTGCAACGAAGGATCCTGGAAGATGACAAACGGAGGCAAATCGTGCTTCTGAGCCACCTTGCGACGCAAGTCCTTCAGCATCGAGAAGAGCTGCTCGTCGGCTACGCCGCCACCCTTTGGAACTGATGCCTCTGCTGCGCGCTCCTCCTCGTCGTAGTCGCGGTCCTGAGCCACCATAACCTTCGTAGGTTTAGCGAGATACTCCTCGCCCTTGGCGTTGATTGAAATGAGCCCGTAGTTCTCGATATTCTTATCGATGAGTCCCATTATAAGTCCCTGACGCACAACGGCTGACCAGTGGCGGTCGCCCTTGCTCTTGCCGATGCCGAACCACTCCAACTTGGCGTGTCCGAAGCTCTTGATTGCTGCGGTGGTCTTGCCCACGAGCAACGATACGAGGTGCTCCATCTTGAACTTATCGCCAATGGCGCGCAGAGCCTGCAATGCCTTGACAAGGTCTTGTGTTGCGTCGACCTGTGGACGTGGGTTGCAGCAGTTGTCGCACGCACCACAACCATCCTCGTGGTACTCCTCGCCAAAGTAGTGGAGGAGAGTCTTGCGACGACACATTGCGCTCTCGGCGTATGACTCGGTCTCGAGAAGGAGCAACTTTCCAATCTCTTGCTCCGCAACAGGCTTACCCTGCATAAACTTCTCGAGCTTCTGAATATCCTTATAATTATAGAAGGTAAGACAGTGTCCCTCGCCGCCGTCACGACCTGCACGACCCGTCTCCTGGTAGTAGCCCTCGAGTGACTTCGGAATGTCGTAGTGGATTACGAATCGAACATCCGGTTTGTCGATACCCATACCGAAGGCGATGGTTGCTACGATCACATCGACGCCCTCCATAAGGAATGCATCCTGGTTGTCTGCGCGTGTCTGCGCGTCCATACCTGCGTGATATGCGCGTGCCTTTATGTTATTTGCTACTAACAACTCGGCCAGCTCCTCAACCTTCTTACGTGAGAGGCAGTAGATGATTCCGCTCTTGCCCTCGTTCTGCTTGATGTATCGAATGATTTCGCGATCGGTATCGTTGTTCTTTGGTCTTAGCTCGTAGAAGAGATTTGGTCGGTTAAACGATGACTTGAATACTACGGCGTCGCTCATACCCAGGTTCTTCTGGATATCCATCTGCACCTTTGGCGTAGCGGTTGCAGTGAGGGTGATGAGTGGTGCCTGACCAATGTCGTTGATGATAGGACGAATACGACGGTACTCAGGGCGGAAGTCGTGACCCCACTCCGAGATACAGTGCGCCTCGTCGATGGCGTAGAACGAAATTTTGATCTTGCGCAAGAAGGCGATGTTATCCTCCTTGGTGAGCGACTCCGGTGCAAAGTAGAGAAGTTTGGTCTTGCCCGCCATAACCTCGTCTCGCACCTGCTGTACAGCGGCACGGCTCAACGATGAGTTGAGGAAGTGGGCAATTCCGGAGTTGTCGGAGAATGTGCGCATCGCATCGACCTGATTCTTCATCAGGGCAATAAGCGGCGAGATGATGATTGCTACGCCGTCCATCATCAAGGCCGGCAACTGATAGCACAACGACTTACCACCACCCGTAGGCATCAATACAAATGTATCGCGCCCCGAGAGCAAGTTGAGGATTACCTCCTCCTGATTCCCTTTGAATGATGTGAAACCGAAGTACTCTTTCAGTTTTTCGCGTAGTAAATTTCTGTCTGTCAAAGCCTGTGACATACTAAATTCTGCTCTAAAATTTACTTTTTAACCAAATTTCCAATCAAAGATAAAAAATATTTCGGAAAAAATCCTAACTTTGTGTGAAATTTATTAGAAAAATTTTTGTTGTATGAGGCTTTACACTAACGACCTTGTCAAAAAATATAAGTCACGAACAGTTGTAGACCACGTCTCTATCGATGTGCAGCAGGGCGAAATTGTCGGCTTGCTTGGCCCTAACGGAGCGGGTAAGACAACCTCGTTCTATATGATTGTAGGACTGATCAAACCAAACGAGGGTCGCATCTTCCTCGAGCACGACGATGGCCATGTCGATGAACTGACCAAGCTCCCCGTTTATAAGCGTGCTCAGTTGGGTGTGAGCTACCTTGCACAGGAGGCTTCCGTATTCCGTCACTTGAGCGTCGAGGATAATATCCGCTCGGTGCTCGAGATGACCAACTACACGAAGGAGTACCAGCGTGAGCGTACCGAGGCCCTCATCGAGGAGTTCCGCTTGCAGAAGGTGCGCAAGAGCTATGGTAACCAACTCTCAGGAGGTGAGCGTCGTCGTACAGAGATTGCGCGAGCTATCGCCATCAACCCTTCATTCGTGCTTCTTGACGAGCCGTTTGCGGGTGTGGACCCTATCGCTGTTGAAGATATTCAGAGTATCGTAGCGACACTCAAGAATAAGAATATCGGCGTTATCATCACCGACCACAATGTCGACGAGACGCTCGCTATCACCGACCGCACCTACCTCCTCTATGAGGGTAAAATCCTCAAAACGGGTACTGCCGAGGAGCTTGCTAATGACGAGATGGTTCGACGAGTATATCTCGGTAAGAACTTCGAGCTGAAGAAAAACCACAAGTTCGAGCTGCTCGAGGAGTAAAAATCGTTCTGATTAGTTCTTTTTGCACGAGTCGGCGGATAGCAAAATGCTCACATACGCCAAAGTATGCTCCGCTTTCGCTGCCTTGCATCGCACAAAAATAATCTAATCATCTCCGATCTTGGATGTGAGTGGTGAAACGACGAAAAACAAAATTTTGCACTTTGAATTCTTAATTCTGAATTTTTTATGGATACTTCCGTCCCCCGAGGGCAAATCGCAGGTGTGGTGACACCGCCCTGCTCTAAAAGTTACGCGCAACGAGCCTTGGCAGCAGCTCTGCTTGCCGATGGCGAGACCATCTTGCGCAATCTCGATTTCTGTGATGATACCCTCTCGGCTATTCGAGTTATCGAAACACTCGGTGCCGAGGTAGAGCGCCTCGATGAGCGTACTGTTAAGGTGCGTGGAGGCCTTGCGCCAAAGAGCAATACGCTGAATGTCGGCGAGTCGGGTTTGGCAACACGAATGTTCACCCCTATAGCATCGCTCTGCGACGTGCCTATCACCATTCAGGGTGAGGGTACACTTATCTATCGTCCGATGAATATGATGATTGAGCCGTTGCGCAAACTCGGTGTCGAGGTGCGTGATGGTGGAGGTCGTCTGCCTGTGGAGGTGTGTGGCCCTATGCGAGGCGGTGAGATTGATGTCGACGGCTCGGTGTCGTCGCAGTTCTTGACGGGCTTGTTGATGGCTCTGCCATTGGCGAAGGAGGATACGACTATCGCTGTGGCAAATGCTGTCTCGAAGCCCTATCTCGATATGACAATAGACTTGGCGTCGAAGTTTGGCGTCAATATCCAACATAACGACTACGAGGAGTTCTTCGTCGAGGGTGACCAGAAGTATGAGGCTGCCGACCTCGTAATCGAGGGCGACTGGAGCGCTGCTGCGATGTTGCTTGTCGCAGGTGCTATCGCGGGTGAGATAACCTTGACAAATGTCTCGATGCTCTCCAAACAGGCAGATGTCGCTATCTGCGATGCGCTTGTTCGTGCCGGAGCGTCGGTTACCAGCGAGCCTAACTCGATTACCGTGGAGAGTCGCGATTTGGTAGCATTCGAGTTCAATGCTACGCAGTGTCCTGACCTCTTCCCTGCATTGGCGGCATTGGCTGCTGCGGCTGAGGGCGAGAGCGTGATCTATGGCACTCATCGCCTTGAGCATAAGGAGTCGAATCGTGCCGAGACCATCGCTGAGGAGTATAAGAAACTCGGTATCGAGGTGCGCCTCGAGGGTGATGCTATGTATATCAAGGGCGGAAATATTCGCTCGGCAGAGGTTGAGAGCCACCACGACCACCGTATCGCTATGTCGTTGGCAGTGTCGGCTTTGCGCTCTGATGGCGAGTTGCTCATCCGTAATGCCGAGTGTGTAGCGAAGAGCTTCCCTGACTTCTTCGGCGTGTTGGAGTCGTTGAGAAAGGAGTAGTGTATGTGGCATAATTCGTTTGGCTCGAAGTTTAAGATATCTATCTGGGGTGCATCGCATACTCCGGAAATAGGTGTGCGCATCGAGGGTGTGCCGCAGGGTATAGCCCTCTCGGTAGAGGATTTTGAGGCCGATTTATCGCGTCGCAGAGCCTCGGCTAAGGGTACTACGGCTCGTCACGAAGCAGATATTCCGACCCTCCGTGCGGGTGTTGTGGATGGCCACACTACGGGCGAAGCTATCGAGATCACCTTCCAAAATGGTGATACTCGCTCGTCGGACTATTCGCAGTTCGAGAGCCATAATCGCCCTTCGCACATCGATTTTACGGCTCGTGCCAAGTATGGCTCGGAGGTTGACCTGCGTGGTAGCGGTCAGTTCTCGGGTCGTATGACTGTGTTGCTTGTTGCGGCAGGTGTTGTAGCTAAGAAGATTGTCGAAGACGTCGCTTATAAGACAACCATAGTGGAGATTGGCGGCTCACGCAATGAGGCGGAATTTGCCGATATTATCGCCTCGGCAGTTGCCGACTGCGACTCTGTAGGTGGAGTGGTAGAGTGCCGCGCCAAGGGCGTAGGAGTGGGCTTGGGTGAGCCATTCTTCGACTCGGCAGAGAGCATTATAGCTCACCTTCTCTTCTCAGTCCCTGCGGTTAAGGGCGTAGAGTTTGGTAGTGGCTTTGAGGGTGTGCGACTCCGTGGCTCACAGCGTAACGACTGCTTCGTCGATGGCGAGGGTCACACCGCCACAAACAACGAGGGCGGTATCAATGGCGGTATCACCAACGGTAACGAGTTGGTGGTGCGTGCGGCTATTAAGCCTACACCGAGCATTGCGCGTGAGCAGATGACCTACAACAAGGCGTTGGGTGAGGTTGCTCCGCTGGTGATTAAGGGTCGTCACGACGCTTGTATTGTTCTGCGTGCTGCGGTTGTTGTCGAGTCGGTCTTGGCGATTGCCCTCGCCGAATTATCTATGCAGTAGATTTAACCTTTTCCCTAAAATACTATCTATTTATATGACTATCCGTCAGGCTATCCACGCAATAAAGTCAGCCATCGTGTCGTTGTATGGCGAGCACGAGGCAGAGTCCATTGCGCGTATGGTGGTCTGCGATAGGTTGCACTACAGCTTCTCGCAACTCGTTGCCCACTACGACGATGAGTGTGCGATAGATGGGCTTGAGAGCCTGCTCGACGAGCTGCAGAGTGGTCGTCCTGTGCAGTATGTGCTGGGTACGGCAGAGTTCTGCGACTTCGTCTTTGAGGTGGCTGAGGGGGTGCTTATTCCACGCCCCGAGACCGAGGAGTTGGTCTATCGTATTGCCGAGACGACCAAGCGCGGAGCAAGAATCCTCGACATCGGTACGGGTAGTGGTGCGATAGCTGTTTCGTTGGCTAAGCTGGTCAAGGATGCGAAGGTTGTCGCTATCGACATTTCACCTGAGGCGTTGGCTATAGCGAGGCGAAATGGTGAGCGACTGGGTGTTGATGTGGAGTTTGTCGAGGCGGATGCTTTGGGTGATTTGAGCCACCTGGGTGAGTTCGACGTCATCGTCTCGAATCCCCCATATATTCCGCAGAGCGATATCGTGGATATGCGCAAGAATGTGACCGATTTTGAGCCACATACAGCGCTCTTTGTCCCCGATGATGATATCTTGCGATTCTATGTCGCAACGGCCATAAACGCACAGAAGATGTTGCGTGAGGAGGGTTCGTTGTGGTTTGAGATATACGAGAAGGCGGGCGAAGCGACCTGCTCGATGTTGCGTGAAAAGGGTTTTTGCAAGACCGAGCTGATTGAGGATGCCAACCTTAAACCGAGAATGGTATGGAGCAGAAGGTAGCACGCGTAAAGAGGGATAAGAGCCCGCAGCAGGCACTGCAGTCGCTGATGCGAATGTGTGCGAGGTCGGAGCACTCCTCGGGTGATGCTCTGCGACTGATGAAGCGTTGGGGTGTGGCTGAGGCTGAGGCTCGCAAGGTGCTCGCTAAGCTCCAGGCAGACAGATTTATAGACGATGCCCGCTATGCCGAGGCATTTGTTCGTGATAAGCTCAACCTGAGTGGCTGGGGTACCTACAAGATAAAGCTATCGCTACGTGCCAAGGGTATCTCGAGCGATATTATCGAGGCGGTGGTGGCACCGATGATTGAGGCCACCGATATGAAGGAGAGATTGGAGGATATTATGCGTCGTAAGTTGCGTACGCTGAAGTTCTCATCACCATACGATGCCAAGACAAAACTTATCCGTTTTGCTGCCTCACGCGGTTATGACCTGGGCGAGGCGATGGAGTGCGCATCGAAGATTGTGAAGTGTGTGGATGAAGAGATCTATTTTTAGTGTTGTCGTCGCGTTGATTGTGTCGTTCTCTGTATCGGCGCAGGAGTATCTGTTTCCTCTGCTCGATGTCAAGGGAAGCTACTCCGCTTCGTATGGCGAGATACGCTCACGTCGCTTCCATACGGGTGTCGATATCCGCACCGATAATGTTGAGGGTAAGGCAGTTGTGGCGGTAGCCAATGGCTACGTTTCGCGCATTGCACTTGCTCCTCGAGGCTTCGGCCTGGCTCTCTATGTCAATCACCCCAAGAAGGGTACTATGTCGGTCTATGCCCACCTCTCGCAACTGCGTAAGGATATGGCTGAGTATGTGCTCAACGACCGATACACTCACCGCGTAAATAGCAAAAATTACTATCCCGCAGCCGAGATGTTTCCCGTGAAGGCGGGAGACACGATAGCCTATTCGGGCAATAGCGGCTCGTCGTTTGGCCCTCACCTCCACTTCGAGCTTCGCGACTTGAAGAGCGGGCAGAGCCTCAGCCCCATCAAGATGGGTGCCGTCTCACCTTGTGACACCATTGCGCCAAAGATTCTGAAGCTGCACTACGTGTTGCTTGATACACTGGCGGGCAGGGTGAAGAGCCGCATTGTATCGTCGCACACGGCTCAGCTTTGTGGCGATGAGTACACCCTCTCGGATAGCGTGAAGGTGTGGGGTAGAGGTCACTTCGTGCTCGAGGCGACGGATAGTCGCAACAACTCGACAAATCGTTTCGGACTCTATAGTGTGAGGATGGCCATCGACGGCGAGGAGTGTCTCGACTACCGTATGGAACGCCTATCCTTCTCGGATAATCGCTACTGCAGTGCGGTGTCGTTCTATCCGTTGCAGCGCAAGGCAAAGTGTGAGGTAATATCGCTCGCAAAGCGTGCTCAGGCTCCTGCCTATCTCTATCGAAAGGCTTCGGAGGAGTGCCTCCTTATGCTCGGAGAGGGCGAACAGAGAGATATCTGCGTCGAGGTGGAAGATGAGTGCTCAAACGTCTCGAGACTACGTTTTCGAGCCTATGGCACAGCTCCTCGTCAGCTCTTGCTACCTACCCACGAAGGGGATGTTGTCGTGGTCGGTGGCGTCGAGCCTACGGTTATTCGTGGCGAGGGCTTCACGGCTGTTGTGCCGAACAATGCACTCTATGAGGCGGAGCATTGTTGCCTCCAACCGCAGAGGGCTATAGCGTTAAAAGATACAACTATTGTTGTACTTTCACAATTTTATCGTATATTTGCGGAGGATAGCGCCTTGAATAAGGCTGTGAAGGTGACTATCGCAGCGTCGATTCCGACCGAGTTGCGCAAGCACGTCGCAGTGGCTGCAGTAGGAGCAGGAGGCTGGGCAGGAAGCCTCGGTGGTAAGTTCCGCGAGGATAGTGTCGAGGTCTCGTTGCAGCGTGGAGGCAACCTGGTGGTTGTGGCAGATACGATTCCGCCTACGATTACACCACGCTTCAAGAGCGGTGACGATATGAGGGATGCCTCGGAGATGAAGTTTGTAGTGAGAGACAACTTCTCGGGCATCAGGAGCTATCGCCTGACGATTGATGGCGAGTGGCGAACGCTCGACCTTCAGCCCGTACGAGGCGAGTTAACCCATCGTTTCGACCGTCCACTCAAGAAGGGCATTGTGCGCCATTCGGTGAGGTTGGAGGTGACCGACAACTGCGGCAATCGAGGCGTATGGAGAGGTGAGATAATAAAATAGAACAAGATATGAACAGACTACGTGTAATGTTGTCATTTGTGGTGGCGATGGCCTCGATGATCTCGGTATCGGCTCAGTCACTTGCGCTTGCTAACCAGTCACAACCCAAGTTTGCGGATGTTGTGACAAGCAGCTTCATTAACTACTACGCTACGGGAGGTGTGCAGGAGAAGCTCTATCTGGTGACCGATAAGCCCTTCTATAGTGCGGGCGACACCATCTACTTCAGTGCCTTCCTCGTGAACACCATCTACTTCAACCGCACGACCGACACCAAGTTTATCTATGTGGAGCTGGTCGATGCTACGGGAACGGTGGTGTCGCGTATGAGATTGATTGGTGAGGAGGGTCGCTTCTACAACGCTATGCCTATCTCGGCGCGAATCACTGCGGGTAAGTACACCCTGCGTGCATACTCGAAGTGGCAGACCAACTTCGATGAGGCGCTGCTCTTCTCGAAGCAAATCGAGATTGGTAACTACATCGACGATGCAGTACATACGAAGGTGACCTACGAGTTCGACGGTACGGGCAAGGTGGTGGCTTCGGTTGAGGTGACCAACAGCCTCTACGCTCCTGTGCCCGACAATATGGTCGAGTACTCGCTCTGCATCGATGGTCGTACTACACGCCATATGACCAAGACCGACCCTAACGGTTTCTTCCGATTCACATTCCGCCCAAGCAAGAATATGACCGACTGCATCCGTATGAACATCAACGCCAACGGTCGTAAGCTCGACCGTAAGATGCAGCTGCCGACCTTCGAGGATGACTTCTCGGTTAAGTTTATGCCTGAGGGTGGTAACCTCATCGCTGGTGTGAAGCAGTTGATTGCCTTCAGCGCTGTGGGCGTAGATGGTCGTCACGTCGATGTCGAGGGTGTCATCCAAACCCAGACAGGTGCTGAGGTCTGCACCATAAGCTCCCTGCACAACGGTATGGGTAAGTTCCACCTCGAGGCGAAGACTGGTGAGACATACATCGCTACTCTCACCACCAAGGAGGGTGTTACGCGCTCGTTTACGCTCCCTTCAGCACTCGCTTCGGGTTGTGCGTTGAGCCTTGAGCACGAGGCCGATAACCGTGTCGTACTCCACATCTATAACACCTCGGATGTGCCTCGCAATCAGCTTGTTGCGGTGGTGCAGTCGCGTGGTATCGTCAACTTCGTGGTTGAGGACCTCTCGCATCCTTTGCGTATCCCGACCGATAAGTTGCGCAGTGGTGTGGCGCAGGTGTCGTTGGTACACCGTGCTACTCGTAAGGTGGTGGCTCAGCGTCTCTTCTTCGTGCGCGGTAAGGTAGCTTCGGCCGAGATTAAGCCAAGTGCCACTTCGTTCTCGCCACGTGAGAAGGTGCAGCTCGACTTCGCAGTCAAGAACAGCGCGGGCAATGCCGTGAAGGGTAACTTCGTGGTTTCGGTGACCGATGCAACACTCCTCAAGGAGGATGCCAATAGCGACAATATCTTCTCGTATATGCTCCTCAGCTCCGATTTGAAGGGCACGATCGAGAATCCGACCTACTACTTCGAGGCGGAGGATGCTCAGCGCAATGAGCAGCTCGACCTCGTGATGCTGACACACGGATGGCGTCGCTACAATATGAGCGATATCCTCGTAGGCAAGAAGCCTCTCATCTACCACCCATTCGAGAGTGAGCAGAGCATTACGGGTAAGGTGCACGGCAGCTTGGGCAAGATTAAGAATCCGAGTGTGATGATTTTCCGTAACCGCAAGGAGTACCTCGGTGTCCATCCGCTCAACAGCTCGAATCGCTTCTTAATCACGGGTGTAGACGCGCCTGATACTACCGTATATATCATCCAGGCGCTCAACCGCGAGGGTAGCAGTGCTCGTGTGCGTATCAAGGTCGACCCTTATGTCTACCCACTCGCACCAACCATTCCGCGTAGCGTATTCCACAAGAAGACGGGTCCATCACTCACCGAGGAGTATATGATGCGTTCGAAGCAGAACTACTTCGAGGATGGAGGTATGCCTGTTGTCGACATCGAGGCGGTGGAGATTGTGGCTCGCCGCGTGCAGACCTACGACTACTCGTCGTCGCTCAACGACTTCAACACCATCAGTGGCGATATGACTCGCTTCGTCTCGGTCTTCGATGCGTTGCAGCGCTTCCGTCAGCTCGATATCGACGGCACGAATGTCTACGTGCGCTCGAAGAACATCAACTCGCCTGTCAGGGATGAGAATAGTAGCGTCTCTGACGACGATGGCACTGGTGAGCAGAATCTCGGTACGGTGGAGGTCGATATGGACGACAAGCACGACCTTATGCCTGCGGTCTATGTCAATGGCGTACAGATGGATATGAGCGCAATCGATGCCTATCCGATGAGCGATGTGCTCAGCGTCTCGTACCTCGATAAGTTCGAGTCTATGGCGGCAGGTATGGGCTCCGAAACGGGTGCTATCATCCTCCACGTGCGTGATATCAACGCTCGTGAGAAGTTCTTGATTAACTCTATGGCCGAGGTTGTCGTACCGGGCTACTCGAAGCCTGTGGAGTTCTACGCTCCCGACTACTCGGTGCAGAATGACCGCAATAAGCGCGATAATCGTACCACTATTGCGTGGTTCCCTAAGGTGCAGACCAACTCCCTCGGCGACGCTTCGATGTCGTTCTGGAGTGCCGATGTCGCATCCGACTACCGCGTCAAGATAGAGGGTATCACGGCTGAGGGTGAGCTCGTCTATAACGAGTTGATTCTCAAGTCGAAATAGGCCTTAAACCTATATATTATATAAGAGAGTCTGTCCATAGCGGGCAGACTCTTCTCTTGTTATAGGTTCTCCTTTCTCGGTTCGAAGTAGGCTTGTGGATGGTGACAAGTAGGGCAGAGGAGTGGAGCCTCCTTGCCACGGCAGACAAAGCCGCAGTTGCGACACTGCCACCACACCTCGCCATCACGACGGAAGAAGTTGCCATCGGTAAGGCGTGAGAGGAACTTAAGGTAGCGATTCTCGTGCTCGACCTCGACCGTCGAGATGAGTCGAAAGCTCTTAGCCACCTCGGGGAAGCCCTCCTCCTCGGCTACGATAGCGAAGGTAGGGTAGAGTGTGTCCCACTCTTCGCGTTCGCCCTCGGCTGCTGCGAGAAGATTCTCAGCTGTAGAGCCTATACGTCCTGCGGGATAGGTGGCTTCGTTGATGGTCGCCTTGCCACCCTCGAGGAGCTTGAAGAAGAGTTCGGCGTGCTCCTGCTCCTGCGCCGCCGTCTCATCGAAGAGGGCTGCAATCTGCTCGTAACCCTCCTTGCGGGCACGCTTAGCGAAGAATATGTAGCGATTACGGGCTTGCGACTCACCCGCAAAGGCCTTGAGCAAGTTCTGCTCGGTGCGTGTTCCTTTGATACTTTTCATAGTGTAGAGTTGTTGATTGTGATTCGTACGCTCACTTCCCGCACAAAAGATGTGCCGAAAGAGTGCGGATGGAGGTGTTGTTTTTGTGCAAATAATTTCCTAACTTTGCTATAGCGTAACTGCGACTAACTTTTAAACCCTTAATATATGAAGACGCTAGACGAGAAAATTCAGGTATGTAAGTGCTGCAAGAATCGTAAGTTCGATATTCAGCAGGGCATCGTATGCGAGTTGACAGGGGCAAAGCCTACGTTCGAGGATGAGTGTGAGAAGTACGAAGTCGACGAGGAGGCTGTAGCCTCTCAGGCACGACAACGAGCACAGCAAGAGGAGATTGGTGAAAGAGGAGTCTATGACTCTGAAGGTTGGCTGTCGTCATTTCTTATTGGAGGATTATTCGGTGCAACAGCGCACTACATCGTTAAAAAGAAAGGCTTGCTAGTCGCATTTCTTTGGCTGGGATTGGGTGTTGGAACCGTGGCTTACGTTCTTCACACCATCTCTTCGGGTATATTCTCATTTGGCCCAACGTTGTCACTCTTGGGGGCAATGAGACTTGTGCCACTCGTATTAGTGGCGATATTGACCATTGTGGCATTCTATCGCCACAGCAGCAACGCCGTGGCTCTCGCCAAGACATATCTCTCTATGATATTGGTAGATGCGTTAGCTATGTTTGTATACTTTGTGATATGCAGCGATAGCGCATATTTGATGTTTACTATCATCTCTCTCTTATGTTGCTCAGGATGTTTTATCTACCTTTCGAATTCAGAGAGTGTTAAAGCTGTAATTCCTCTTGCAACACGCAAGTGGAAGTTGCTCGAGAAGATACTCCTCGCTATCTATGTTATGGCAACGGTGGTAGGAGCCTACTATTACATATCCTTTAATAAGGGAGATATGCCAAAGGGAGAGACGTCGATTCAACTTATTGTGGATGTTCAGAGTAAGCAGTGCCCTATAGACTATGGTGCGACCATTTTGACCAGCCTTACCAAGGAGGAGCGACAAATTATCTACACCTATAAAATAAAGGATGTCTATGAGTGTGACATACCGGTAGGTTCGTTGGAGGCAGATGCTGCTGCATCGAAAACCTCTATACTCAACGAATTGACGGCTACGCCAGATCCATTCGTTACGAACTGCTTAGATCAGGGCTACGATATAGTCTTCCGCTACAACGATGCCAATTCGGTGCATCTATACGATGTGGTTATCACCCCTGAGGATTGGCGCGAGAGTAAGTAACCACTCCCGCCCAAAGCGTATCATCCGTATCGATACGGATGATACGCTTTAGTTGGTACGCTGAAAAGCTGACCCGCGATAGCCCTTTAAGAATTTTAAAATTCTTAATTCTGCATTCTGCATTTTGCATTTTGAATTCTGCATTTTTAATGCTATATTTGCAGTTAGAATCACAAAACTATTTTCCGACTATGGCACTACACATAATTGACCATCCGCTGGTGCAGCACAAGCTCAGCATAATGCGTAACAAGGAGACCTCGACAATGAAGTTCCGCGAGCTCTTGCGCGAGATTTCGATGTTTATGGGCTACGAGGTTACACGTGACTTTCCGTTGACCCACGAGGAGATTGAGACTCCGCTGATGAAGATGCAGGCCCCAACCCTTGCGGGCAAGAAGGTTGTCATCGCACCAATCCTTCGCGCAGGACTCGGTATGGTCGACGGCTTGACCACACTCATCCCTTCGGCACGCGTAGGCCATATCGGCATGTACCGCGACGAGGAGACCTGCCAACCGGTATTCTACTACTACAAGATGCCCGCAAACAAGGAGCGCTTGGTAATCGTGACCGACCCGATGTTGGCTACGGGAGGTAGTGCTTGCGACGCCATTCGTCGCTTGAAGGAGGATGGCTACAAGTCGATTCGCTTGATGTGCCTTGTGGCATCGCCTCAGGGCGTGAAGGCCGTAGAGGAGCACCACCCCGATGTCGACATCTACATCGCTGCACTCGACGAGGGACTCAACGATAAGAACTACATCTTACCAGGCTTGGGCGACGCTGGTGACCGCATCTTCGGCACCAAGTAACAAACCTCCACTTCACATAAGAGAGGGTCGTCCTTTAGCGGGCTACCCTCTTTTTTTGCACCACCGAACTAAATTTAGAACACAATGGACAGAATGAAAAAACAGATTATACGGCAGCTGGAGAAGCCCGTACCGCCGTGGTCGCTCGATGATATATATTGGCAGATAGACCAACTGAGCTACGAGGAGATCTGTGCGCTCCACAACACCTTTTGGAGCGAAGACGAATCGGTCAGTTCGTACACCTACGGAACCACTGACGAGTGGGCACTCCGCGCGGTAAGAAGCTATGTACACAAGCGCAAAACACGCCTTGAGGGCGGTAACAAGAGCCTCAAGAGCCTCTTGGCGGAGTTTAAGCGCGAGCCCGATGAGGATAGGGCATATGAGTTGGAGCGACGCTTCGAGCACCTCACAATGAGCGAGCAGAAACGCGTCATCCTGACCCTCCTCGACTCGGAGTACAGGTATGTCGCCTACAACCTTATTGACGACGAGTGGGCGCAGATTTTGCTCCACCAATTGGAGCGCGATTGGCTTGAGCACAGCTATGTTGCGCCTACGCTCTACTTTATCAAGTACTCGAGCAGACGCTTTCTGCTGAAGCATCTCGATAAGATTGAGTTCCTGACAGGCTACTACAACAAGCTCTGCCTACGACTGAAGGATTGCCGCAAGTTCAAGGTCAAGCGCGAGTATTTCCACGACAAGTGGGACTACTACACCACGATGTGTATGATGGGAAAGGAGGTGACCCGTAAGGAGGTATTGATGGAGCTCTACGCCACCATCAAGAAGGCGCTACTGCACCCGAGCGAGTCCTTCAAGGAGATAGCGAGGGAGCGCTACATTCCCGAGATATATAACCCGCGAAATGTTACAGCGCAGCTTATTCCCGAGGTGAGGGAGGCTCTCAGGGCAATGAAGGATGCGGGCATGAACGATGAGGTTAAATCCTTCCTCATGTGGGACCGCTCTGTGCGAACGGTAGTGAAGACATATATAGACCATCGCAAGCCTTACGGAAGTAATGAGCTGAGCCTACGCGATATGTGGGACCTCTACTGCAAGCTGGCGAAGAGCGAATTCCCCGACCCGACATCATTCAGCAGGGATGTCGATAGGAGCGAGCGGCTGAAGGAGGAGTATTGCGATGCCTTCGAGGCGTTGGGGTTGACGGTAGTCCGCGACCCATTCGACAACTTCCCTATGCCTCGACTCTCCTTCCACAAACCACGACTCGAGCCCATCATCCCGAGCTTCCTCTTAGAGTAGCCACTCTAAGGGCAGTATCGGCACAACCGAGGTAACCCTCCCTTCCAGGGTTCTCGCTCCCTGAGTGGGCTCGAACGGCTGAAAGCCGTCACCGAGGGAGTGCCGCAGTCGCCACTTGTGGCGGTGCGGAGATACACGACTGAGGTAACCCTCCATTAATTCGAGTCCGCTGAGGGCAAATCGGTTTTATGCAAATAGTGGCAATCTGCGTGAGCAGATATGATAATAGCAGTAGTAGCTGTGGGTTTACACACATTGCCGACTACTGCTATTATCGTAATGAGCACTGCTCATCGCTATTTGCAACAAAAAAAACGAGAACCTTTCGATTCTCGTTTCGTACCCCCTCAGGGGGTGGCATAAACCCGCACAGAGTGGCGTAGAACGAATAATCTGCGGACATGGTTTGCTATAGGTTTCGATTTTTTGTCTAAATCGTGTCTAACTTCGCAACCCTATCTTATATATCCAATTTTCTACAATAACAGTGTGCCAAAAACTCTCTGGACATCAGCAAAAGTCTTACACTTAACCACTGTCGCGTCGAGTTTAACATCCTTTTCTTTGTGTTGAGTACGCTGCACAACATCAAAGATAACCTGGATGTCCTCTGGGATGTTAATGGTCTCAATCTTGATTGAAGATTGATTCTTCATTATAACATTAAAGTATTCGTCAACAAAACTTCTTGTTGCGAATTTAACAACTGCGAAATCCACAACCACAGACTCGCTCCCTGTATTTTGGATATATAGGAGCAAATCATTCACTGCATATCTCGATTTAAGATCTGCACTTAATATTGTCGTTATGTCGATATTCGTTTTCATACTGCAAAGATAGTAATTTTTACTCAATGTAGTTAATATACTGAAAATTTTTATTTATATACGGTACTCGAAGTGCGATTATTGTGCCGTTCCACCTAATATTTGATGGTGTTTCTACAAACTTTCTATTCTCCGAGTTGTAGAGGTGCATTGCATTGCCCGACATCATTATAAAACTGCCTCCAAGACCATCAATAAGCATCTTCTTTGAGGTAATGATACCATATCCACGATTCTCGGCATTCGGGAGATTCTTGGTCGATATACCTCTGTTCGCAGCTTGGATAGCCTCAAGGTCGCTCTCAATCTCATTATCTGGTAGAGTCTTATAACTACCAAGCAGAGTTATGCCACTATCTGCAATGCAAATATCAAGGTATCCCTTATGAGGATATGATTGAGCGAAGATGTATCCTCGTTCCGAGTTTGCATGTTGGATAATATTGTCAATAGACTCGCCAAGCATATATTTTAAGCCCGTAGCAACATTCGACTCAATACCCAACTGGCGCACAATTATTGATTCTACCGTTGACAATATAACATCCTTCTCATCGTCACTATCCTTTGACGCAGGAAAACTAACAATCGGGATGTAAGTCTTGCGGGAGTATTTCTCCATCACCGCAAGGAACTCACTCTTACGCATTTTGTCGGGATATATACCCTTCGCAAATCCGATGGTCTGTAGATATTCGCCAGCGTTAGAGATAGTGATATTTTTATCGCTTCCATTGAGAAGTACGACAAGAGGTAGCACATACAACGGAGTGACAAATCTAACATCCGAGAAGTCGAGCTTGATATCACTATCGGTGCACTCGTTTATCTGATTGATTGCATTCATTGCTGCCAGCAATCCATCAGACATTCTGCTATCGCTAATATCTACTTTTAATTTAATATCCATATATTATTATACGATTTTTCGAAAAAAATGTTTCCTTGTTATAATATATTTGCCTTGTTCAAATCTCTAAATCGAGAAATTAACGCCTGTAATTTGCCTGAAGACTCAAGGTTAAGTAAAATTGATTTATTGTCATCCCAGAACGCAGAAGGCTGAAATTCGGGGTCAAAGCAATTCTCTGCAGTAATACTATTCTCATAATAAATATGTTTTTCATCGTATAATACCAATGATTCTTTTATACCATTTAGAAGTAAAGAATCCTTTTTTGAAAATAGTATATCAAAAGTGGTTATATGAGCAATTAGTTGCTTAGAGATCTTGGTCACAGAATCAATGTAGTCAGAGTTATATTCTAATTCTTCATGACATGATGCAACCCTATTGATATCAGATCGTTTTAAAAGATCCTGGAGTTTTATAACAGATTGGCTTATAATTTGAATAGCTTCAGTTCGTTTAGGAAGTAGATCCCCATATTCAACTTTTAATTTTTCTTTCAATTCGTTTGTTGCTCTATCAAGTTCCGCTTGATGCTCTTTTAGGCTTTTGGCAAATAAATGATCTACCCATTTTTTACCTATAAAACGCACTGCGGCATAGCCTGATCCTGCGCCGACAATTATTGAAATTACTATATCAAATACAATATTCATCATTATGCAAGGTTTAGGGCTAAAATTTGCTTTTAATTAGATTCAAGAATGTTTTATTTCGAGCATCAGCATCATTTACTAATGCATCAAAGTCTAAAATATACCTAACTGCAGGAATTTTTGTTCTTGACTCCCAATCAACCGTTATATCTCCAGTATGTACAAATATATTTCCTTTTGAATACATAGGTTGATACCCTGCTGTTGACAAGAGAGCCTTATAATCATTGTCAAGCTCCACAACACCATATAGCCATAGCGATTGTATCTTATTGGCATATATAGCAAACAAATCGCGGGCTCGTTTTTCGAGCTGTGCTTCAACTCTTATGTTATCTTCCGACTTCAACCCCTTGCGCTTCAACTCAATTATAACTACATCAAATTTATCTGATGTGTTTGGATCATTGGAGAAAATAACAGCAATATCTGGTCGATCATCATTTCTTTCTACATTCTCGTCCTTCGTTAATTCTTTTATGAGATCTGTCATCTCCATTTCACTAAGAACGGTTGTATAAGTCATAAACTTATCATCGAGTATCCACGAGTTGTTTTTGTAGACATCTTGACTAAAGTCGCCATCACGTAATACAGTCCTCTGGGGAACTATTATATTGTGAATAGTAGCTTCTAAATCTTTCTTATCAATACCTTTTAGACGATCTATGGTCTTTTGTCGGAACAAAATATATTCAGTTAAAGCTCTTCCAGCCAAATTCATCGATCTTTCAAAATCAGCATCGGTTAAACTCTCCGTTGATTTACACAATATCTCTCGTTGGTCTCGGATAAATCTCGTTTGGGCATCTTTGATTACATCTGCTTTGGAGCTAATGCCAATTGTGTTTTCCTCAAAGTATCCTCGCAAATGAGGAAATTGATCGTTAATCTGTTCCGCTTCATGTTTAGTCTCTTCAATCACCTTCGGAGCTCGCTCTGTAAGAAGAGCAAGAATCTCATCACGGAAGGTTTTTTGCAACATTTTGAGAGTGTCAGGTCTCAATGTAATAATTTGACGCGTAGCATCTGTCTGACCTTGGAATGTGTCAGAATACAAAATGAAGACCATGTCATAACCTACAGGAATACG
>JAZLCQ010000014.1:0-33063 GCA_045614285.1 Alistipes sp.
CCAGGTAGTGGCGGTTGCCCTTGTGGTTGCGGAAAAAGAGGTTTTTGCAGTGCACCGACCCATCATCGTGCCAATACTGCTTGGCAATCTCTATCGTAGGCGACTCGGGGTGAAAATAGACCTCGTATTGTATGTTATGAGCATCGAGGAACTCAAAAACCCTCTTGCTGCGTAGTTCTAATGCCTCCATATTATTTTGCTATGTAAATCGTTCCGATTGGTAAATTTTGCACCTTACTTGCGTCATAAGTGCTCACATAGGCCAACTATGCTGCGCTTTCTGCCACTGCGTAACGCACAAAATTTCCTCAATCGCCTCCGATTTTCCCTCCTGGGAATACTGTTTTTAGTTTTTAGTTTTCCGTTATCCGTTATCTCTTATACTCCGAATTTGTATTCTCGAAGATAAATGCGAAGATGTCGGCAGTCTCTTCGATGCGCTTTGAGGTTGGTTTGCCTGCGCCGTGGCCTGCATTTGTGTCGATGCGGATAAGCACCGGGTTGTCGCCCTTGTGGCAGTACTGCAACTCGGCTGCAAACTTAAACGAGTGCGCCGGCACAACTCTATCGTCGTGGTCACCCGTAGTTACGAGTGTTGCAGGGTACTCCACACCCTCGCGCAAGTTGTGCAGTGGCGAGTACTTTATGAGGTAGTCGAACTGCTCTTTATTTGCCGATGAGCCATACTCCACAACCCAACCGTGACCGATGGTGAAGCGGTGGTAGCGCAACATATCCAATACACCCACTGCAGGCAATGCAACAGCATATAGCTCAGGGCGTTGCGTCATACAAGCACCCACGAGCAGACCACCATTCGAGCCACCCGCAATGGCGAGCTTCTTGCTCGATGTGTAGCCCTCCTTTATGAGATACTCGGCAGCTGCGATAAAGTCGTCGAAGACGTTCTGTTTGTTCTCCAACATACCGCCCTTGTGCCACTCCTCGCCATACTCCGAGCCACCACGAAGGTTCACTACGCAGTAGACTCCGCCCTGCTCCATAAACATAGCAGCTGTGGTCGAGAACGATGGTGTGAGGTTGATTTGGAAACCTCCATAACCGTAGAGATAACAAGGGTTGTTGCCGTCGAGTTTTAAACCCTTCTTGTGCGATACGAACATCGGCACGCGGGTGCCATCCTTGCTCTCGAAGAATATCTGCTTTGTCTCGTAGTTCTCGCAGTCGAATTTCACCTCCGAGCGGTGGTACAGCACGCTCTCGCCACTCTCGATATCGTAGCGGTAGATGGTGCTTGGCGATGTGTAGTTGGCTACAGCGTAGTAGACCTCGGTATCCTCGCGCTCACCGTCGAAACCGCCCACCGAGCCGATGATTGGCAACTCTACCTCGCGGATGAGGTTACCCTTGCGGTCGTGCTGGAAAATCTTATTCTGTGCGTCGATGAGGTACTCTGCAAAGAGGTATTTGCCCGCCATTCCTACAGCCTCGAGCAACGACTCGCCCTCCGCAATAACGTCGTACTTCTCGCCTGTCTCGAGGTTGATGCCCACGAGACGATAGTTTGGAGCCTCCTCGTTGGTCATCACCAACACCTCATCATCGAGGCAGTCGAGCACCATATAGTCGTAGTCGAAGCCCTTGAAGAGAATCTGCCACTGGCTCTCAGAAGTGCGCTTGTAGAGGAGCTGTGTGCCCGAAGTTCCGGCCGACGATGTGATGAACTGCCACTTGCCATCCTCGCTCTCGCCACCGTGGTGGTAGTGGAGTGGATTCTCCTTATCCTCGAAGATGAGGATATCCTCCTCCTGCTTGGTGCCGAGAAGGTGGAAGTAGACCTTCTGGTTGGTATTTTGAGCCGAATATAGGGCGTCACCCTCCTTTGGAGCATCGTAGGCGCTGTAGTAGAAACCGCGACCATCACGAGTCCACGAAGCACCCGAGAACTTCACCCACTTGATGTGGTCGTCGAGCGGCTGCATAGTCTCGGTATCCAAAACCTTAATCTCGACCCAGTCCGAGCCTGCCGAAGCGAGGGCATAGGCAAAATACTTTCCATCCTTGGTGAATGAGCCTGCGTGCAACGCTACGGTACCATCCTCCGAGAGGGTATTAGGGTCGAAGAAGACCTCCTCCTCGGTGTCGGTGAGGTTGCGCTTGCGGTAGAGAACACTCTGGTTCTGAAGTCCGCTATTGCGTGAGATGTAGTACCACTCGCCACGCTTTGCAGGTGCACTCTGCGAAGGGTAGTTCCACAACTCGGTCAGGCGCTCACGTATAGCCTCACGCTGTGGGAGCGAGTTGAGGTATGAAAAAGTCACCTCATTCTGCGCCTTCACCCACTCGGCTGTGCGCTCCGACATATCATCCTCCAACCAACGATACGGGTCGGCAATTTCCACTCCGTGGTAGTTGTCCACAACGCCTTCACGCGCTGTCTCCGGGTATTCGATATCTTTCTGCATAGTCTTTAATATTTTTCCTATTCCGTAACCTAAAAAGTATCCTACTGCAACCGATGCAGCACAAATCATTACAATTGTTATAGCTCGTTTCATACAGACGTTATTTGGTACAAAGTTATAAAAAAAAGACGAGAAACAATAGTCTCTCGTCTCTAAAAAAGCCAATGGCTAAAAGCTTATAGCCGGCTCTATTTTGGAAGGTTATTCTCGTCGAGGTCGTACAACAACTCGATATCGTCAACATACATCCACGACTCGCTACTTCCGGTGAAGTAGTCGCCATAGCCCGAGCAAGTGAAGGTCATCACCAAGTAGGTCGGAACAACCTCAGGGTCGCTATACTCGATAGGGAGGGTGATGGTGTGCCACTCCTCGGTGCGATCTACAACCATCTCAGGGTTGCTGTCGCTGTCGAAGTAACCCAAACCGTAGATGCCACTTGCGGTGCGAGGGTCGAAGAATGTGGTCTCGTCGGCGCTATATACGCAGTGAGGCTCCGACCAGTCGGTCAAGCAGAAGAATACCTTCGCAAGGTCAGGTTGTCCGCCCGTAACCTTAATCTGCTTGCTACCTACGAGGTACTCGGCTCCATTGCTTGCGCCCTTGCTGTTGATGAAGTTGATGCCGCCACGCTTGTACTTGGTCTTGAAGCGTACAGCCACAGGCTTCACATTCTTATCGATTGGGCGACCGAAGTATACGGTAGCATTTGTTCCGAGAGTCTCGCCATAGTTACCCACGAAGAGGTTTCCGGCTGCGAACTTCATACCCAAGACGTTCTGCGATCCCATATATGCGCTTATCTCGCCAGTCGAATCGGCTGGTACATTCTCAGGGTTTACGCTCTTATAGAGAGGGTAGGTGAGGTTGTACTTCTCACCGAGCGAGGTACCACCAGGGTTACCTGTTGCCCAGAACATATCCGATGTCGAGGCGAATGGGTACCAACAAGGGCCCGCTACGCCCTTGAGCAACTCGTTTTGGTCGTTGGTGAACTTACCCCACTCCTCCAACTGCGAGTTAGGCATCTGATAGAGCGGTGCTGTAGTGACAAGTCGAGGCTCCTCCTCCGAAAGCTTACCGTCGGTGTAGCCCGACACCTCATACTCGCAACCAGGCTCCAAACCGCGCACAGCAGCCTTGATGAAGCCCTGCTCGAAGCGGTTGTAAGGGTTGTTGTCGGTTGCGTACCACGCCTCATCGACCTTGCTCCACTCCGCTTCGCCCTTCTTGCGATATACGAACTCGATCTTCGAGCCCTCGATGTCGGTAGCCTTGATCCAGATGACATTCGCACCTGCTGCTACGTGTGAGAAGGTGAGCGAAGGCTTTGTTGGCACAACAATCAACTTCCAAATTGTAGGGTTGTTGTGCGCAACCACAGTCACGGTGCGTGAGAGCTCCTCGTTGTCGAAGTTTGTAGGCATCTCCGCTACACTTGGGAACTCGTATGCCGACTGCGGGCCAAAGCGTACATCCACACTCTGTACGTTGTCGATAGGGTAGTCCTCACGACGTCGTACAATGGCACGGCGACCCTCTACGTCCCACTCGGTGGCACCAATCTGACCATCTACACGCCAGATGCGATTGATGGTCTGTGTAGCCACGATTTTCCACTCGTAGGTCTGGAAGTAGCTGAGCGTAATATACTCAGGTGCCGCCATATTCACTACGCGATTATTAAGATCCTTCGACACGCGAATACGCGACTCGATTGGTGTGAAGGCCACGTTTGTAACTACGTCGCTACCATAGGTGATGGTCTTGAACTGCACAGCCTCGATGTTGGTATCCTCGGCAAGAGGAATCGTAGCTGTGTAGGTCGAGCGGTCGAGAATGATGTCACCGTCGGTGCCCTCAACATCGAGCGAAGCGATATAGAGATCAACTACTGGCGATGGCAGGTCGTTTTCGATGCACGAGAAGAGTGCCAAAGCCGCAAAGAGTGTTGTTATAATTCTTCTTTTCATTACTGTAATCTCAAATTTTGTTCATTCTTCTTGCTCCAAAGGTGTACGGTTACACCGATGTTGATCTGTGTGATGTTGAGGCGGTAGCGCAACTTCGAGAAGCTGCGAGTTCCTCCCGTAGGATTCATCTCGCCATCGTACTGCTTGATGTAGTTATACTGCAAACCTCCCAAGCCAAACGACACTGTGGCGCAGACATTCGGGAACACGTAGGCTGCAACACCGGGGTTGAAGTTGAAGCTCGCCTTGAAGGTGTCCGAGATGGAGCGACTCCACTCGTCGTTGTACATAAATCCGAAGTTCGAGCGACCGTGCTCGGCTGCCAACTCCAACTCGCCAAATACACCAAAGCGACCTCGTCTGTCGAGTGGCACATATGCACGGTGGAAGAGAGCGAACGAGTAGGCGTTGCTCAAGTAGTCTACGGCAATACCCTCGGTGCTGAACTCAATGCCGTTGATAAAGTTGCCGAGGTTGATATTTGCATTGTCGAAGTGACCCATAGTGCGGCTATATCCGAAGCGCAAACCTATCGAGAGGTTGTTGCGGTAGAAGTAGCCGACGTATGGCTTCACGCTGATAATCGAGCCTCCGAGGTTGAGGTTGTCAACCACGAGTGCGAGGTTGGCATCGTCGGTCGACAATGTACCATACGACGCTGCAATACCGGCCATCCACTCACCCTTGTAGGCGAATACGTTTCTATCGATGCCTCGGTTGATACGGTTAACCTTCATAACGCCACCCTTGTCTCGGCTAATCTTTGTGGTGTCACGCTGTACACCAAAGAGGATGCTCTGTGCCTCTGCCACCTGCGATACGCTCACTACGAGGAGCGCTGCCAAAAGTAAAAATGTCTTCTTCATCATATCTGCGCGGGTTTAGAGGTAAAACGATGCACCTAATCCAATGGAGAAGATGTTTACTTTGAAGTTCATTTGCGACGACGACACCGAGCCTGTAACCACCTGGTTGCTAATCTGGCGTGTGTTCGAGTAGTTGAGACCGAGCACACCGATGTTCACCTCGATAGCCATATTGTTGGTGAGGAATGCCGAGATTCCCGGATTCACACCGAGCGCCACGTCGAAGCTTGTAGCGTAGGTTCCGCTGAGGGCATTTGATGGGCCTGAAGCCAACTTCGACTGCGAGCCACCCATCGCCAAGCCTACCTCCGCAAAGAGTGCAAAGCGCTTGTTGCCACGTCCGAGTGGGATATACTTGCGCCACAAGGCCTCCACGTTGTAGGCGTGCTTCAACGAGTAGTAGAAGGCGTTATCGAGCGATGTAATCGAGAGTGAAGCGTTGTCCAACTCGGTGAAACCGCGCGAGTAGCCGAAGCGCACACCAATCAACGAGTTACGCGAGTAGGCGTAGCCCAACAACGGGGTAACCTTGAACTGGTAACCTGTCGACTGGATATCCTCGATGATGAGGAAGTTATAGTTGTCGTTGGTGTGGGTAGAGTAGGAGATTGAGCCTCCGAATACCCACTGTCCCTTAGGTACGAACTCGGTGCGGATATTCGCAATACCGCGATTTTGACGGCGCTCACTCTGGGTGTAGTGTGGACGACTCTGTGTCGCCACCGATACCGAGTCGCGCTGCTCTGCCGAGGTCGCAACCTCACCCTTTGCCACTGCCAGGCAAGGCAGAGCAAAGAGGAGTATCACTGTTATTTTGAAAAATCTATTCATCTTAATTGGGTTGCTTGCGTCGGTTTAGTAAACAAGTTCAATATCATCAACATACATCCACGAATCGGTCGAACCATCGAAGAAGTCGCCATAACCCGAGCAGGTGTAGGTCAAGATGAGGTGTGTTGGCACCTGGTTAGGGTCAGAGCCGTAGAATGTGAACGGAATCTCGAACTGCTTCCACTCGGTCTGCGACTGTGTAGTCTCCATATATGCCGAGTAGAGAACCTTCTTGTAGCGAGCGTCGCCACTCTTGATGTTGGCATCGCTTGGCGAGAAGGTTGTACCGTTAGCGTCGGCACTAATCACTGTGTGCACATCGGTTGTCATACAGCAGAAGATCTTGCAGAGGTCGGGATCGCCCTTCTTACCTACGCCACCATCCGCATAGTCAATGGTTCCGCAGTTGAACTTAGCCCAGAAGCGGATAGCCTTAGGCTTGGCGTTGAACTCGAATGGCTGACCGAAATAGACGGTAGCATTTGTGCCCTGCATACCACCCCACGATCCGACATAGAGGTTTCCGGCTGCGAACTTCATAACGATATACTCCGAATCCATATAGGCCGATTTGGTACCGGTTGTACCTGGGCGTACATCGTCACTGCTCTGTGTGATATTCTTGCTGAGCATTGCCGTACCCCAGTTTCCGGTACACCAATACGGATTTACCATTGTGTGGTAAGGGATAATAACCTTTCCACTTGTAGTCCAATCCTCCAAACCGCCATTCGGAATCTGTGCGCCATCCTCGGTGGTAAACTTGCGGCTTGTGCCGACGCTATTACCATCGATGATGAGGTTGTACTCGTAGGTGTGGTTGGTTACCAAACCGTCAACTGTTGCTGCGTAGGTCTCCGAGCCATTTGCCGATGCAGTGTAGTGCTTCCACTCACCATTGCCCTCACGCATTGTAATCTCCACCTTCGAAGGGGTACCATATACGGTTGCTGTGAGCGAACCTGTACCCAACCAAAGGTTTGTAAGGTCGTTACTATAGGCGTTTACACCCTGCAAGTTGTATGGCAACGATTTGCGCGCCTCACCGCCACTGATGTCGGTTACGCACATCTCGATGCTCTGTGCACCACCAGGAAGGGCGTTGAAGAACTCCTCCGAGAGGGTGATGTAGAGCTGTGTGGTGTTCAAACCGTCGAGTGCAACACCGGCTACAGCGCTGTTTACAGGGTCGAATGTTCTGCCATCGGCTGTCAAGAGCACGCCGCAGAATGGCTCCAACGAAGTTGCGATGTACTTACGCTCGCCTGTTGCGTATTTGTAAGGGGTGTTCCAATCGAATCCCACGCCTCTTATCTCAGGGTCTGGGTTGAACGATACGTGGTCGTCACGCTCCTCGGTCGACTCATCCACTATGATTACGATGTCGCCCAAGTTACCCGAAGCATCCTTCGAGTACTTGAACGAGAGCTTGTAGCCCCTCTTTGGCTCGACATTCTCGATGGTGCCCGTCTTGTTGATCTTCACCTCGTCGCCATTGCTGTAGACGTAGGTGCCGACAAAGGCCCACTCGAGGGTTGTCACGCCCTCAGGCATAATGAAGTAACCCTTCTTGCTCTCGGTGTAGGTGAGCTTCACGTTGTTCGAAGCCTTCACCTCCACGTTGTAGCCGCTGCGGCAACCATCTACGATGGTCTGGTCGAAAACAACCTCTACGGGGATATTCTGCATCACAGCTACGACGTCGACATTTGCAGTCTGACCCGCTACGATGTTGAAGTTCGCCTCGCCATAGTAGTAGTTCTCCTCCGCATTGAACGAAGCGTTTACTACCTTGCCGCTCTCCACCTTTGCGGTGTAGTTGCCCTCCAAAAGCCAGATATATTCAGGCTTCTGCATCTCCTCTTTCGAGGAGTCGTACTTGCGCACGAGGGTCGACTTTGCCTCTTCATTCTTGTAGATGCAGAGCACATAATCACGACCTACCGTGCCTTCCTCTGTGCGTGTTGCGATGTTCAACATCACCACTCCCTTCTCATCAGAAGGGGTGTTGGTGCTGTTGTTGGTATTGCCATCGTTCAAGCACGAAGACAAAGCCAAGAGAGCCGCACACGCCAATATATTGAGTATTCGTTTCATCGTCTGTTAGTTTCCGGTTTGAAGCATCAAAGTCTTAACGGTGGTTACACCCTTGTTGTCGGTGACGCTGAGAACGAAGTCGTGATTCTTCAACGAAGTACCACTCACGCCCTGCAATACGCCCAAGAACATAGTGATTGAGAGATTCACCTTCTTCTGATTCAAGACATCCTCGGCAACAGCGAAGTTGAGGTCGCGCAATGGCTGCTCAACATCGATGAAGGTGCCAGGGTTTGTCGAATCGTACGACTGCTTAGGGTAGCACAAGTTCAAGATGTTGCACAAGCCTACAGCTGCCAACTCGCTAGGAGTGAGCACCTCCGACTTAATCTCGCACAACAACTCCTTGATACCCTCCTCGGCTACAATCTCCAAATCTACGGTCAAGTCGCCGGTGATAGGGTAGCGCTTAGTGAAGTCGTAACCTGCCCAGATGATATCCGGAGCACCTACGCTTGTACCAGGCTCATCACCGCCCTCGTTGCCACCTTCGGTCCACTCCTCCTCGGTCACGAGGTCCGCAACATTGCAGGGGATAATCTCGTCGGTCACCCAGTCGCGGAGGGTTACGTTAACCTTGATGTTACCCTCGTTGGCGTGCTCGATGTAGAAGTGAATCTTGCTGTGCTGGCCAACCTTCACATTCTTGACCTCCTTGTTCATCTCCACATTCTTGAATGTCACCTTATCGGCAGCATAGGTACCCTTGATGCTGAGAATGATGGTGTTGTTAAGCTGTGGAGCGAGGAAGTAGCCGTCACGGCTCTCGCCGAGGGTGTAGGTCAAGCTGTTCTCGCCGATGATAGCGGTTGTAGTGGTCTCCTCACCGAGGCGCTCCAACAAATCGGGAGCGTAGGTGATCGAAACCTTGATCTGCATCAATGTACAAACCACCTCCGAGAGGGTAGTGGTCTCGTCACGCACAATCTTGAAAGCCTTGGTAGTGCCATATACTGGGGCATCCCACGCAGCGCCCTCAATCTCGCCCGACTGAATCTTGAAGATGTAGTCGCCGGCCATGAGCTCGATAGCGTCGGTTGGGCGCTCGCCAAACTTGAAGGTGTATACCACCTCGCCTGTCTCATTGATAATCGAGCAGTCGAAGCTGTTTACATCTACCGAAGAGCGTGTTGCAGCAGCTCTTGGGTCAACACCAGTGTCGGGATCCTTCTCGTCGGTGCGGCACTCTACCGAGAGCTGTGCAATCGAGAGTAAACCTGTGGTTGAAGTCTCGTCTGTAGTGCCTCCGTTACCTCCGTTACCTCCGATAATGTCAGGCTCACAGCCCGCCATCATAAGGGCTGCAAAGAGAGCAATAAGTGTAAATTTTGTGATTTTCATATCTTTATCGTTTTTCTTATTATTCCAAATTATGCGTTTTCGTTCAACTCGAACTCCTCCTCTGTTACCTCGACAATCTCACCGTCGAAGGTTACGTTGACCTTGGCATTGCCTGCGGTCGAGAGGTCGAAGATTACGGTGTGACGTGTTGTAGGCTTGAGGGTCACGGTGGTCTCGAAGGTCGAAGACTTACCCACCTGGCTTGTCGCCTCGCAGGTTACGGTCACCTCGCCCGCATTGAGGTAGAGCGACTCGCTCTTCTCGGCATCCCAAGCGAAGCTCTTCACCTTGAAAGAGTGCTGTGGGAAGTAGCCCTTGAACTCGTCTGTCGCCTCGATTGCGATAATCGAGTTCTGGAGCGTAACCTCGATGTTAGCCTCGGCGGTGAGGCCATACATCGGCACCTCCACGCTTGCCCAACCCTTGAAATAGGGCTTTGCCCAACCCTCGGCACCCATCTCACCGTGTGAGAGTGTGATGGTGTAGGGCGCTGCGATGAAGGTGAGACCCTCGGCGCACTCAGCGTTGAATGCGCTCAATGTCTCCCACGACTTGGCATAGTCGTTACCCACGATTTCAACACGTAAATCCTCCACGGCAGGAGCGTCAGTGAGGTAGAAACGACCCTCCGACGAGGTAGCTACCTCGCTGCGAGTTGCAGCATTGATGGCAATCGAACCCACCTCCAACGTCTTATCGCCGTCATTTGTCTGGCACGCAGTCGCTACGACCGCAAGTGCTATTGCAAAAAGTATCTTTTTCATCTCTTGTGGTCTTATTTAGCGATTGAAACTTTGATGTTATCGATGTAGATGGCGCACTCGTTGTTGTTGACACCGTCGTACGTCATCGATGTGAACGGATAGAAGCAGATACGAGAGCCCTTGGTCATACCCTGCATCTCGGCTGTGTAGGTAGGATATGTCTCACCGAAGCTGCTCTTCGAGTACTTCGACTCCATATTAAACGCTGCCCAGGTAGTACCGAAGTCGTTGAGTGTGGTTGAGTACTCTACCGGTCCCATACTTGAGAAGCTAAAGCTCTCGGTACCCGTTGGAATACCATCGATAGGGTTGGCGGTATTGGTGTGCGAAGCCACTCCGATGCTCATAATCTCCTGGCCGTTGAAGTCGCCATTGTACTCAACACCTCCGGCATCGAACTGAACGCGAAGTTTTACCGATGCACCATCCTTAAGGTTGCTCAAGGTAGGAGTATCGAGACGTCCGTGGTGTGCAGATGCGAAGACTAGATAGATCTTTACCACCTGATAACGCACGTTAATACGTGGGCAAGTGCCTACGCCCAACATATAGCGTGCAGCATTCCAACCCTTGTGGTCCATATAGTTATCAAGCGAAGTACCCGTCTGACTACGGTCATCCGCGTCCTTGCTGTCGTCTCCGCCGTTTGATGCTGCAGTGTGGATGCACGAGAAGTCCTCCTCGAGGAGGTATGGAACATTCAAGGCCGGGATTACATTCACATCGCCATCCAAGTTCGAAGGCATTGTGAAGGTCGAGCTCACGATAGCGCTCTTGCTCTCGAATGTTGCGTTGAAGGTCTTACCCTTGTACTGCTCGATTATAGCGAGGTTGTCAGCCACGTAGTCGTACTGATTCTGTGCATTGGCGTTGAAGACGAAGTTCTGACCATTGTTGTCGGTGATGGTCAACTTCTCGATATCCTCGCCGAGGTTGTTTGTGCCAATCGAGAATCGGAGCGTAGGGCGCACCTTCGGAATGCTCAATGCGAGCGGTGTGATGTGACCTGCAAGACACTCCTTGTTGAGGGTGAAGGTCTTCTCGAGAGATACTCGACCATCGACACCCGTAGCGACCAACTTAACGTCGCCCGAGATGTTTTGTGGAATGATTACACCCCAAACATCGTCGCCCTCGTTTGCACCGTTTGCGCAGTTGATGACGAGCTGCTTCGAACCATTCGAGAGGGTTGTTGCAGCCTCTGCGTTGGTGATATCCACAGCCACATCGCCTGTCACCTCGTTAGGGAAGGTGAAGGTGAGCTTGCCCACATCGGCTCCCAAATCGTTCTTTGCGATGTTCACCTTCAAGGTGTGCATCTTGTGGTGGAAGTCGAAAACAAAATCATTGATTTTGTCGGTTGCTAAAGCGCCCGCCTCGACAGGTGTAGCGACCATGATGTCGTACCCACCATTAAAAACATCGCCCTGCTGGTGGGCAGGGATGGTGTAGGTTGCTTTGTTGTCGGCATAGTTCGCAGGCTTTGGAGCTACAGCGTAGTAGGTGTACTCACCCTCCTCGAGCTGCTCGGTCTCGGCGGTAAAGACTGCCGACTGGTACGAATGCCAAAAATAGATCAACGAGAACTTCGCGCCGTCCATCTTGCGAACGCCCTCTTTGTTCTCGGCCCACAAGGCAAAGGTGTCACCCTCTACCCACGAGGCTCTACCCTCGCTGTCGACTGCCGTACGAGTGATCTCTACGGGCAGACCGATCGAGAGTTTGGTTTGAGCAGTGGTCACAACCTCGCCCCTCTGCTCGCTCTTTGAGCATCCGCCGAGGGTCATTAGGGCTGCAATCGCCGCTACAAAGTAGAATCTCTTCATAGTTATCCAATTAAAAATCGACCGCAAAAATATGGCAGTTATATTTTATATAAAAATAATTTCAACGAATGCGCTGTTTTCTTCAATGAATAGACCCTCGAAAATCAGGCATCGAGCTCATTATGAGGTGAAATTTTCAAAAAAGACAAAAAAACTCTATCTTTGCCGAAAGAAAACAATCAAATAAAACGATATGAAAAACTTGCTTAAAACTCTGGTCGTGGTGGCGATTTTGGCACTCGTTGCATCGTGTCGCGACAATGTAGTATTCTACGCTTCGACAATTCCTGCTATTGAGGGCGTTACAGCCGAGGTTACCCCTTCGCGCAAGGGCAACGAGTGGGAGATTGGCGTAAAGGTCAAAAACACAACCGACGAGGCGGTAACCATCAAGGTTATGTTGGCTGCCGAGCCACGCTTTGAGGCTGCAACCTACCTCTTTCCGGGTATCAACTACAACGGTAACGCCTTTGGCGAGAACCTCCAGCTCCCACAGAGCTATGGTGACAGCAAGGGTTTTATCCCATTCCCTCAGGGCTTGGAGTTCGAGGGTGAGCCGTGGGTGTTTGCCTACGACAGAGGCTCGATTCCTTCGTGTACAATCTCGGAGAACAAAGACAAAGTCTTTGCGCTCTACGCTTCAGACCGCGATACCCTCTCGTACGTGAGCTCGTGCTCGATGGAGCGCTTGGAGGATAACTCTATCCGCCACATCATCTATTGGCCTATCACCGAGGCGCCGCTCTGCTACTCGGACAAGATGAAGTTCTCGCCTCGCATCGACAACTACATCACTCTTGCTCCGGGCGAGGAGTTTGTAGCTACAGCAAATGCTTTCATCGGTAAGCCGAAGATTGAGAACTATGGTTTTGCCGAGGTTTTGCCGGTTGCTTGGCGTAAGCTCAACCACCAAATCGATGCTCAGTGGAGCGTGGACGAGGTGTTGGCATTCGACAAGAAGTATCAGGATTGGAGCCGCCGTCAGGACGATAAGGGCTACTGGTATGCGGGTATTCTCGACGATATGAAGTTCCGTGCAGGTTACTATGGCACAGGACTTTCGGAGGAGGGCCACACCGTGGAGTACTACGAGAAGAATCCCGATAAGAACCACTGGTTCCACAACGATGTTGAGGAGTCGAAGAATCTCAAGCCGGGCGAGTATGTCAAGGGCTATGGCCGTGAGCTCGGTTTTGCGGGTCAGAGCTTCCAGATGGCACGCCTCTCGATGGAGTATGGCTTCCGCAACAACTCGGAGTTGGATGTCGACTTCGGTTTGAAGGTGTTGCGCAGCTGGATGGCTACACGTCGTTTCGACAGCGGACTCTTTAAGAGCAATCGCAACCGTGGTCACAACAACCGTGACGCCTCGAATATGGGTTGGGCTATCAGCGAGTTGTCGCGTGTGTCGGAGTTGCTCAAGAAGAACGGTATTGATGGCTCGGAGTTCCTCGAGGCTGCAAAACCTACCGTGGAGTGCATCCTGAAGGGTGTTCGTGAGGATGGTGCTGTGGGCTCGGTATGGAATGGCGAGACTTGCGAGGTTGTAACCTACAATGGCGATGGTGCGGGCTTTGCCTTGATGGGTCTTGCACGCTACCACCACGCTACCGGCGATGAGCGCATCTTGCCGGTTATCGAGAGGGCATTCGACTACTACTACACTAAGGATATCAACCACTTCCGTTGTTTTGGAGGTGCGATGGATTGCTCGAGCATCGACAAGGAGGGTATTCAGCCATTCTTCACCACTGCAAAGTATATGTACGAGCAAACCGGCGACAAGAAGTATTTGGATTATGCGCGTAAGGCGGCTTGGTACTTCGCATCGTGGATCTACATCCACAACCCAATCTACGACGAGGATGACGATATCACCGTATTCGAGGCGCGCCCTACGGGTGCAAATATCGTAGGCGTGGAGCACGCTGCGGTAGATGAGTACGGAGCACTCCTTCTCAACGAGTACTTGTGGCTTGCAGAGGTCGACAATGAGCCGTTGTGGCGTGAGATTGTGGAGCTTATGTGGCGCAATGGTACCCACGGCTTCGCATACGAGGGTCGCAATATCTGGCACGGACTCGAGCGCCCAATCGGTGCAAAGAGCGAGGCTATCTTCCCTTCAATTTGGAGCAAGTATCGCACACTTCCGTTCAAGCGTGGCAGCATCAACGACCACCTTTCGGCTTGGGGCGGTGTCTATCGTACAGCTTCAATCTACGAAATGTCGGAGGAGAATCTAAAGTGGTTGAAGGAGGCTACTCAACCTGAGAAATAGAGATAAAAAACAAGGGTCGGTTTTTTGCCGACCCTCTTTTTTAACAGTTTACTATTTGAGGTACTTGTCCAACCAGCCGAAGAACTCTCGGTTCCATACTAACGAGTTCTGCGGTTTGAAGACCTGGTGAGCCTCATTCTCGAACGATACCAGGCGTGAAGGGATACCGCGTACACGCGCTGCAGTGAATGCCTGGAGCGACTGTGTGTATGGGATGCGGTAGTCGCGCTCGCCTGTGATAATCAAGATTGGGGTATCCCACTTATCCACCGCCTTGTGTGGCGAGTTGGCGTATGAGCGCATAGCGGTCTTGTTCTCCTTATCCCAGTAGGTGCCTCCGTAGTCGTTGTTGAGGAAGAAGAGCTCCTCAGTTTCGCCATACATCGACTCGAAGTTGAAGATACCGCAGTGTGCGATAAATGCCTTGAAGCGCTTCTCGTGGTGACCTGCAAGGTAGAAGGTCGAGTAGCCGCCATACGATGCTCCCACGCAGCCCAAACGCTCCTTGTCGCACCACTTCTCCTTCGCTACGTCGTCGATAGCGGCGAGGTAATCCTTGATGTTCTGACCCGAGTAGTCGCCCGAAATCTGGTCGAGCCACTCCTGTCCGAACGATGGCAAGCCGCGACGGTTTGGTGCCACTACAACGTAACCCTTTGCAGCCATAAGCTGGAAGTTCCAACGGTAGCTCCAGAACTGCGAAACTACGCTCTGAGGGCCTCCCTGACAGTAGAGAAGGGTAGGGTATTTCTTCGATGCGTCGAAGTCAGGCGGCAGGATTACCCATACGAGCATCTGCTTGCCGTCGGTGGTCTTCACCCAGCGCTTCTGCACCTCGCCCATCTTTATATTTTCGTATACGAAATCGTTTACGGCGGTAATCTTTGTCATTGCTCCATCGTTGAGGTCGAACTCAAAGAGTTCGGGAGCCATCGAGATAGTCATCACCGAGCCGATGCAGTGGCCATTGCCGGGCTCGAATGAGTTGATGTCGTGGTCACCCTTGGTGATAACCTCCACAGCGCTCTTGCCATCGGCCTTCACACGACAAATCTGGTGGGTAGCCTCGATAGGTGCGATGAAGTAGAGGGTCTCCTCGTCAGCCCACGCCACGTTAGAAGCGTTATAGTCGAAGTCGGCTGTGATGTAGCGCACCTCACCCGTAGCAACATCGTAGATGAAGAGGCGCGACTTGTCGGCCTCGTTGCCCGGACGCTCCTGCGAGCAGAAGGCGATCTTTGCACCACTTGGCGACCAAACAGGGTACTTGTCGTAGCCCACCATCGCAAAGTCGGCATTGCCCTTACAGATGTTCTTTGTCTCGCCCGATTCGAGGTCGTAGACGAAGATGTCCGAGTCGGTCGACACCGCATACTCGACGCCCATCAATGGCTTGCAAGTGTATGCAAGTTGCTTGCTATCAGGGCTCCACGCGATCTCGGCGTGGTCGAAGTAAGGTGCAAGCGGAGCATCCCAGGCGCTCTTCTCGCCGATGATGTCAATGCCCTCGCCAACGCCATTTGCCAACAAATCGGCAACGAAGATGTGGAGGTAGTCGCCCTTATCCCAATAGTCCCAGTGGCGCACCATCAAGTCGTCGTAGATGCGGGCCTTCGACTTATCCATATCGGCATAAACATCTGCCGAATTTACATCCTTGGCGTGCACAAACTTGGTGTAGCAGATGTGCTTTTCGTCAGGCGAGATACCGAAGCCCTCGATACCGCCCTCGATGTTCGAAATCTGCTTTGGCTGCGAGCCATTAGCCTGCATCTTCCACAACTGCATCTCGCCGCTGCGGGTTGTTGCAAACCAAATATCCTTTCCATCGGTACTCCAAACGGGCGATACCGATGTTGCCGAGAGGTCGGTCAACTCCACCTCCTCGCCACTTGCGAGGTCACGGCTCACGATAACCGAGATGCCGCGATTCTCCTCCATATTGTAGCGTGTGAGGGTGTAGAGCAGGGTTGTGCCGTCGGGCGAGAGGGTGTGCGAGCCGATGCGACTCATCTTCCACATCACCTCGGGAGTGAGGCGTGCCTCGGCAATCTCCTCGGCTGTAAGTGCGTTGTCGATTTTCAGGGGCTCAGGGGCGGTGTTGCACCCCACAAAACCCAATACTAACGATGCCATAGCGATAAATTGTTTTCTCATATCCATCTTTTTCGGTTAATTTTCTTATCTTTGTATTCCACAAAACTCTAAACGAATGCGTACAGATATATATTTTGCCGATAAGTTACTTATTCTCACCGACACCCCAAGCGGCGCTGAGGGGGCATATCGTCTCCCTTCGTCATATCTTTCGATTGCGAATGTACTCAAATTTTTTGAATCCTACAACATTGTCGAGGTTTGTGACCGCGCAATTGAGGCTGTGGCGGAGCAGTTCCGTGCCGAATTTAAGTATGTGGAGGCGGCTGGAGGCCTGGTTGAGAATGAGCGTGGCGAGACGCTGATGATATTCTGCTATCGTCGCTGGGACTTGCCTAAGGGCCACGTCGACCCGGGAGAGAGCGATGGCGAGTGCGCTGTGCGCGAGGTTGCCGAGGAGACCGGCGTCAAGGGTGCAAAAATAGTTCGATTTTTGTGCAATACACTCCACGCCTATGGCGTTTATGGTGTGTGGGAGTTGAAGCGCACAGCGTGGTATGAGCTCAAGGCTCAGAGTTGTGACACCAAGCCGCAGGCCGAGGAGGATATTCTGCAGGCGAAGTGGTGCAGTGCCGAGGAGGTCGAGGAGAACCTCCGCACGACATATCCTACGATACGCAATGTTTTTGCAGTTAAAAGAGGGTAGACTATGGTAAAGATTCTTTGGGTAGACGACGAGATTGAGTTGCTCAAGCCTCATATTATGATACTCCGCTCGAAGGGGTATGAGGTGGAGACCTGCAACAATGGTTACGACGCGATAGATATGGCGACCGAGGTTGCCTACGATGTCATCATCTTGGACGAGATGATGCCCGGTATGACCGGTCTCGAGACGCTGCCACTCATCAAGGATGTGCGTCCGACTACGCCCGTGATTATGGTCACCAAGAGCGAGGAGGAGGATATTATGGATAAAGCGATAGGCTCGAAGATTGCCGACTATATCGTCAAGCCGGTGAACCCGTCGCAGATGTTGCCGCTGATTAAGAAACATGTTCATTCACAGCAACTTGTGACCGAGCAGACAACCGCCGACTACCGTGCTGAGTTTGGTCGTATTGCAGTTTCGATGCAGAACGCTTCGACCTTCCAACAGTGGAGTTCGATATATCGCAAACTCGTCAACTGGGATATCGAACTCTCGGGTGGCGACGAGTCTATTCGCGAGATTTTGCAGTACCAAAAGGCCGAGGCGAACCGCATCTTTGGTCGCTTCGTCTGCAAGAACTATAAGGATTGGATCAATTCGCGAGATGAGGGCACTCCGGTGATGTCCCACACGCTGATGCGCAGCAAGATTTTCCCCGTTGTAGACGAACATTCGAAGACTACACTGCTTCTGATTGACAACTTCCGCTACGACCAGTGGCGTGCCATCAGCGGTATGTTGCGCGGCTACTTCGATATCACGGTCGACGACTTCTACTGCTCTATCCTTCCGACCGCTACGCAGTATGCTCGTAACGCTGTGTTTGCGGGCCTGATGCCGTTGGCCATCGATAAGCTGATGCCGAATAAGTGGCTGAATGACAACGAGGAGGGTGGCAAGAATCAGTACGAGGAGGATTTCTTGGCTCGTCAGATTGCACAGTCGGGTAAGCGTTATAAGTGGACTTTTGATAAGCTCGTTCGCCCTGAGGCGGGACGCAAGCTCATAGACAATATTCAGCGCATCTACGATGCCGACTTCTCGGTCATTGTCTACAACTTCTTGGATATCCTCTCGCACGCTCGTACCGAGACCGAGATTATCCGTCAGCTTACCGAGGATGACGCCTCGTTCCGCTCGCTAACTCGTTCGTGGTTCGAACATTCGGAGCTCTTTACACTGTTGAAACTCCTCTCGGAGCGTGGTCATACGGTGGTTGTGACATCAGACCACGGCACCGTGCGTGTCGATAACCCAGTGAAGGTTACGGGAGACCGTGAGACCTCGGCAAATCTTCGCTATAAGACGGGTCGCAACCTCGCCTACAACCGCAAGGAGGTGTTCGAGATTACCCGTCCTGAGGAGGTGCAGCTTCCATCGTCAAACCTCACATCGAGCTACATTTTTGCCTACAACAACGACTTCTTGGTCTACAATAACGATGCAAATCGCCATATCCGCTACTATCGCGACACCTTCCAGCATGGAGGTATATCGATGGAGGAGATGATTGTGCCTTACATTGTGCTCTCGCCGAAGAGGTAGAATCTCCCGAAAACGGGGTCGAGAAAAAAGAAATAGGGTTGCCTGACTTGATGTCGGACAACCCTATCCGCTTACCTAACTAACTGTGTGTCAAATCTGTCGGCGTAGTTTAGACAAAAAAAATGAGGTCTTCGGAGGTATTCGACTCACGAGAGAGCACCTCCCGCAGTCTTAGTGGCCCACTGCCACAACCTTCCGATTTCCTCAACCAACCTAAAACTACTAACCTAAAATGAACCTTAAAACTTCGCTGCAAAGATAAGGGCTTTTTTTGGACTGTGCAAGTTTTTTATTAAAAATTTTTAATTATTTTTTGAATTTTTTTAGTCGAGGGGTGTTAAAGTGCTGCTTTTCATATCGTTATAAAATAAAATTATTTTAATAAGTGTTTTTGCCGAAATTATGATTTTTTACTTTTCGCCCCCTTGTAGTTGCAAATTGAAAATAAAAAAGCCCCAAAAGTTCATCTTGTGAAGTGATTTGCAAAACTGTTTGATAAGAGCAAAATTTTTTCTACATTTGTGAAGAAATTTTACCGCATTTTTTACAAAAATCTGTAACAATGTCCGATTTGAGGGTCGAAAATGGTAGAAAAAGCGTGCTCGGTTTGCGATGCGCACCTATGGAAAAGGTGCGAATTGGCTTCGTTGGCGTGGGTGCCCGAGGTCAGCGAGCCGTGGAACGTATGGTAAATATCGAGGGTACGGAGGTTGTCGGAGTGTGTGACTTCATCGATGAGAACCTCGAGACGTCGTGCGCGATTGTGGCGAAGTATGGCCGTCGCAAGCCAGTGGCTCTTCTTGGTGAGGAGGGTTGGCGCAACTTGTGCAATCGTGACGATATTGACCTTATATATATATGTACCGACTGGGTTAGCCACGCCAACATTGCGGTCTACGCCTTGGATCAGGGCAAGCACGTAGCGTTGGAGGTGCCGGCAGCGATGTCGGTCGAAGATTGCTGGCGATTGGTCGATGCTGCGGAGCGCAACCAGCGCCACTGTATGATGCTCGAGAATTGTTGCTATGACGAGTTCGAGTTGGCAACGCTCAATATGGTGCAGCAGGGGTTGTTCGGAGAGTTGATGCACGCCGAGGCATCCTATATCCACGACCTGCGCGATAGAATCTCGTCGAATGACGAGGGTCACCGTCGCTGGATTAACTGGCAGGTGGAGTATATGGCTACCCATATCGCAAATTTCTATCCTACCCACGGACTCGGTCCTGTAGCCCTTGCGCTCGGCATCCATCGTGGCGATAGAATGAAGAGCGTCGTTTCGGTATCATCGGAGGCTGTGGGCGATCCCGAAAAGTTCCGAGGCACGATGAATTCGTCGATTATCAAGACCGAGAAGGGGCGCACAATTCTCCTTCAGCACGGCATCGCTCTTCCGCGTCCATATAGTCGTTCGTTCCTTCTCAGCGGTACCAAGGGTTATCTGCAGAAGTACCCTGCGCCATATATGGCATTTGCCCCCGACACTACCGATGTCCTCTCGGGTGAGCGCTGCGCCGAGTTTGCCGAGAAGTATAAGCATCCGTTTGTTGTGCAATATAAGGAGCGAGGCGTTGAGCTCTGCGGTAAGCGCTGGATTGACTTTATTATGGATAATCGACTTATCTACTGCCTTCGCAATGGATTGCCACTCGATATGGATGTCTACGATGCTGCGGAGTGGTCGTCATTGGTTGAGTTGACCGAGCAGTCGGCACTTATGGGTGGCCAGCCTGTCGAAATACCCGACTTTACACGTGGCGAGTGGGATAAGTCGAAGGGTTTTGAGTTTGCCGTTTCGGAGTAGTAGAGAGAGACTATAGAGTATAATTTGAGGCTCGCATCACAGAAAAGTGGTGCGGGCTATTGTTTTTCTCAAATTTACTTCGTATATTTGTATAGGTTCAGAGTGGTAGCCACTGCATCTGTCGAACATTTTTTTGGTTGATAGAGTATGATTGATGCGTTTGTGACATACATTCAGACCGAGAAACGGTACTCCGCACTCACGGTGCGAAACTATCGACACGATATCGAGTCGTTCACCTCTTGGTGTGCCTCTAATGCCGAGAGCGACAGCCAACCTTTTGACTTTGCACGCATAACCACCGAGGATGTCCGCGAGTGGATAGTCCATCGTATGGATAACGACAAGATTGGTGCCACATCGATGAATCGTGAGCTCTCCTCACTGCGCAGTTTCTTTAGATTTTTGCGCAGCCGAGGTGTCGTCACCAAGGATATCTTTGCACGCATCACCCCTCTGCGCACCAAGCGCCACCTCCCTTCGTTTGTCCCCGAGACGCGTATGGAGCCGCTCCTCGACACTCTCCGTGCCAAGAGCGAGAGCGATGAGTTCCTCGAGCAGAGAAATGCACTTATCATAACCCTTTTCTACAGTTGTGGCATTCGTCTTGCCGAGTTGCAAGGTATACGCCTGGGCGACTTTTCGGCGGACTACGCCTCGCTACACGTCAGGGGAAAGGGCGACAAGCATCGAATGATACCCGTACAACCCGAGATGGCTTCGCGCGTGCGTGCGTATATAGATAGGTTGCAGGAGATGGGATTCGACATTTCGGCCGGTGCGCCGCTCGTTCTCTCGGTACGAGGTGAAGCCCTCTCGCGCACAAGCATACAGCGCATAGTCGAGAGCGAGCTGAAGGATGCCAAGGTGCAGGGTAAGCGTTCGCCGCACGTGTTGCGCCACACCTTTGCTACCCACCTGCTGAACAAGGATGCCGATATGCGTGATATACAGGAGCTGATGGGCCACTCCTCGTTGCGAACAACGCAGTGCTACACCCACAACAGCATAGCGCAGTTGCAGGAGGTATACAATAGGGCGCACCCTCACAAGTAGACAAATTAGAGATATAGGCTGAAGGCTACGTGCCCGAGCCACATTTATAAACCTTAAAATTTTTGTATTATGGAGGTTAAGATTCAATCAGTTAAGTTCGATGCGAGCAAGCAGCTCATCGAATTCGTAGAGAAGAAGATGTCGAGATTGGAGCGTTTTGAGGGCAACTCGACAGGTGTAGATGTGATTTTGAAGCTGGATAAGGACAGCGAAAAAGGCAATAAGGTGGCACTTGTGACACTTCACGTACCGGGCGGAGATATCGTTAGCGAGCAGCGCGCTCGCACATTCGAGGAGGCAGTAGACCTTGCTCTCGATGCCGTAAAGCGTCAAATCGAAAAGCGCAAAGAGTAAAAATCATCTCACTAACAGAGCAAAAAGAGAGGTTGTCCGTCAAGGGCAACCTCTCTATATTTATGGTACAGGGTCGTAGCCTGAGCCTCCCCACGGATGGCAGCGTGCAATGCGCTTAACGGCGAGCCAACCTCCCTTGAAGATTCCGTGCTTGCGGATAGCCTCGATGGCGTACTGCGAGCAGGTGGGAGTGTAGCGACAAGCGGCCGGTGTGTGGGGCGAGATACACTTTTGGTAGAAGCGTATCAACCCTATGAAAGGCAACGCCACAATACGTCTGCAACTACTTGCAAAGGTTTTCCAAAATTCGTTTTGTGGCATTTTCTATGGTTTTATAGTCGAGCATCTCCTTCGACGAGTAGATCAGCGCCACCTGCAAGTAGCGAGGTGTGCCACTCTCGAGAATCTCCTTGTTGAGACGATACGCCTCGCGCATACGACGACGTATCTTGTTGCGCTTGTTGGCGCGCTTGAGAAACTTTTTCGGTGTCGAGAAGAGGATTTCGGCCTGCACCTCCTCGGCGCTATCGGCATAGACGACGTAGCGCAATGGATAGACAAAGCCACCTCGTCCCTCGGTGAAGAGACGACGAATTGCCCCAAACGAGTGCAACTTCTCCGATTTAGGCAGCTTGTGATCCATTTTTCGATTGTTTAGTGTTGCGAGGTTTTTACCTCCCCGCATCTATTCACCCTGTAGTGGGCTATTTCTTGGTACGTGTTCTCTTCTGCAAGCGGCTCTGCTGCGAACGCAAGAACTCTTCCTTCTCCTCGTTGCTGACAAAGGCGATGTCATCGACGTTGTGACCCTTGCGCACCTCCTGAATATAGAGGTCCACAGCCTTCGCGAGCGATGGAGCAGTTGGGGTTGGAGCGTTAGCCTTCACGTGAATACCATTCTCTACGGCGAGCTTCAAGGTGCCCTCACCAAATGTGGCGATGGTTGGCATCTCGCTAGCCGGCATCTTCTCGCAGATGCTCTTTACATCCCAAGGTGAGTAGAGAAGTACCATATCGTACTCCTTCAACTTCTCGGCCGAGATATCTGTGGCTACGGTACGAGCCAAGATAATTGGGGTGTAGTTGATGTTCAAACGTGTGAGAGCCTCAGGAATCTCAGGCTTGTGCGGCTCGCTGAGCGAGAGCAACATCTTTTCAGACTTGTGCTTCACAACAAGCTCGATAAGGCCCTGGAACGATCCATCGGCAAACGAGATCTTACGCTTGCGATAGATGATATACTTCTGTAGATATAGAGCAATACTCTCGGTCGAGCAGATGTACTTCATTGTCTCGGGTACGGTGATGCGGGCGTCTTCGCAGATGTGGAAGAAGCTGTCGATGGTGGTACGCGAGGTGAAGATCACTGCGGTGTGATCAAGGATGTTGATTCGCTGGCTGCGAAACTCCTTTGGTGTAACACCGATAACCTTGATGAGAGGATTGTAGTCAATCTCTACTTCGAGGCGCTTTGAGAGCTCGTAGAAAGGCGACTTCTCAAGGATGGTCGGAGCGGGTTGCGCTACAAGAATTTTGTTTACAGAATTATTCATAAATGCCCTTTTTTAGAAACCTTGACGCAATATCGGAGCAACGAGCAACGATATAGGGAAAATTTCCAGGGCGCAAAGATATAAAATCCAATGGAAAATAGAAAATCTTTGTGCTTGAAAGAGCAAAAAAGTCTCTTTTATGAACAAAATAAGCGATATCAAACACACTGCAACAGAGCAATAAAGGGCAATTTGGGTGGTTGTTCCCTCGGTCAGCAGCGTGAGAATAAGCGGTGGTGAGAGCAGAATGATGGTGGTGCTGAAAAGGAGCAGTTTCACGTGCCATATCTCCTCGCAAAATCTTGCATTTTGGCTCATCAACCCCGCTAAATAGAGGATTCCGCGCTCGAAAAGAATCAATAAAAATGTAGCGCCGAAGACCATCGCACCCACTCCCCAGGCCGATATATCGCTGAGCGGAGAGAGCAACGATTGGAACGACTCCATCACGGTCAGACGCATCACGAATAACGATAAGAGTGACACGCCCGCAATGCTCGTAAAGATCTCGATATTGCGAATCTCCGACGAGAAGATATTCAGGTCGGGACGATTTGCTCCTCTGCTTATGGCCGAGAGGATGAGGTGGCGGAAGAGCGCATAGTATCTCACCAGGATGAAGGTGAAGAGGAGCGCTACGATACCGATGGCAACCTGGTAGAGTCCACCGAGCGATGCCACGCCCGAAATTGCCACCTCGCTACTATCCACAACGAGCGTGGTGGCACCGCCGAACATCTCTTCGGCAGTTGCCAACGGTACCGCTACATTCAGCGAATCGGCTACGGTTGTCAAATCAACGCTATCTCCCATCTCGACTACGCCTTTTTAAGTGTTACACGGAACTTTGTTCCCTTTCCAATCTCCGACTCTACCACGGCAATGCGACCTTTGTGGTACTCCTCGACGATACGGCGTGAGAGTGAGAGTCCGAGACCCCAACCGCGGGTTTTTGTTGTGAAGCCCGGCTCGAAAATGCGCTTCCACTTCGACTTTGGAATGCCCTTACCGGTGTCTACAACCTCGACCCACGCATATTTTTTGTCCGAGCCGATGATTACGGCGATGGAGCCGTGACCCTGCAAGGCATCGAGAGCATTCTTCATCAGATTCTCCACAACCCACTCGAAGAGTGCGACATTCAGCTTCGCCTTGACCGTATCGGTGGCAAAACCGTTATATTCGAGCGTCACGTTGCGAGGTATGCGCTTGCGGAAGTACATCACCGAGTTGCCCACAACCTCATTTAGCGACTCCACGGTGAGCGGAGTGTCCGAGCCAATCTTCGAGAAGCGGTCGACAATCTTCATCAGATGCGCCAAATCTTTCTGCATCTCATCCACAGCCATCTGGTCGATAGGTTGTTCGCGCAGATACTCAATCCAGCCGAGCAACGACGAGGTTGGTGTACCGAGCTGGTGCGCAGTCTCCTTGGTCAGTCCCACCCAGATGCGACTCTGCTCGTTCTGCTTCATTGAGCGGAAGGCCATAAAGACCACCAATACAAAGACCACGATAATGAATATCTGGATGTATGGGAAGATGTAGAGCAGATTCAGCGTGAGGGAGTGACCGTAGAAGATGATGTGGTTGTGTGCATCTGTCCACCAGAAGTTCACCACGATAGGCTTGTTGTCCACCGACATACGCTCGAGAATGCGGTGCAAGTGCTCGGGAGAGTTGAGGTGCTCCTGCCGTATGAGGTGCGACGAGATAACTCGCAAGTTCTCGTCGGTGATGATAAATGGAATGTTGTTGTGGGTGTTGATGATGCTCTCGACGAGTGGGTCGTTGGTGTAGTCGCCCATTGCGTCACGATTGACACGCTCCATTGCTGCAGCCCACAACTGCACATCGTGCATCTCCTTGCGGTGGAGATCCTCGGCCATGCGGTTGGTCAGCAGGAGCGAGATGCTAATGAAGACGGTCGCGAGTATCAAAACTACTACTCGACCATTCTCAAGCACCTTATTTTTCAATCGTCCTAACATCCTTCAGCTACTTTCTTGCAGTATCTTGCTCGGTTGTAATGCGCTTATACTCAGCCTCGTTGGATAATACTCTTACCGCCTCGTGTACCCACTTATCGTGGACGATAGAGTGCTCGACGAGACCCTCTTTGTAGGCGTAGCGAGTCACGATATCGCGGTTGATGTAGCTGATAATCTCCTCGCGATATCTCTTGAGCGAGCTCTGCTTATCATCCTTCAAGCCCTTGTCGATAGCATCGAGAGCCTCGTTGAGGGAGTCATTCTTATCCTCCTTGATCGACTCGCGCAACTTCTCGAGAGCATAACGTGAGAAGGATTTGTACTCGAACTCGCGCTCGAGAGCCATCTTCGAGAAGATTTCGTAATCTTCGTCGTTGATGGTGAAGCCTCTGACATCAATTTTTTGAGTGCTGTTCTTCTTCCAGTACTCGTCGCAGAAGTCGTCAACCACGCCGCTGTAGGAGAGTGCAATCAAGAAATCTGATGCCGACTCCGCCTCGCGCTTCAAGTCAGGTGTGATACCTCCGCCATCGTAGACCTTGCGACCATGTGCGGTCTTGAACTCCTTGATGAGCGAGTCGGCAATGGTCTTCGAGCGACCATCCTTATCGTAGCTGCGAGCCTGGATGCATCGTCCCGAAGGGATGTAGAACTTCGCAGATGTGAACTTGAGGTATGAGTTGTAGCCTACAGGCAGGGTGCTCTGCACGAGTCCCTTACCGAAGCTGCGCTGTCCGATGAGTACGGCACGGTCATAGTCCTGGAGCGCTCCCGTTACAATCTCAGCCGCCGAGGCCGAGTGGTCGTCGATGAGAAGTGCCACCGGAGTGTTTGGCAAGATTGGCTCAAGTCGGGTGTAGTACTTTCTCGACTCGCCATTGCGACCGCGAGACTCGATGACCATCGAACCCTTTGGTACAAAGAGTGAGAGGATATCTACCGCCTCGGCGAGAAGACCTCCGCCATTGCCACGATAGTCGATGATGAGTCCTTTGAGCTCTCCGCTCTTCTGGAGTCGGAGAATTGCAGCACGCATCGAGTCGTAGCAGCTCTCTGTGAAGTCGGTGTGGCAGATGTAGCCGATACCCTCAGCCACATAGCCCGCATAAGGAATGCTCGGAATCGAGATGAGACGACGCTGAATCTTGACATCGATAGTCTCTCCCGTAAGCCACTTCTCAACGGTGATTGTGAGCGATGTGTTGGGCTCGCCACGCAGCACCTTGCTGACATTGCCAACATCCTTTCCCTTCATATCCTGGCCATTGACAGCCAAGATCTTATCGCCCGCCTTGAGACCTGCCAAGTCGGATGGAGAGCCTTTGTAAGGCTCGTTGATGATGATATAGTCACCCTTTTTGCGAATCATAGAGCCGATACCGCCGTAGCGACCTGTGTGCTGAGATTGGAACTCCGCCATCTCCGACTCGGGGATGAAGGATGTGTATGGATCGAGGTGACGAGTGATGCCTGCAGCACCATCCTTCATCATCTTGTCGGGGTCAACCTCATCCACATACTGAGTCGAGAGCAGGTGCATCATATTGACCATCATCTCCATATTTCGACCGAGGCCGAAGTCATTACGCTTTGCGTAGATTCCGCCTGCCAAAATGGCTGCAACAGCCAATGTGAGTATCGTGATTCTGAGAGCTCTATTCTTCATAATTACTCGCCTCTTCTTTTGTTTGTAATAAATTTCTCGGCATCAAATGCAAGGTATACAGCCAAGCGACGCAATCCCTCGACCTCGATCTGCTCGCCCTTTTGGCGCACTACGACCTTATCCTCGAAGATTGACATTATGCGGCGCATACCGCTGGCACGAAATACCAACTCGTTCTCACCCTCCGACACCAAGACCAAACCTGCAAGTCGAGCTGCCGAGTTCAACTGCTCGCGGTCGGTGACGATATTACCCTCAAAGCTACGCTTCACATAGCCGATGAGTGGATATGTGGCAGCCAATACGATGATGGCAATCAACAAACCGATACCTCGCAAAGGCTCCTGCTCGAACATAATCTGCAGACGCTGAATGAAGGTGATGTTCTGGTGTGCCGAGTAGTGCATCACGGCCATCAAACCTACACATAAAACGCCCATTTTGAGCAGATATTTTACACTGCGAACCAAATATTTCTTCATAGTTTCTTAAGATTTTAGCCACCGACCCTTGGCCATTGGCTTTTTTAGTTATCAATTATCAATTCTCAATTTGTGCAATAGCTCCGGCTATCTCCTGCATCAACCACTTCGGGGTGGAGGTTGCACCGCAGATGCCTACGCTCTCGACCCCCTCGAACCACTCTCGCTGCAACTCGCTCGCCTCCTCAATATTATACGAACGCTCATTCGCCTGACAACAGATGTTGTACAAAACTTTGCCGTTGCTCGACTTACGACCGCATACGAAGATGATGATGTCGTGCTGCTGTGCGAACTCGCGGAGATGCTCCTCGCGTGAGGATACGCGTCGGCAGATGGTGTCATCCACGCATAGCATACTCTCATCACCGAGTCGCTCACGCATTATCGAGGCGAGAAGGTTGAACCTGTCGATGCTCTGTGTCGTTTGCGAGAGGAAATAGATTGGGCGAGTGAAGTCCACCTGCTCCAAATCCTCCTCACACTCCACCACAACAGCCTCCTCGTTGACCTGACCGATGAGTCCCACAACCTCGGCGTGGCCTCGCTTGCCGAGTATCACTACCGTACCGCCCACCTCGTTCATTCTGTCGTATGCCGCCTTCACCTTACGTTGCAAGGCTGCCACTACGGGGCAGGTGGCGTCGATAATCTCGATGTTGTACTCGCGTGCAAGGTCGTAGGTGCGAGGTGGCTCACCGTGGGCACGAATCAACATTCGCTTGCCCGCAATGGTGGGTATGTCGTTGTGCGAGATGGTGTGGAGACCGAGGGCCTCGAGGCGTTGTACCTCTACGCGGTTGTGAACGATGTCTCCCAGCGAAGCCACGGAGCCACTCTTGAGTGCCCCCTCTGCCTCGGAGATTGCTCGTACCACGCCGAAGCAAAATCCCGACTGCTCATCAATCTCAATCCTCATCCCTTATAAGCTATTAGCCTTTGGCTCTTGTTAATTACGAAAGTTCTGCTTGTACTCGTGCAAACTCCTTGTCGAACCACTCCATCTGCTCGGCTACGGTCATATAACTGTTGTCGAGTACGATGGCATCCTCGGCCTGCTGGAGAGGCGAGATGGCACGGCTCATATCGGCCTTGTCGCGCGATACGACATTCTCTAAAATCTCGTCGAACGACACCTTGTCACCCTTGGCTGTGAGCTCGGCATAGCGACGCTCGGCACGCACCTTAGGGTCAGCAGTCATAAATATCTTCAACTCGGCATCGGGGAATACCACGGTGCCGATATCGCGACCATCCATCACCACACCGCGCTTGCGACCCATCTCCTGCTGCATAGCCACGAGCTTCTCGCGTACCTCGGCGATAGCACTTACGGGGCTTACGCAGTTCGACACCTCGATGGTGCGAATCTTGCCCTCCACCAAGTCTCCATTGACATAGATGTCGCTTGCGCCGCGCTGTGGGTTGAAGCGGAATGTTATAGAGATGTCGGCAAGAAGGCGTACTACAGCCTCCTCATCGACCATACCCGAGCGAATAGCTCCATTCTCGAGGGCATAGAGGGTCACAGCACGATACATAGCACCGGTGTCGATGAAGATGTAACCGAGGCGCTGTGCGATGCTCTTTGCAAAGGTGCTCTTTCCGCACGAAGAGAAGCCGTCGAGGGCGATGATAATCTTCTTAGTTTGTTCCATTTGGGTTTGTTGTGATAACTGTCGAAAGTATTGTTATAACGCCGAGGAGACCGATTATCACACCTGCTACACGATTTATCATCTGCATGTGGTGAGGGCGGAAGCCTCGACGGAAAAGGCTGATTAAGAGGGTCAAAAGGAACCACCATACAACGGCACCAGTGAAGAATCCGAGCAGGATAACCGAGCTCGAGAGTATCGATGCGGTGTCGTGCGAGCCGTCATGTGACTCGATGCCGAGCATCGCAAAGAAGGCGAGGATGTAAGGTATGACGGTTACGAAGTTGGCCATCGTGAAGCCGAACATCGAGCCGAAGTCACTCCACGAGGTTGTTGAACTTGTGCGGTTGCGACGAATCTGCGGAGCAGGGTTCTTGAAGAAGATGACCACACCCACAATCACCACGAATATACCTCCGAGGATCGAGATGATATTTTTGTACTGCTCGATTTGGGTCTTGAGGAGTGCGTAGAAGAAGAAGGCGATGATAGCCATCAAGGTGTCGGCACACGCCACACCCAAGCCCGACAAGAATCCCGAGCGACGGCTCTTGCTGAGCGTGCGCTGGATGCACAATACGGCAACCGGTCCCACCGTGATTGATGAGGCCAAGCCGACGGTGATACCGCGCAACATAAGATCTACATTTGTGAGAAACAACTCCTTCATCTCTTTTTGGTCACAATAACACAAAATACTCTGCAAATATATTAAAAATATATTAATTTTCGTCACTCTTTACCCCATCGATTTTGCATATAGTGTGCCTTATGTGGTTTTATTGTTAATAACTTCTTGTTGCAAGGGGAAATTTGTGCGAGATATTTGTATACTTTTGCAGTGTGAACCAACAACTTTTTGTAGAATGAACGATAATAAACATCAAGGAATAGATATAGAACTCGATGCCGATATTGCGCAGGGCCACTACTCGAATTTGGCCATTATCTCGCACTCGACATCGGAGTTTATCCTCGATTTTGCCGCTTTCCTGCCCGGCTTGCCAAAGGCAAAGGTGAAGAGTCGCATCATCCTCACTCCCGAGCATGCCAAGCGACTTCTGATGTCGTTGCAGGAGAATGTTGCTCGCTATGAGTCGAATGTGAGCCGCATCGAGCTGAAACAGCCGCATCCGCATATCGGTTTCAAAAACCACGGAGAGGCTTAACCTAACCAAACCCAATCAACCAACCGCGCCCCCGTAAGGGGGCGTTTACTTCTTAATACCCAAAGTGATGAAACCTGAAAACCGACTTCAATCACTCGATGCCCTTCGAGGCTTCGATATGCTCTTTATAATGGGTTTTTCGAGCTTTATTATTGCTCTCTGCTCGCTCTTTCCCGAGGGATCGGAGTGCTGGTTGGCGCAGACAATGAAGCACGTCAAGTGGGATGGACTCGCCCACCACGATACCATCTTTCCGCTCTTTTTGTTCCTTGCAGGAGTCTCATTTCCATTCTCCTATGCCAAGTCGATAGAGGGCGGTGCAACCACTCGTCAGATCTATCTCAAGATAGCAAAGCGATTCCTTCTCTTGTTTCTCTTCGGCTTGATTTACAATGGGTTATTCAAACTCGATTTCGAGAATCTGCGCATCTGCAGCGTCTTGGGTCGCATAGGTTTTGCGTGGGCTGTTGCGGCGGTGCTCTATATCAATTTCAGCCGCTTGACTCGTGCTATCATTTGCGGAGTCATTCTCCTCGGCTACTACCTTGTGGTCTGCTATGTCGGAGCACCCGATGTCGAGGGTGCCGACCCACTTACGATGCAGGGCACGATTGTGGGCTATGTCGATCGCCTCCTCACACCAGGCAGACTTATCTACGACGGTGGTCGCTTTGACCCCGAAGGATTGCTCTCGGCTCTCCCTGCCGTGGTGACCGCAATGCTCGGAATTTTTGCGGGAGAGTATGTTCGCAGCGAGAAACATTCGGGTGGTCGTAAGTCGCTGGTAATGTTGGCGGTAGCAGCAGCGATGCTCGTTATCGGATTGCTCTGGAGCCTCGAGTTTCCAATCAATAAAATGCTCTGGTCGAGCTCATTTGTGCTGGTGGTCGGAGCCTATAGCCTTGCGATGTTTGCGCTCTTCTATTATATCGTCGATGTGCGCGGATGGAGAGGTTGGACACTCCCGTTGCAGGTCATTGGCTTGAACTCGATAACGATATATATGGCGCAAAAAATCATCTCGTTCAGCCGCATAAACACCTTCTTCTTCGGTGGCCTCTCCGAGCTGCTGCCATCCCAATGGGGCGAACTTCTGCTCCGCGGAGGATATGTGATAGTATGCTGGTTGTTCCTCTACTTCTTATATAAGAAAAAGGTCTTCTTGAAGGTATAAAAATAGGGTTGTCCTTTCGGGCAACCCTATCTTTTTATAGGTGGATTTACTACTCGTCCAAACGGATGATGTTGGCACCAATTGCGTTCAAACGACCCTCGATATCGCGGTAGCCGCGGTCGATTTGGTCAATGTTCTGGATGGTGCTGACACCATTTGCGCTCATCGCTGCAATCAACAATGCCACACCTGCGCGGATATCAGGTGACGACATCTTCGCAGCGCGCAACTGCATCTGGTGATCCTGACCGATAACGGCTGCACGGTGAGGGTCGCAGAGGATGATCTGTGCGCCCATATCTATCAGTTTATCAACGAAGAAGAGTCGGCTCTCGAACATCTTCTGGTGAATCAGAACGGTACCCTTGGCCTGTGTTGCCACAACGATGAAAATTGTCAAGAGGTCATGAGTTACACCCGGCGACGGATCATTGCGTATGCTGACAATCGAGCCATCGATAAAGCTCTCGATGCGGTAGTGATCCTGCTGTGGGATATAGAGGTCGTCGCCTCGTCGCTCCATAGCGATACCGAGTCGAGCGAACTGTGCCGGAATGATTCCGAGGTTCTCGAACGATACACCCTTGATGGTGAGCTCCGAGCGGTTCATAGCCGCCATACCGATGAAGCTACCAACCTCAATCATATCGGGCAACATAGTGTGCGAAGTGCCTCTGAGCGACTCCACACCCTCGATTTCGAGAAGGTTCGAGCCTACGCCCGAGATCTTAGCTCCCATACGGTTGAGCATCTTGCAGAGCTGCTGCAAGTAAGGCTCACACGCTGCGTTGTAGATGGTGGTCTTACCCTCGGCGAGTACGGCTGCCATCACGATGTTGGCAGTACCTGTAACCGAAGCCTCGTCAAGCAACATATATGTACCCTTCAATCTCTTGGCCTTAACCGAGAAGAATGACTCGGCAGCGTCGAAGTCAAACTCTGCACCGAGCTTCTGGAAGCCGATAAAGTGGGTGTCGAGACGGCGGCGACCAATCTTATCGCCTCCCGGCTTTGGAATGTAACCCACGCCAAAACGAGCCAAGAGTGGACCCACAATCATTACCGAACCACGCAAACGAGAGCAGCGGTTGCGATAGTCGTCGCTTACGAGGTAGTCGAGGTTTATATCCTTGGCGCAGAACGAGTAGCACTCCTCCGACAGACGCTCAACCTTGACGCCCATAGCCTGCAAGAGGTCGATGAGCTGGATGATATCGAGAATCTGCGGGATGTTATCGATGACAACCTTCTCCTCGGTGAGGAGTGTGGCGCAGATAATCTGCAATGCCTCATTTTTCGCACCCTGCGGTTTGATTTCGCCCGACAAACGGCGACCGCCTTCAACTTTGAAAATAGCCATAATATCCGAATTTTTACCAAAGGTAATACTTTTTGCCGAA
>JAZLCQ010000015.1:0-6508 GCA_045614285.1 Alistipes sp.
GATTCAGTTGCGTGGTTTCTCGGAGAACACCGCCGAGGGCGACACCACACAGCGTCAGGGTATCCCAGTAGGTTTCTTCACCTACCCTATCTCGCAGGCGTCGGATATCACCGCCTTCCGCGCTACAACCGTACCTGCGGGTGCTGACCAGGAGCCTATGATTGAGCAGGCTCGCGAGATTGTACACAAGTTCAACTCTACATACGGTGCGACATTGGTTGAGCCGAATATTCTCCTCCCTGAGAATAGCGCTTGCATGCGCCTTCCGGGAACTGACGGTAAGGCCAAGATGTCGAAGTCGCTCGGCAACTGCATCTACCTCTCGGATACTCCAAAGGAGGTTAAGCAGAAGGTTATGTCGATGTACACCGACCCTGACCACCTCCGCATCGAGGATCCGGGTAAGGTCGAGGGCAACTGCGTCTTCACATACCTCGACGCATTCTGCCGCGACGAGCACTTCGAGAAGTATCAGCCCGACTACAAGAACCTCGACGAGATGAAGGATCACTACCGTCGTGGTGGCTTGGGCGATGTCAAGTGCAAGAAGCTCTTGATTGCAGTTTTGGAGGAGATGTTGGAGCCTATCCGCGCACGCCGTAAGGAGTGGGAGCAGAAGATTGAGGAGGTATACGCCATCCTCGAGAAGGGCACAGCCGAGGCTCGTGCAACCGCAGCTGCAACCCTCAACGACGTTCGCGAGGCAATGAAGATCAACTACTTCCATGACAAGGAGCTCATCGCAGAGCAGGCAGAGAAATACAGAGCTAATGGCCAATAGCGAGTGGCTAGCAGCCTCAAATAGTTATGATTGAGCAGTCAAACTACATAAAAGCCCATAATAGGGAGAAAATCTACCGTTGGTTTCTCGGTATCACCAAGCGATTGACCGAGCGACAGATGTTGCTCATTCTCGCAGTGGTCGTGGGAGCCTTGGCAGGTCTTGCGACATACCTCTTCGAGATGTTGTTGCACCTGATTAAGAGCGGTCTGGTGAATTGGTTTGATGTCAACACCTACCACTTCCTCTACCTCGTCTACCCCGCTGTAGGTATCATCCTGGCGACACTCTTCGTGAAGTTTATCGTCAGGGATAACATCTCGGAGGGTGTGACGCGTGTGCTCTACGCAATGTCGAGTCGCGGCTCACGCATCGCAGGTCACAACTGCTGGACCTCGATGGTCGGAGGTGCTGTAACCATCGGATTCGGAGGTTCGGTGGGCCCCGAGGCACCAATCGTATTGACGGGTGCTGCGCTGGGTTCGAATGTGGGTAAGTTGGCAAAGCTCAACTACCGCAACATCACGCTTCTCTTGTGTTGTGGTGCAGGTGCTGCCGTAGCAGCAATCTTCAAGGCACCAATCACGGGCGTAGTCTTCGTGCTCGAGATTCTGATGCTCGATATCACCTCGGCATCGGTTATTCCGTTGCTCGTATCGTCGGTTACGGCTACGACAATCGCCATCGTCTTGCGCGGTTTCGATCCTATTATCTCGGTTACGCTCACCCAGAACGACATCTTCCAGATTAAGCATATCCCGCTTTTCATTCTTCTTGGAGCTTTGTGTGGAGGCATCTCCTACTACTTCACAACGGTAAATGCCAAGGTTGGCAAGCTGGTACACTCAATTAAGAGTCAATACCTGCGTTGGGGTGTTGCGGGCGTGATTCTGGGAGTCCTCATCTTCGTATTCCCACCACTCTATGGCGAGGGCTACGAGGCCTTCACATCGCTTATGAGGGGCGACAAATTGACTATTTTCGAGAACTCCCTCTTCTACTCGTTCCGCGAAATCGATTGGGTGATTCTCATCTATATCGTGGCGATTATCTTCTTCAAGGTTATCGCTATGGCAACCACCAATGCCGCGGGAGGTGTCGGTGGAACCTTCGCACCTTCGCTCTTTGTCGGTGCATTTACAGGTGCTGCAGTGGCTATTTTGTGCAATATGCTGGGCTTGCAGGTCTCGATTGCAACCTTCACCCTGGTGGGTATGGCAGGTGTGATGTCGGGTGTGATGAAGGCACCACTGACCGCCATCTTCCTTATCGCCGAGCTGTCGAATGGCTACGGATTGTTCATCCCGCTGATGATTGTTTCGTGTATTGCCTTTGCGGTTGGTCGCTGGCTCGATCAAGATTCAATCTACACCAAGCAGTTGCGCCAGCGTGGCGAGTTGCTCACCCACGACAAGGATCAGTCGGTGCTCGTATTCTTGAAGCTCAAGGAGTTGATGGAGTGCGACTTCACAACAATTAAGCAGGAGAACACCTTGGGAGATATCGTGCAGCTTATCTCCACTTCGCGACGCAACATCTTCCCAGTGGTGGATGACGACGATCATCTGCTCGGTATTGTTCAGCTCGACGACTTGCGCGAGGATATGTTCAAGCCATCGAAGCACGGAAACCCTATCACCAACTATATGATTCAACCACCTGATAGAATCCTCGAGCGCGAGATGATTCAGGAGGTTTTGCCACGCTTTGAGCAGAATCACACCTGGATGTTGCCGGTGGTAGACAAGAATAATCGCTACGTAGGCTTCATCTCGAAGTCGCGCATCTTGAATGCCTACCGTGAGCAGTTAGTAAACATTACGCAGTAAAAGACTATGGCACGATATAAAGTTGTAATGCTCGATTTCGACGGCACCATTGCCCGAACTATCCCTGCAATTCTTCACGCATCGGAGAAGATGCTCGGTATGCACGGCTACACAATAGACCCCGAGCAGGTGGAGCGAAACTTCGGTTTGGCACTCCCTGAGGCCTTCCGTTGCTTCTCGAACGACCCGAACATCGACGACGAGACTATGGAGCAGATGATTCTCGAGTTCAACTCCATCTACAAGAACGAGTGCGAGCCACTCATCGAGCTCTTCAATGGCGTTATCGAGACCCTCGACACACTTCACAAGGCGGGTGTGACATTGCTTATCGCATCGAATAATATCCGCAGCGTGCTCAACCGATTGACCGCACGACTCAACATTTCTCAATACTTCGACGGTATCGTTTGTGCCGACGACGTGGTCAACGCAAAGCCTGCACCCGATATCGCACTCCTTGGTCTTGAGCGCTACAATGCCGAGGCAAGCGAGGCGTTGGTGGTGGGAGACTCGACCTTCGATATGGATATGGGACGAGGCGCAGGTTGCGACCTCTGCGGAGTAACATTCGGCAGCCACACAGCAGAGATGTTACGAGCAACGGGGGCGCGATACATCATCGACAGCTTCTCGGAGCTTCAAAAAATTGTACTCGGCTAATCTATGACACCGGTAATCACGATATACACCGACGGCTCAGCACTTGGCAACCCGGGACCGGGAGGCTATGGCGTAGTGCTTATGAGCGGACCACATCGCAAGGAGCTCTCACAGGGCTTTCGCCTCACGACCAACAATCGTATGGAGCTGATGGCGGTATGCGTGGCACTCGAGGCATTGAAGTTCGAAGGCTCCGAGGTGACCATCTACTCCGACTCGAAGTATGTGGTCGACGCAGTCTCGCAGGGTTGGGTATTCGGCTGGGAGAAAAAACGCTTTTCGGGTAAGAAGAATCCCGACCTTTGGATTCGCTTCTTGCGCGTCTATCGTCGTCATCATGTCCGCTTCGTATGGGTGAAGGGACACGCCGACACCGTCGAGAATAACCGTTGCGACCAGCTTGCCGTAGCTGCTGCCAATGGCACAAACCTTCTCGAAGACGCAGGCTACCAACCTGAATAATGGCACAAAAACTATATATTTTAGCGCTTCTCGTTGCGCTTTTCGCACCCTCGACTCTCGTGGGGCGCAATCGTCTGTGCACTATCGGCGAGCTGAATAAAACGCCTCACACCCTCAATTCTCACGCAGGTGTTGAGCGCTACAGTTCGTTGGAGGCAGAGCAGACCACCTACCGCATAATCCCGAGGGGGGAGCTCGACATCAAGAGTCGACCGACCTACTCACGCATCAAGCGAATGAGCAATGGCGAGTGGCTCCTACTCTTTCAAGGCGCTCAAATCGGCTCCTATATATATTATAGTATAAGTAGCGACCTCGCATCGTGGAGCTATCGCAAGGCGCTCTTTAGTGCCTACTATGTGACGCACGAGCAGGGCAAGGACCACCGTCGCTTCTCGACAGCCGACGCTGTAGTGTTGCAGAATGGCGACATCCTCGTTGCGTGCTCCTATCGCGCAAACAAGGGGTACAGAAACGATATCGACTGCGGAATAATGCTCCGACGCAGCAGCGACAATGGCAAGACCTGGAGCGAGGAGGAGATAATCTATCGCGGTGCCAATTGGGAGCCCTACCTTCTGCAACTCCCCGATGGTCGCGTGCAGTGCTACTTCACCGATAGTAAGCCCGCAATAAAGAACTCGGGCACCTCGCTTATCATATCTGCCGACAACGGCAAGACCTGGAGCGAGAAGCAGATTGTATGCCGTCAGCACCGTTGCACCTACGAGGATGGCACACGCATCTACACCGACCAGATGCCTTCGTTCCGTCTGTTGAACGATGGCACTACCCTACTCGGCTTCCTCGAATCGAATATCGCCGACTTTACGAAGGGCGAGAAGAACGACTACCGAATGTCGGTAATCCGTCAGCACGGCCTCGACTGGACACCGCTGCAAGGCGACGAGGTTGGACCTTCTGACCGCGACTCGAACATAGCACGCGGTGCGGGAGGTTATGTCGCAACCTTCCCTTCGGGCGAGACCGTCATTTCGTGCAATATCCGCAACCGTTTCTCGTTGAAGGTGGGTAACCATACGGGTACCGAGTTCAATGGCCGCGATTGGGATTCGGACTGGCTGAAGCCACTCGCTAAGGGTGGTTATTGGGGCGCTACGGAGCGCATCGACGACCACCGTCTACTCGCAACAATGCATAGCGAGGATGGCATACAGCACATTATCCTCCACCTCAACCACCACATCTCGTCACCGCAAGCGACAATCAAGGTTGACGGCAAAGGCAACGAATGGAGCAACGACGAGGCGCTATTTATAGGTAGCAAAAGTGCATCACAGATGGTTATCCGCTCGACGCACGATAGCGAGTTCCTCTATCTGCTCGTAGAGTGTAAGAGCGAATATATCGAGACCTCAGCCAAGGTGCGTATAAACGACCTCGCACCTATAAATATAAGCGCTAAGAGGTGCCAAAGCAGAATAGAAGGCATAGTCTCACGCTGTCGCAAGGGTGTAACAGATAACGGAGAGAGAGGCTTCATTGCCGAGGTGGCGATACCTCGCGCACTGATTCTCGGCAATGAGATTGCCCTGCACGCCACACTCTCAAGCAACGACAAGAGCGACACATTCTCGCACGCACGAGAGGAGGAGACCTCAACCTGGCCAAGAATAGTCCTTAAACAATAAACCTATTTAGAGTTTGCAAAAATCGTATAACAATAGGGATTTTAAGGCTTGCGAAGTGAGAGAAAGCGGAGCATACTGGGCGTATGTGAGCATTTCGAGCACGAGTATAACGCAAAATCACATTGTTAGACGATTTTTTTGCCAAAAATTTGGAAATTTGAAGGGGGGGGGTAAATTTGTAGGCAATATTAATATAAACATACAAAACAGATTTAAGTATGAAGAAGTTTTTGATTTTGGCAGTTGCAGCCATTGCAATGGTTGGCTGCGCAACGTGGGATGTTCCTGAAGTATCGTTCACTGAGGATGAGTACACAGTATCGAGCGAGGGTGGCGAGTTAATTATCCCCGTAAGCTCTACGGGTGTGGACGATGTACACATCACATACCGCCACGGCGACGACGCTTGGGAGTATGACCAGGAGACCGGCGACAAGACACCTACAGGTGGTTGGATTAAGCTGGTAAAGGTGATTAAGAACTATGAGACTACTCGCGATTTGCCTCAGTGGCAATCGGGAATCTACTTGCAGATTGAGCCTAACACAAACGATTGTGAGCGCGTAGGCTATGTTACCGTATCGAGCTTCACCGCCGAGGCAAGAGTAACCATCAAGCAGGGATTCTAAAGAGAGTAGATTTGGAAATAAAAAAAGACGGGTTTTAGCCCGTCTTTTTTATATGGGTGATATGCCGCGTTTGCGGCATATCACTTGAAATTACTCTGCCAAAATCTCGAGCAACTTGATAGCAGCATCAGGAATCTTGGTACCAGGACCGAAGATAGCTGCGGCACCATCCTTGTAGAGCTGATCGTAATCCTGTGCAGGAATTACACCACCCACTACTACGATGATATCCTCACGACCAAGCTTAGCGAGCTCCTCGATAATCTGAGGAACGAGAGTGAGGTGACCTGCTGCGAGTGAAGATACACCAACAACGTGTACGTCATTCTCTACTGCCTGCTTAGCAGCCTCAGCCGGAGTCTGGAACAAAGGACCCATATCCACATCGAAGCCGATATCAGCATAACCTGTTGCTACAACCTTAGCACCACGGTCGTGACCGTCCTGACCAAGCTTAGCAATCATAATACGAGGCTGACGACCCTCCTTCTT
>JAZLCQ010000016.1:0-4053 GCA_045614285.1 Alistipes sp.
CATCGTAGATACCCCTGTAAGCCCTGAATTGCTTCCGGCTGACAGCGAAGGTAACATCGCACAAAAGACCGAGGATTTAGTAGGTCCTTACGCTCTGCACGACTTCTTCATTTACAACTTCTTGCGCAACGGCTTCTCGCCTGCAAAGATTGAGTATTTGGCTTGTCGCGCATTCGACGGTGAGTTGAGCGCCGAGGAGATTAAGCATTGGCTAAAAGTATTCCTCCGTCGTTTCTTCTCGCAGCAGTTTAAGCGTTCGGCAGCACCAGACGGCCCGAAGGTGGTAACGGTATCACTCTCGCCTCGTGGCGACTTGAGAATGCCGTCCGACGCCTCGGTTTCGGAGTGGTTGAAATAACAACAACAATAAAGAGAGTCTCGACGAGGCTCTCTTTATTATTATAAGGTATAAGGTCTACAACTTTATCGCAGCGTTAATCTTCGCCTGGACATCGCCGAGTGGATCCTGCGGAACATCGAGAGTCTTCAAGCGACGTCGCTGGCCACCGAGGCTTCGCAAGTTGTAGGTAAACTTCACAAGGAAGGTACGACCAAGAACGGTATTGTAGCGCAACTGCGAGTAGCTTGCCCATACGCTACGACCCATAGAGGTGTTCTGATTGAGCACATCATTCACGCACAACTCAACCTCACCGAGCTCGTTCAAGACCTTCTTTCCGACCGAAATATTCCATAAGGTGAAGTGGTCGTTAAAGTTATTGGTAAAGCCAACGAAGTGGGTGAAATTGACCGACGAAGTGATCGTGAAGCCAAGAGGCAACACAGCCTTTATATTGGCACGTGCATAGTGCATAAAGTACTGGTTGTTGATGGTCTGCAAGGTACTATTGTTGTAGCTGTACGTACCTCGCCAAGTGACCGTAAAGTCTACATTCTCGGAGATGTTACTACCGAGTGTCACCTGCGCATAGGCATTCGTATTGTGCATCATCACTCTGTCGCCACGCACCGAGAATCTGCCATCCTCATCGATAATCGACTCGCCACGAGCTGCAACCTTCTCTGCATCGACAATCTCCATCGGGATATCCGAGTATGTGGCACCGAGTACGAGGTTGAGATTCGAGTGCAAGTGCTTCAACGGCAAACCGAGCGATGTGCGCGCCTCATACGACCAGAAACCATCGAGGTTTACACGCTGCGTGAGCTGAATAGGAGTATAGTTTGCATAGTGAGGTGAGCCATCCGGATTGTAGTAGTCCAACAGCTTAATCTTACCTGGCTCGTAGACAATCTTTGAGCCGACATAGTTCTCCATATGCTCTGCCTTGAGCATCGCCATAAATGTCGTTCCAAAGCGCGACGAGACGTTCGTATAGCGCACAAAGAAGTTGTGCTCACGCGAAGGTACGATATCGGGGTTACCAACCGAGAGATACGACGAGTTGCTCACGTTGTACATATCGTTCAAATCCCACAATCCAGGCACGCGAATATTCGAGTTCAACGAAGCTCGCAAGCTATGCTTCTTGTTCGCCGCGATATTTACCGTAACATTGTAGAGGCAGTTGTCGAGGAAGTTACCAAAGGTACGCTTCATAATCTTATCCTCCCACAAGTTGTGGGTCTCGAGCGTAGTATTGCGGTAACGGAGGTTCACCGAGAGCCAGCTACGACCCTTACCGTAGCGCATACCGACACTCGCCTCGTGGAACCAGGTTGCACCTAAATAGGATGATGAACTCTTTGGCTTGAGATTAGCCTCGAGCGGCTCGTAGGTCTTGTCCGTCTTGTAGTCCATCACATCGCGGTCACGCCACTGATACTGGAAGTTGTACGAGACGTTGAACATTGTATATCGGCCCAACTTCTCACGATATGTCGGCTGAATACGCACCGTTGTGGTATTCTGGTCTTGCTGGCGATATGAGAAGGAGTACTTATTCTGCGCAACACGATCCTCCTCATTAGCCAACGGGCCCGAGTAGGACTTATAGTTGCGCCAGTTATCATTTGTGCTGTGCGATACATTTCCTACGACCATCAACAATCGGCCCTGCTTCAAAAATCTGTACGAGTACTGAGCATACAAGCCGAGATTGTGAGAGTGCGAATCGCCCGCATTGTAGCTTGGGTAGTATCGCAGACCCGACTGCGAGCCAGGCGTACGCATAGAGGTATCGAACTGCTCATTTGTCGAGTAGCTGCTTGTATAGCGATAGGTCGGCGTGAGCTGCAAGCGCTGACGCTTGGCCACCTTCCACTCCAAGCGACCACGGAAACGGAAGTTCCAGCTATCAGGATGTGAGAATTGGTCGTAGTGGATGGTATCAATCTTCACAGGTGGATTGTACCAACGATCTACCGTATATTGATTAATGGTATTGCTGTGGTTGAAGAAGACGTTACCGTCGAACTTAGCACGCTTGCGCTTACCCCATCTATCCGAATAGTTCAACGCCATAATCTCCGATGTTGCAATACCCGACTGACGGTTTACCGAGAATGAAGATGAAGCGTTGTTGCGGTTTGTCGAGCCCGACATCGAGATACCCTCATCCGAGAGGTTCTGCTTGTCGAGGTTGTTCGCCAGCGCCATAATAGTCAAGCGCATATCGTCTCGGAAGATATTGAGCGAGCCACCCGCCGAGTAGCGGCCTTTGAGCGTATTGTCGTAGCTGCCCATACTCGACTTCTGCGGTGTTCTGTCATTACCGAGACCCGCTGCAGCGTGCATCTTACCAAACTCACTATGCGAGAGTGAGCCTCGTGTGATAATATTGATAACCTTGCCGCCCTCACCATCGTCGACACCCGTAATCTGTGACGCCTCACTCATACGGTTGTAGACCTCGATGCTCTCAACGGCCTGAGCAGGAATACTCTGCAATACCTGCTGAATATTACCACCAAAGAACTCCTTATTATCTACATATATCTGTCTCACGACCTCACCCTGTGCCTCGATACGTCCGTTATTGATCGAAATACCGGGGAGTTTCTTCAAGAGTGCCTCCAACTCGGCATCGGCTGTAACCTTAAACTGCGTGGCTGAGTATCGCAATGTATCGCCCATAATTGTAGCTCGTGGCACGACTACGGTCTTCACCACCAAGCCTACATCGATAGCCGCCACCGCCATAGGCATATCGCCCAAGTTGATAGGCAGCGCATCGACCTTAATCTTACGTACATAGTCGGTATAGCCCAAGAATGTAGAGGTGAGATTGTACTCTCCGCGAGGTAGCGGAGTAGTTTTGAAATATCCACCGTAGCCGGTGATGACATTTCGACGGAAGAGCGAGTCGCGAGGAGATGTAATCTCGACAATAGCACCCACGACGCCCTCTTTAGAGTCCGCATCAAAAAATCGTCCACTAACAACGGCACCCTGTCCCCACGCTACAAAGCAGGAGATAAGTGTAACAATAAGGGTTAGTAAACGACGCATATTTTTTTCAATTTTGCCTTTGGCACTTAGCCATCGGATGTTTTTTATAAAAAAGGTAGGTGGCAGACCCACCTACCTTTTACCAAATATTAGAATCTTAGTCCTCGAGCTTGGCAGCCAAGAACTCACGGTTCAAGCGTGCAATGTGTGCAATGCTAATCTGCTTAGGACACTCTGCCTGGCAAGCACCTGTGTTAGTACAGTTACCGAAGCCGAGCTCATCCATCTTAGCAACCATAGCCTTAGCACGACGTGCGCCCTCTACACGGCCCTGTGGCAACTTCGCGAGCGAAGATACACGAGCAGCTACGAAGAGCATAGCCGAACCATTCTTACAAGTTGCAGCACAAGCACCACAACCTACGCAAGCTGCTGCATCCATAGACTCGTCAGCGTCTGCCTTTGGAATTGGAATAGCGTTTCCGTCAGGTACAGAGTTAGTACGAACCGAGATGAAACCACCTGCCTGCAAAATCTGGTCGTAAGCCGAACGGTTTACTACGAGGTCCTTGATTACAGGGAATGCTGCCGAACGCCAAGGCTCTACAGTGATGGTAGCACCATCCTTGAACTGACGCATATAGATCTGGCAAGTAGTTACTGCCTGCGATGGGCCGTGTGCGTGGCCATCGATGTGCAAC
>JAZLCQ010000017.1:0-1590 GCA_045614285.1 Alistipes sp.
GAAGCGTTGCGCCCACACTGGCATTGAATCAATAGGCGTAAGCAGTCCACTCATCAACATAAAGGTCATAATAAAGAAGAACATAACAAACATTGTCTGTTGCATCGTCTCCGAGAAATTGGCGATGGTCAGGCTGAAGCCTGAAATCGTCAAGATAAACAGCAACGCTCCGAAATATATTGCTCCGATAGAGCCTACAGGTGCAAGGCCATAGACCAATCGAGCCACAAGCATTGCCATCGTCACGACAAACAATCCTATAATCCAATACGGCACAAGTTTCGAGAGGATAAACATAAAACGTGAGATAGGCGTTACATTTATCTGCTCAATAGTACCGCTCTCCTTCTCGCCTACGATGCTCAATGCTGGTAAAAACCCGCAAATCAATATAAAGAGAATAATCATCAGCGCGGGAATCATATAGTGGCGGTAGTTGAGTGTTGGGTTGTAACGATTCTCTATAGTCACTAACTCCGACAATTTTGCAGGACTCTTCTCTCCACGCAGTTCGGTCAAAGTACGGGCGATAGTCTGCACAACGTACTGCATACCCATACCGCCCTTTGTAGCATTGACGGCGTTGGCCGTGATGCTGATGCGCTCGGGCGTAGCGACAGCCATATCACGCTCAAAGTTGTCGGGTATCTGAACTATAACATCCACCGCACCCTGCTCCAAGGCCTCCATAGCAAGAGGATATTCAGCCGAAGTCTGGGCAAGTGTAAGATACTCCGAGGCGTTGATATGAGAGGCTATGCGGCGCGATGTGGTCGAGCGGTCAAGGTCAACCAATGCGATATTGACATTCCGCACATCCATAGTCATAATGAGCGGCATAAGCAACATCACGAGTATCGGGAAAGCGATAATGAGTCGAGGCAGAAACGAGTTGCGACGTATCTGCAAAAACTCCTTCTGAACAAGTACGATAAATGCTCTCATAGTTACTCCAATTTATCGTTAAACTTCTTGAGCGATACGCCGAGTACTGCCACCGTCATACCGAGCAGAATCACGCAATTCTTCCATACAGCAACGATAGGCAGACCCTGAATCATCATCTTTCGCACCGCATCAATATACCACCTCGCGGGAACGATATTCGACACCACTTGGAAGAATTTAGGCAGATTCTCAATCGGGAACAGCATACCCGAGAGCATCAGTATCGGCATCATCATCACCATAGCCGAGATAAGCAACGCTGCCATTTGCGTTGTGGCGATGGTCGAGACCAATAGTCCGAGCGATAGCGACAATGCCAAATAGAGTAGCGAGAGTGAAAATATACCTCCAACACCGCCCGTCATCGGCACTTCAAGCAGGTATCGCGCCAAAAGCAGGATAGTTACAAGCACAATGCACGATATGGCGAAGTAGGGAATCATCTTGGCAAAGATAATCTTCACGGGGCGCACGGGCGAGACAAGTAGCACCTCCATCGTGCCAACCTCCTTCTCGCGCACAATCGACACCGAGGTCATCATCGCGCAGACAAGAATAAAAATCAGTCCCATAATGCCTGGTACAAAGTTGTAGGACGAGCGCATCTGCGGGTTGAATAACATTCGCGTCTCAAACATCGCC
>JAZLCQ010000018.1:0-21496 GCA_045614285.1 Alistipes sp.
ACCAATCTTGTGTAGTCGCTTGCGCAACATATGCGCCAAAGGACAGTGATGAGTCTTCGAAATATCGCTAATTTCGACCTTTGTAGGGTCTAACTTTGCCCCTGCGCCCATCGAACTCACGATAGGGTATTGACGGTCCAAGCACCCCTTTATAAGAGCGAGTTTTGGCGAGAGAGTATCTATTGCATCTACCACATAGTCAAACCTTTCGCTGTCGAGCAGAAGATCGGTCTTTTCATCTTTGATATAGTCGTTTACAACCCTCAATTCGAGCTTTGGGTTGATGTCGAGCAGTCGCTCTGCCAATACCTCGCTCTTTGGGCGACCAATGGTGGAGTGGAGGGCAATAAGTTGACGATTTATGTTACTCTCGCCCACGCAATCCGAGTCGGCAATGGTCATCTTTCCGACGCCACTGCGCACCAACATCTCGGCGGCGTAAGCACCTACACCTCCCAAGCCTACGACGAGCACATTTGCCTCGCGCAGAGCCTTCATCTTCTCCTCGCCAAAGAGGAGCAAACTTCGTTCAAGCCACATAATTTTATATCCTTTATGCAAAGATAATAAAATATTGTGAAAAGTCGGTAATGGTGGCCAAAAGTAGCCTCGAATTGGGTGAAAATACCTAAAAAATTGTCGCTGTTGTCAAAGTGATATTTTTGCTATTAAAAATGTTCTATAATGCGCTTTTTGGTTGATGCGGATTTTGGGCTTAAAAGTGTGTTAAAGTGTTGAGGCGTAGCTAAATGGCCTGGTTGTTGCTGTGTTATTATGACGATTTTGCTGCAGCTGCTAATGTTGTAAAAGTATTGCGGAGTGAAAATCTTTGCTTATATTTGCACTGCAACAAACTAATATTTTTGTTATGAAAAAGCTATTAATTGGATTGGTTTTGGCACTCGCACCGCTTACAGCGGTATTTGCTCAGGACGTGCTCGGAAAGTGGAAGTTAAGCACCGGAACTGCTATTGTGGAGGTATACCAGAGTGGTGACGTCTACAACGGTAAGATTGTATGGTTGAAGACTCCTACCAGACCCGACGGCACTCCGGCAGTCGATTCCAATAATCCAAACGAGTCGCTCCGCAGTCGCAAGTTGATGGGATTGAATATGTTGAGCGGCTTGAAGAAGAAGGGTTCGGAGTATACCGGTGGTAAAATCTACGACCCGGCAAACGGAAAGACCTACTACTGCTCGATGGAGGTTGAGGGCAACATCCTCAAAGTCCGAGGCTCCCTCGACAAGATGGGAATGCTTGGTAGAACGATGGATTGGTACCGAGTTAAGTAATTGAAAATGAGCTTGTCTAACATCGTTAGATAGGCTCATTTCGATTTTGGTGCCATATTACTAACTTAAATCAGACATTTATGAAACTTAAAAATGCAAATATCCTTATCACGGGTGGTGCTTCGGGTATAGGTAAAATTATGGGTCGTATGGCTCTTGAACGTGGTGCTAACCATTTGATTGTATGGGATATAAATGCTGCGAATATAGACGCTACGGTGGCTGAACTCTCGTCGCTTGGTAAGGTTAGCGGTTATGTCGTGGATGTAGCAAACAATAGCCTTGTGAAGGATACTTACAAGCAGGTATGCGAGGAGTGTGGCAAGGTCGATATTCTTATCAATTGTGCGGGTATTATTACGAGTAATAAAACTTTCGACCAGTTGACCGAGGAGGAGATTGTTCGCACGATGAATATCAATGCATTGGCGCCAATGTTTGTGGCGAGTGCTATGTTACCCGATATGTTGGAGCGCAATAGCGGCCATATCTGCACCATTGCTTCGGCAGGAGGTATGCTCGGAAATCCGCGTATGTCGGTCTATGGCGCAAGTAAATGGGGTGCAATCGGCTGGTCGGAGTCGTTGAGAATCGAGTTGGCGAGCTTGCGAAAGAAGGTGCGTGTGACAACCATTGCACCGTACTATATCAGCACAGGTATGTTCGAGGGCGTGAAATCTCGCTTTATCCCTATCTTGAAGCCTGAGTATGTGTCGCGCAAGATTCTCAATGCCATTGAGCGTAATAAGACATTCCGAGGTATTCCGTTTGGTTACCACTTTATCCGCTTGTGCCAGGGCTTGCTCCCGATCCGCTTCTTCGATTGGTTTTTCGGTGAGGTAATCGGAGTATACCACACAATGGATAAGTTTACAGGTCGCAAATAGTTTCTGTTATGGAGAATACAAGTATAGAGAAGATTCAAAATATTGCGGAGGCGCAGAAGGCCTTCTTCCGCTCGGGCGCAACTCTCGACTTGAAGTTTCGCAAGGAGATGCTGCGCAAGTTCCTGGCAGCATTTGAAAAGTGGGAGAAGCGATTGTGCGATGCCCTTTGGACTGATCTGCACAAGTCGTACGAGGAGGCATTCTTGACCGAGATTAGTATTGTCAAGGCCGAGGCTAAGATGCATCTCCGACATCTCAAGTCGTGGGCGAAACGTCGTAAGGTGTCGACTCCGTTGAAGCTCTTCCCGTCGAAGAGCTATATCGTGAAGGAGCCGCTCGGCAATGCGCTCGTAGTTTCGCCTTGGAACTATCCGGTGCAACTTCTGCTCAATCCGTTGGTTGGAGCAATCTCGTCGGGTTGTACCGCGATGCTCAAGCCGTCGCCCTATGTGCCGAATGTGTCGCGCGTTATCGAGGAGATGATTGGCGAGACCTTCGATAGCGAGTATGTGGCTGTTGTGCAGGGAAACAGAGAAGTTAATGCAGCGCTCTTCGATCTCCGCTGGGATATTATCTTCTTTACGGGAAGTCCGTCGTTGGCGAAGAGGGTTATGGCTGCCGCTGCGAAGCATTTGACACCTGTAGTGCTCGAGCTTGGAGGTAAGAGCCCGTGTGTGATAGATAAGGCTGCGAATGTCAAGATGACGGCACGTCGCTTGGCGTGGGGCAAGACTCTCAATAGTGGTCAGACCTGCATTGCGCCTGACTATGTCTTGATTCACAATGATATAAAGGATGAGTTTGTGAAAGCCTTTGCCGAGGAGGTGAAGGCGTTGCACGGCGAGAACGTCAAGGCCGATAAGCACTATGTGCGAATGGTTAACGATAAGGCTTTTGAGCGTGTTACGGGCTATATCAAGGAGTCGAAAGTACTGTACGGAGGTTCGTATGATGCGGCTGAACGCTACATTGAGCCGACTCTGCTCGACAATCCACCGCTCGACTCTGCAGTTATGACCGAGGAGATTTTTGGCCCTGTGTTCCCAGTGATTACATTGGAGGGCGAGGGCTCATTTGTTGATAATGCCATCGAGTTTATCACTTCACGCGAGAAACCATTGGCTTTGTACTACTTCGGTGATGAGAAGGATGGCTGGCGTGTAGTGCGTCATACCTCATCGGGCGGAGGTTGTATCAACGATGTGATTATGCATATCGCCAACGAGAATGTGCCGTTTGGAGGTGTTGGTAATTCGGGTATGGGGCGCTATCACGGTCGCGAGAGCTTTGATGCCTTCAGCCATACACGCAGTATTATTACGACAAGCAGATGGCTCGATTTACCATTCCGCTATATGCCATACAAGATGTTCGGTCTGGTAAAGAAGATTCTGTAGTGAAAAATAGGACGAGGTTTGCGCCTCGTCCTATCTGTTTAATATGCTTTTGAGATTCTCCTCGGTGGCTTGTTGTAGTTCGACGGTCGAGATGCCTCTCAACTCTGCGATTTTGGCATAAATCACTTCGATTGGCGTAGTGCTCTCGTCGGTCTCGACAAAGAGTTGCGAGAGTGGGGTAGCGAGCATCGCCTCGATTGTCTTGGGAGAGCGGAACGTACGTTCGCCAAATGAGAGAAAATATCCTTGAGAGACAGCGCGTTGCGCTTGCTCCTTTGATCCGATGAAACCGTGAAAAATCACCGCCTTTAGACGGTACTCCTTTATCACTTTTACCACATCTTCGAAGGCTCGAACGCAGTGCAAAACAATCGGTTTTTCGAGGCGTTCGGCCAGGGCTAATTGCGCCCTAAAAACATCCATTTGAATCTCTCGCGGAACCTCGCAAGCGTAGTCCAATCCGATCTCACCGATGGCATCAACGGACGCAGCACGCAACTCCACCTCGGCAAGGTCGCAAAACTCGGCGTGCCAAGGGTGAATTCCCACTGTATCAATGGTTTGCGCGTGCGTTTGCGCATTATGCGTGTGAATGTCCAAAATCATTGCAAGTGTAAAGGTAGTTAAAAAATCGCAATAATTGTGAAAATAATAACACAAAAGAGTATAACGAGGCGAAAAAATTCGTAACTTCGCGAGCGATTTTATGGGATTAAAGATTTTTTCCAAACACAATAATTTTATTCACTAATTAACAAAACTCAAAAAACATGTCGAAAATCATTAAACTTTGCAAAGGTTTGGATATTCGCTTGCAGGGAGAGGCAGCAAAGACCATCGTCAACGCACCGTTGGCAGCGGAGTATGCTGTATCGCCACTCGATTTCGAGGGCGTAACTCCTAAGATGCTTGTTAAGGTGGGTGACACTGTAGAGGCCGGTACTCCGCTCTTCTTCGACAAGAAGCGTCCGGAGATCCTCTTCACTTCGCCTGTCAGCGGTACTGTTGCTGCTGTCAATCGTGGTGAGAAGCGCCGTATCCTCTCGGTTGTTGTAACTGCCGACAAGGAGGTTTCGTACAAGAAGTTCGCTTCGGTAGACCTCGCTAAAGCATCGCGTGAGCAGATTGTTGACCTTTTGCTCGAATCGGGTTTGTGGACGATGTTCGTTCAGCGTCCTTACGGAGTTATCGCTTCTCCAAGCGATAAGCCAAAGGCTATCTTTGTGTCGGCATTCGACAGCGCACCTCTCGCAACTGATTATGGTTTTGCTCTCGCTACAAGCCAGCAGCCATTGCAGTTGGGATTTGATGTATTGCGCCGCTTGACCGATGGCAAGGTGCACCTTTCGTACGATGCAGATGGTTATGTTCCACAGATTCAGGGCGTAGAGTTGCACGCATTCAAGGGTAAGCACCCTGCAGGTAATGTAGGTGTTCAGATCCACCACATCGACCCAATCAACAAGGGCGAGAAGGTTTGGACTTTGAATATCCAGGATGTTGCAATCCTCGGCCGCTTGTTCCTTACAGGTAAGGTTGATATGTCACGCGTAATTGCAGTTGCAGGTTCGTGCGTGGCTGAGCCTAAGTACTACCGCGTAATCGCAGGTGCTTCGATCGAGTCGATCTTGGCTGGCAAGTTGTCGAACGAGCACGCTCGTGTTATCTCGGGCGACGTATTGACAGGTCGCAATGTTGGCAAGGAGGGTTTCCTCGGTGTTGATGCTAATATGCTCACCGTAATCCCTGAGGGTGATAACTACGAGTTGCTTGGTTGGGCTATGCCTCGATTCAAGAAGTTCTCGGTATCGCGTTCGTACTTCTCTTGGTTGTTCCCTTGCCGTAAGTACAACCTCGACACTAACCTCAATGGTGGCGAGCGTGCTTTCGTAATGAACGACCTCTACGACAAGTATTTGCCAATGGATGTATATCCTGTACATCTCATCAAGGCTTGTCTTGCCGGCGATTTGGATAAGATGGAAAATCTCGGTATCTACGAGGTCATCGAGGAGGATTTGGCACTCTGTGAGTTTGTCTGCCCTTCGAAGATCGAGATTCAGCAGATTCTCCGCAATGGTATTAACACAATGATTAAGGAGGAGGAGTAATGAAGGCAATTCGTAATTTGGTAGATAAGATTAAGCCAACCTTCTCGAAGGGTGGCAAACTCGGTTTCTTGCACTCGACTTTCGATGCTTTCGAGACCTTCTTGTTCGTTCCTAATACAACCACACAGCATGGTTCGCACGTTCGTGACTGTAACGATATCAAGCGTACCATGATTACCGTAGTTGTGGCTCTCGTACCGGCTCTCTTGTTCGGTTGCTACAACACAGGTATCCAGGTTGGCTTGGCTGGTTGGACCGCATTCTTCTACGGTTTGCTCAGCATCCTTCCTATGATTGCAGTTTCGTACATCGTAGGTTTGGGTATCGAGTTCACTGTTGCACAGATGCGTGGCCACGAGGTTAACGAGGGATTCCTTGTTTCGGGTCTCTTGATTCCTTTGGTAATGCCTATCGGCACTCCGCTTTGGATGGTTGGTCTCGGTACTGCATTCGCTGTAATCTTCGGTAAGGAGATCTTCGGTGGTACCGGTATGAACGTATTCAATCCTGCAGTTTTGGCTCGTGCATTCGTATTCTTCGCTTACACTCCGCAGATGTCGGGTGAGAAGGTATGGTACTCGAACTGGGAGTGGTTGGGTGCTAATGTTGATGGCGTTTCGGGCGCAACTGCATTGGAGCAGTTGGCTACAAACGGCTCTATGCAGTGGTCGACTCTCGATGCATTCCTCGGCTTCATCCCTGGATCGTTCGGTGAGACTTCGACTGCAGCTATCCTCATTGGTGCTGCAATCTTGCTCTTCACAGGTGTTGCTTCGTGGAAGACTATGATTTCGGTATTTGTCGGTGGTTTGGGTATGGCTTACCTCTTCGATATCTGCGGTGTTGGCGCATTGAGCGCACACGAGGGCTTCGAGCCTTATATGCACCTCATTATCGGTGGTTTCGCTTTCGGTGCTGTGTTTATGGCAACTGACCCTGTTACATCGGCTCAGACTTCGACCGGTAAGTACATTGTCGGCTTCATGACAGGTGCTATCGCAATCTTGATTCGTGAGATCAACCCTGCATATCCGGAGGGTATGATGCTTTCGATTCTCTTCATGAATGCGTTGGCTCCACTCGTTGACTACTTCGTAGTTGAGGCAAATGTTCGTCGCCGTAAGAATCGTGTTAAAATCGCTAAATAAGGAGGGAATAGGCTATGAAATTCAATACTAATAGTAATGTATATATCATCACCTACTCGGTAGTGATGGTAGTTATCGTGGCAGTACTTCTCTCGTTGGCGGCTCTCGGTTTGAAGGAGCGTCAGGATAAGAACGTACTCAATGAGAAGAAGACTCAGATTGTTAAGGCTCTCGGTTACGATACTGCAACAACTTCGTACGACGATGTTGTAGCTGAGGCTGCATTGCTCAACGCTGAGGGTGTAGTTGTTGAGAACGACACTCAGAAGGTATTCGATGCATTGCAGAATGTTAAGGATTCGCGTGCTGAGGGTAAGTTCCCAATCTTCAAGGCTGCTGATGGTAGCGTTGTAGTGCCTATGTATGGCGCAGGTCTTTGGGGCCCAATTTGGGGTTATATCGCTTTGGCTCCCGATATGAATACCGTTAAGGGTATCGTACTCGACCACCAGGGTGAGACTCCTGGCTTGGGTGCTGAGATTGCAACTGCAAAGCACCAGGCTCTGTATGTTGACAAGACTGTCTTTGAGGGCGAGGAGTTGGTAGGTATCACTTTGAAGAAGGGTGGTGCAGACAAGAATAACCTTCACGAGGTTGATGCTATCACCGGAGGTACTAAGACTTCGGATGGCGTGTCGGCTATGATCAAGGATTGCTTGGCTTCGTACAAGACCTATTTCGTAACAGCAAAGGCTGCTGCAGCTCCTGCAGTTGAGGCTCAGACCGGTGCTATTCAGGTAGCAGCTCCTGCTACTGAGGAGGCAACTCCTGCAGCAGAGGGTCAGGTTGAGACTGCGACTGAGACTGCACCTGCAACAGAGGTAGCAACAGAGGTGGCTCCTGCTGCTGAGGTTGCAGTTGAGGCTGTTGCCACTGAACAGAAGTCTAACGATTTAAACTAAAGAGACAATGGCAAGTAAGAGTTTGAAAAATTTGACAGCTCCGCTCAGCGGAAATAACCCTGTCATCGTTCAGATCCTCGGTATCTGTTCGGCTTTGGCTGTTACCGTGCAACTCAAACCAGCTATTGTTATGGGTTTGTCGGTTATGGTCGTTACAGCGTTTGCCAACTTGGTGATGTCGTGCTTGCGTAAGGGTGTACCTTCGCGTATCCGTATCATCGTTCAGTTGGTTGTTATCGCTGCGTTGGTAATCCTTGTAGACCAGGTGTTGAAGGCATTCGTTTACGATGTCTCTAAGCAGTTGTCGGTCTATGTAGGTCTCATCATTACAAACTGTATCGTAATGGGTCGTGTTGAGGCGTTTGCATTGCAGAACAAGCCTTGGGACTCATTCCTCGATGGTATCGGTAACGGTGCCGGTTACGGTTTGATTCTCGTTATCGTGGCATTCTTCCGCGAGTTGCTTGGCTCGGGTTCGTTGTTCGGCTTCCCTGTAATGGAGAAGCTCGGCCTCTACAACCTCGGCTACTCGAACTGCGGTTTGATGTTGTTCCCACCGATGGCACTTATCATCGTAGGTTGCATCATCTGGGTACACCGTTCATTTAATAAGGATTTACAGGAGAAATAGGAGGGTAGATTATGGAAACATTGAATTTATTTATTAAGTCGATCTTTATCGACAACATGGTCTTCGCATTCTTCTTCGGAATGTGTTCCTACATCGCTGTGTCTAAGAGTGTAAAGACAGCTCTTGGTCTTGGTCTTGCGGTAACATTCGTGCAGACAATGACTGTGCCTTTGAACTACCTCTTGAACGAGTATGTTCTCGCTCCTAATGCATTGGTTGAGGGTGTTGACTTGTCGTTCCTCTCGTTCATTATCTTCATCGCCGTAATCGCTGCATTCGTGCAGTTGGTGGAGATGATTGTCGAGAAGTTCTCGCCATCGCTCTACAACCAGCTCGGTATCTTCCTTCCGCTTATCGCTGTTAACTGTGCAATCATGGGTGGCTCGCTCTTTATGCAGCAGATGGTTGGTGCAGGCGAGATCCGCAACGTAGGCGAGTCTGTAGTTTATGGTTTGGGTTCGGGTATTGGTTGGTGGTTGGCTATCGTTATGATGGCTGCTATCCGTGAGCGCCTCTCGTACTCGCACATTCCTGCAGCGTTGAAGGGTCCGGGTATCGCATTTATTATTACAGGCCTTATGGGTATCGCATTTATGATATTCTCGGGTATTCAGTTGTAAACCTTTAATAAGAGTAAAAGAAGATGATACAAATTGATACAGCTACTATCGTAGTAGCAATCGCAGCCTTTCTTGGAGTGACCCTTCTTTTGGTGGCACTGTTGCTCTTTGCAAAGGCTAAGTTGACATCGTCAGGCAATGTAACCATCGACATCAACGACGGCAAGAAGGTCGTTGAGGTAGAGGCCGGTGGTAACCTCCTTGCTACGCTCGCAACTGCAGACATCTTCCTTCCATCAGCTTGTGGTGGTAAGGGTGCGTGCGGTCAGTGCAAGTGTCAGGTTATGGAAGGTGGCGGCGAGGTTCTCCCTACCGAGACAGGTTTCTTCAACCGCAAGCAGATCCGCGACAATTGGCGTTTGGGCTGCCAGGTTAAGGTTAAGGAGAATATGAAGATTGCCGTGCCTGATTCAGTATTGAGCATTAAGAAGTGGGAGTGCGAGGTTGTTTCTAACAACAACGTAGCAACCTTCATCAAGGAGTTCGTGGTTAAGTTGCCTGAGGGCGAGCACCTCAACTTCCGTTCTGGTGGTTACATCCAGATTGATGTTCCTGCAATCACTGTTGATTACAAGGATATCGACGTTGATCCACAGTACGAGGAGGATTGGGTTAAGTTCGGTCTCCGTGACTTGAAGATGGTTATCCCTGAGCCACAGGTTCGTGCATACTCGTGTGCTACTTACCCAGCTGAGGGCGATATTATCCGTCTCAATGTTCGTATTGCAACTCCTCCATTTGGTCCGGATCGTAAGATGCTCCCAGTTAATCCAGGTGTATGTTCGTCGTATATCTACTCGCTCAAGCCGGGTGATAAGATCACTATGTCGGGCCCTTACGGAGAGTTCTTCCTCCCTGATAACTTGCCTGATACACAGGAGTTGATCTTCATCGGTGGTGGTGCAGGTATGGCTCCTATGCGTTCGCACATCATGCACCTCTTCAAGACCGAGAAAACTAAGCGCCCTGTTACCTTCTGGTATGGTGCTCGTTCACTCAAGGAGGCGTTCTACTTGGAGGATTACGCAGAGATCCAGCGTGAGTTCCCTAACTTCAAGTTCAACCTTGCTCTCGACCGTCCGGATCCGGAGGCAGATGCAGCAGGCGTAGACTACAAGGTAGGTTTCGTTCACAACGTGCTCTTCGAGAACTACCTCAAGAACCACGAGGATCCAGAGGGATGTATCTACCTTATGTGTGGACCTCCAATGATGGTCGGCGCAGTAGAGAAGCTCCTCGATTCGCTCGGAGTTCCGCCAGAGAATATTCTTTACGATAACTTCGGCGCATAAAAACGCATTTTAAGGGGCATTTGCTTCCTTGTCTTCAAAAATAGAGATGGTTACATACGCTTTAGTATGCGCCCATCTCTATTTTCTTTGACGGAGTTGCAACTACCTCCTTAAAGATGCGTTTTACTGTATTGGTGCAGTATGGTGTTTTGTATGCTGCGCATCGGGCTTTTTGTTTGTCTCAAAAAAAGCTCAACCACCTCTTTTATGTTTATTTTTGGTATGAATTTCGGGCTAAAAAAACTTTGTTTTCATTTTTTAGTATATCTTTGTGGTTGTTATGCGTAAGATGTTTGTAATACTTCTTTTTCTTGTCGGGGCGGTGGCTCTCGATAGGGCAGATGTATCTGCTGCGCAGGTGGATGTTAAGTCCGAGATTGTCGACGTTCATCAAGAGCAGCTGCGATGCAACCATCGTCATAATATCGATGCGGAGCGTACCTCATCGGTTGTTGTACCTTCGGTGCGAATTACTACGACCTCAAACGCTCGCTCTTCGCATCATCGACAGTCGGCTGTGCTGCGCCTTGAGCAGTATCAAGTCGCATCCAACCACGCAACTACGCGCATTATTTATCGTCTCGGATCGTTTGCACGCGTAGTCGATTACTATCTCTATATGCTTTGTGTTCTAAGACTGTGATTGCGCCAATCTATTCCAAAAGGTCGCAATTAATAAAGTTTTAACATTAAAGTATATCAAGAATTATGAATATCAAAGATTTCAACGAGGCTCTCTACGCCTCGTCTAATGGCGTTGTAGTTGAGCGCCGTAAAAACCCTATTATACCTATTATTATATTATTGGCAGGTGTGGCGCTGCTTGTGGCCAACACCTTTGTGCCGAGTGTTATCGAGTATAACAATATCAAGTCGGTGCTTGTGCTTGCGGGAGGGTTGATAACCCTTGTCGGAGTCGCATATTGTGCTGTAAATCTTTTCGGACGAGGTGTCCCATATCACAAAGGTGAAAAGTGTGCTCTTGTGCAGAGGCAGTACTCATTTGATAGAGCTCAGCTACAGAAGGTTGTCTCGGCGGTTGAGAAGTGCGATAAGATTGCCCTCGACGCCATCGATGAGAGCGATATTGCGGGAGTCTCTGTCATCTGTTGCTATTCTCCAAATGGAAATTACTGCGTAATGCAAGCCTTTACATACGAGGATTTTGTCTATCAAAGCATAACCAAACTCTACGAAAAGGCTTAATCAGATATAGAATATATCTGTGAGATGCCGACATTTTATTGTCGGTATCTCTTTTTTTTTGTATATTTGCATCAAATCGAACTAAACAAATTAAAACCTTATGAAATTTTCAAAATCTATTTTCGTATTCTTGTCTGCCATCTTGTTGGCGGGCGCAGCTAACGCAGCCTCTATTCGTGGCGTTGTCACTTGCGAGGGTAAGGGCGTAGCTAATGTAGTTGTGAGCGACGGCATCTCGGTTACTCGCACCGATAAGAATGGTGCTTACAAGCTCAAAACCGACAACGAGTACTCGCACTTTGTCTATATCTCGACCCCTTCGGGCTATGAGGTGCCATCGGTGCGTGGCTTTATGCCTGACTTCTATCGTCCACTCGAGAAGGGTAAGAAGCAGTACAACTTCACCTTGAAGGCGGTTGACCAGAGCAACTACTACCTCATCGTTTCGGCTGATATCCACGTTCGTAATCGTGCAATGACCAAGGAGGAGCCACTCCGCCAAATGTCATTGAGTAACCCTGTAGGCGAGGTTGATGGCGATACATTCCTCCGTACCTATATGGTCACTTTGAAGGATTATGTATCGCAGTTGCCGCAGGGCGCAAAGGTTTACGGTTTGAACCTCGGCGATATGAGTAACGAGTCGCACTGGAAGCGCTATGGTGGCACATTGGAGAACTTTGTGCAGGTGTGTGAGCGTGGTGGTATGCCTATTCAGACCTATACCGTAATGGGTAACCACGAGCACGATATGAAGGCTCGTGACATCTTCGACGATGACGATACCGAGGCGGAGTTGGAGTATATGAATGTCTTTGGTCCGACCTACTACTCGTTCAATATTGGTGGCGTGCACTATGTAGTTCTCGACAATGTGAAGTACTGCAACCACAAGTCGAAGGGTAGAGATCGTAACTACGAGGTGCGAGTTACCCAGGATCAGCTCGATTGGGCAGCATTGGATGCTAAGTATATGCCAAAGGATACCAAGAGTATCGTTATTGCTTGGCACTGCCCTGCACACCGATTCTACAAGAAGGGCGTGTCGAATGAGAATACAAAGGCGGTTCTCGATATCTACGCTCCGTTCAACTTGCCTATGACAATCCTCTCGGGACACAACCATCAGGCTGAGTCGGTGACTGTAGCCGGCTATAAGAATACTATGGAGTACCTTCACCCATCGGTATCAGGCTCGTGGTGGTACTTCCCTGTATGTACCGACGGTGCTCCAGCAACCTTCACCCGCTACGATTTTGAGGGTGGAAAGCTCGCTTGGCGTGAGAGTGTGAACTTCACCAATCGTGAGGAGCAGAAGTATCGCATCTACAACGACGGTGAGCGCAACAAGGATGGCGAGGTCGTACTCCGTCTTAATGTTTGGGATTGGCACTCATCGTGGAAGTTCGATGTCTACGAGGATGGTCAGAAGATCGAGAATGCTGTGGTTAAGCGTGTGAACTTCAGAGATAAGCTCTACAACGAGTTGCGTGAGTATACCGGCAACGGCATCAAGAGCTTCAAGTGGTTGAATACTGCAACAACCCGCCACTGCGTGGAGTATAAGCCTCTCAACGTAAATGCAGAGATTCGTATCGTTGCATTCGACGAGTTTGGTAAGGAGTACTTCTCGGTAACTACAACTGTAAAATAGGGTAGATGCGAGGCGTGTCGAGATATATCGCAACGGCGTTGGCGCTCTTGGTGTTTGGCGTGGCTACTGCGCAGACTGAGATTGTGCAGCCCAACCTGGGCGTGCCATCCAAGATAGCACCGGCCTACTTTGGCCCGAATGCCTTCCCTGTGCCCGATATGCTCGATGGTCGTACCTCGTCTGACCTTAAACTGGAACTCTACGGCGACTGTTTCCTCGGTACAACAACGGGGAACGTCGCCGATGATGTTACGGGCGACTTGTTCGTGAAATTGACTTTGCCCCTCTTTACGCCTAAGGCTAACCTGACGGTGTGGATGCCTATTTTTGAGTATTTCTACACCTCGGCCGAGGTGAATGATTTGCGCCGTCTGCCTCACGCGGGTAGCTTGCAGGGTATGGATTCGGGTGATGTATATGTCTCGGCCGATGTCCGTATTTTGAGCCAGGAGAAGCACCATATCGATATCGCAGCCCGAGCTGTGCTCAAGACCGCCTCGGCAAATCAGTTTGCCAAAGGTCGATGCTACGATGCTCCGGGATACTTCTTCGATGTGGCCTTTGGTCGAGGCTTCCAACTTGGCGAATATAGCAATCTCCGCTTGGCGTTGAGCGGAGGATTCTTGTGCTGGCAGACAGATAATGGCCGCCAGAATGACGCTGTGATGTATGGCGCACTCCTTGCCTACAACTATAAACGATTCTCGATTGATACCTGCTTTGGCGGTTATGCAGGTTGGGAGAATGATGGCGACCGCCCAATGACGCTCAAGACCTCACTTTCGTATCGCTTGGGCGACTTCTCGTTGCGACTTATGCACCAGGTGGGCTTCAAGGATTGGCCTTACCACCAAATACGCTTCGGTGCAACCTATGCGTTCGATATGTTAGGCAGTCGCAAGAAGTAGTCTAAATCTTGTAATTTCCATCTCTAAATTGACGTGGTGTAATGCCCTCCATCTTGCGAAAAGCGGTGGAGAATTGCCCTGCATTCTCGAATCCGAGCATATAGGCCACTTCGGCAATACTGCAACTCTCGGTCACCAATAACTCTTTGGCTCGGCTCATAAGAATGCGTGAAATGTATTGCACGGGCGAGGTGCCTGTCAGGCGCTTGAAGTTCTGGCGAAACCACGAGTAACCAACACCCAAAGCCTTGGCGATATCCTCGGCTCGGAGTGAGTGGTTGGCACGCTCTCGCATCAGCTGACGAGCCTCGTTGATGATATCCTCCGTGTAGTTTCCGGTCGTGCGATTCTTCTGCTTGTAGAGTATATGTCCCAACATATGGAGCACAATGCCCGAAATGAGTTGCTGGCACGCCATCGCCTCCTTGTCAGCAAGACGGATGGCATCACGATAGAGTGCCATCAGCGAATTGCTCGGGCCGATGTTAATCAGCGGCTCACGCTTAGTGAAGAATCCGCCTGAGACCATATTGTCTGCCAAATTTCCCTTGAAACCAATCCAAAACTCGCTCCAACCGCTCTGTTCGTCGGGTGCGTAGTTGTGCCACTCGTCGGGAAAGAGGAGAATGACCGTACCCGCCACAATGCGCTGACGAGGTACCGATTGAGACTCGAAAAATCCGCTACCTTCGGTGATGTAAATTAGCTGATACTCGTCGAGCGTACGGCCATTTGCGCGTCGAAGATTGTAGGCGGTAGGGTGTTGCATCGCAGGATAACTCGAGTGGGGAGCAATGCTCTGCTCGCCCACGGTTGTTACAACCAGTCCCCAAGACTCATCATTTGAGCCGATGGTCAGATACTTTAACGAGTTGCTGTGGTGCTCGCTCATTGTGTCAAATTTGAAAAGTTTATTATCATTTTTCAAATTCAAAGTTAGCAAATATATGATTAAATTTGCAATAGAATAATATAAATTTTTCATAAACTATGAAGAAATATACCTTTTTAGCCTTTGATTTGGGTGCGACAAGCGGTCGCTCGGTGCTCGGAACTTTGTCAAATGGCAAAATTGAAACTAAGGAGCTTACTCGTTTCCCGAATGCGTTTGTGGAACTTAATGGTAAGTTCTATTGGAACCTTCTCGGTCTCTATTCGCATCTCAAGGAGGGACTTGTGGCTTGTGCCAAGGAGGGTATCACGCCCGACTCAATCGGTATCGATACGTGGGGTGTAGATGTTGTGCCAATCGGCGAGGATGGCTCGATTCTCGGTATGCCGCGTGCGTATCGTGATCCATACACCGATGGTGCTCCCGAGAGGTATTTCGAGATTGTTCCTCGTGAGGAGGTCTATGGGGCTACAGGTATTCAGATTATGAATTTCAACACCCTCTTTCAGCTCTTTGCAGCGGTAGAGGAGGGTTACACACCTATTACCAAGGCCAAGCAGGTGCTCTTTATGCCGGATGCGCTCTCGTATATGCTTACGGGTAAGGCTATCTGCGAGTACACCATCGCATCGACTTCGCAGATTCTCAATCCTCGCACAGCCGATTGGGAGGGTAAGTTGTTGGAGAAGGCGGGTCTCGCTGCCGATATCCTTCCGAAGCCGCAGATGCCGGGCAGTGTGATTGGCCCGTTGAATGAGGCTTTAGCGAATGAGACTCGTATCGGCAATGTCAATGTTGTAGCTGTGGCGGGTCACGATACCGCTTCGGCCGTAGCTGCTGTTCCTGCTGAGAATGAGCGTTTTGCCTACCTCTCGTCGGGTACTTGGTCATTGATGGGTATCGAGGTCAAAGAGCCGATTATCACCGAGGAGTCATATCGTCAGAACTTCACAAACGAGGGTGGTGTAAATGGTACGACCCGTTTCTTGAAGAATATTTGCGGTATGTGGATTTTGGAGCAGTGCCGTAAGGAGTGGGAGCGCGACGGTAAGTCGTACTCTTATCCTGAGATTGTTGCAATGGCTGACACGGCTGAGCCTTTCGCCCGCTTCATCAATCCTGACGATGTGATGTTTGCTAACCCTAAGTCGATGTTGAAGGCTATAGATGAGTTCTGCGAGCGCACCAATCAGAGCAAGCCACAGAGCGATGCAGAGGTTATCCGCTTGATATTTGAGAGCCTTGCCTTGCGCTACTGCGAGGTCTTGAATCTGCTCGAGGAGATGGCTCCATTTGCAATCGATGTGTTGCATATCATTGGCGGAGGAGCGAAGAATCGCCTCCTCAATCAATACACTGCGAATGCTACCGGCAAGAGGGTAGTGGCAGGCCCTGCCGAGGCTACAGCTATCGGTAATATTATGTTGCAGGCGATGGGCGCAGGAGCGGTTGAGTCGCTTGCCGAGGCTCGTGCAATTATCCGCAATTCAGTGGAGTTGGAGGTGTTCGTGCCTGAGGCTGAGGAGCAGTGGCGTGAGGCGTACAAGAGATTTCAAACATTAAAATAATTCCTAAAACAGAAAAATTATGAACGAAGCAAAAATTAAACAAGCTTATGACATCGCCGTTGAGCGTTACGCTGAATTTGGCATCGATGTAGAAAAGGTACTCGAGAAGATGCAGCAGGTCGAGATTTCGATGCACTGCTGGCAGGCAGATGATGTTGCGGGTTTCGAGTCGGCAGGTGACTTGACAGGTGGCATTCAGGCTACAGGTAACTATCCTGGTAAGGCTCGTAACATCGAGGAGTTGCGTGCCGATATCTTGAAGGCAATGTCGCTCCTTCCGGGCAAGCAGCGCTTGAACTTGCACGAAATTTATGGCGACTTTGGAGGTGAGTTCGTAGACCGCGACAAGGTAGAGCCAAAGCACTTCGAGAGCTGGATTCAGTGGGGCTTGGAGAATGGTATCAAGCTCGACTTCAACACGACGTCGTTCTCGCACCCTAAGTCGGGCGACTTGTCGTTGTCGAATCCTGATGAGGAGATTCGCAACTTCTGGATTGAGCACACAAAGCGTTGTCGTGCTATCGCTGAGGAGATGGGACGTCGTCAGGGTGATCCTTGTATTATGAACTTGTGGGTACACGACGGTAGCAAGGATATCACCGTAAACCGTATGAAGTATCGTGCTTTGTTGAAGGATTCGTTGGATCAGATTTTTGAGCAGAAGTACGAGAATATGAAGGATTGTATCGAGTCGAAGGTGTTCGGTATCGGCTTGGAGAGCTTCACCGTGGGCTCTAACGACTTCTATATCGGTTATGGCGCACAGAACAATAAGATTGTTACTCTCGATACAGGCCACTTCCATCCAACCGAGAGCGTAGCCGACAAGCTTTCGTCGTTGCTCTTGTATATTCCTGAGGTTATGCTCCATGTGACCCGTCCTGTTCGTTGGGACTCGGACCATGTTACAATTATGAATGACGAGACTCTCGACTTGATGCAGGAGATTGTTCGATGCGACGCACTCGACCGTGTACACATCGGTTTGGACTACTTCGATGCTTCAATCAACCGTATCGGTGCTTATGTAATCGGTACCCGTGCAACACAGAAGTGTTTGTTGCGTGCTATGTTGGAGCCGCTCGCACAGCTTCGCGAGTATGAGGCAAATGGTCAGGGCTTCGAGCGTTTGGCACTCTTGGAGGAGAGCAAGAACTTGCCTTGGAACGCAGTATGGGATATGTTCTGCTTGCGTGCAGGTGTGCCTGTGGGCGAGTCGTTCATCGCAGAGGTTCAGAAGTATGAGAAGGAGGTAACATCAAAACGTCAATAATTATGTATCGTATAGTTCTTAATGAGACATCGTATTTCGGTGCAGGTTGCCGCTCAGTAATCGCTGATGAGGTAGCAAAGCGTGGTTTCAAGAAGGCATTCTTCGTAACCGACAAGGATTTGATTAAGTATGGCGTAGCCGAGAAGATCGAGGAGGTTTTGAAGGGCGCAGGTATCCCTTATGAGATCTATAGCGACGTGAAGGCTAACCCAACAATCGGTAATGTTCAGCGTGGTGTCGAGGCTTACAAGGCTTCGGGTGCCGACTTTATTATCGCTTTGGGTGGTGGTTCGTCTATCGATACTGCAAAGGCTGTGGGTATTATTATCAACAACCCTGAGTTCGCGGATGTCCGCTCGTTGGAGGGTGTTGCACCTACAAAGAATCGTGCTGTGCCTACCTTCGCTATCCCTACAACTGCAGGTACTGCGGCAGAGGTGACTATCAACTACGTTATCACCGACGAGGAGGCAAAGAAGAAGATGGTATGCGTTGACCCTAACGATATCCCTATGTGCTCGATTATCGACTGCGAGTTGATGTACTCAATGCCTAAGGGCTTGACCGCTGCTACAGGTATGGACGCTTTGACTCACGCAATCGAGAGTTTTATCACTCCTGGTGCTTGGACTATGAGCGATATGTTCGAGGCTAAGGCTATCGAGTTGATTGCTAAACACCTCAAGAATGCTGTTGAGAATGGTAAGGACGAGGTTGCTCGTGCAGGTATGGCCGAAGCTCAGTATATCGCAGGTATGGGCTTCTCGAACGTAGGCTTGGGTATCGTTCACTCGATGGCTCACCCACTCGGAGCATTCTATGATACTCCTCACGGCGTGGCTAATGCATTGCTCTTGCCTTACGTTATGGAGTATAACGCAGAGTCGCCATCGCGTGCTAAGTATATCGACATCGCGAAGGCTATGGGTGTAAATACCGAGGGTATGAGCGTAGATGAGGGTGTTAAGGCTGCTATCGATGCAGTACGTTCGCTCTCGCTCTCAATCGGTATTCCGCAGCACTTGTGCGAGATTGGCGTGAAGAAGGAGGATATTCCTGCGTTGGCTGTAGCTGCATTCAACGATGTATGTACAGGCGGTAACCCTCGCCCAACTTCGGTGGAGGATATCACAAAGTTGTATGAGATTGCTTTCGAGTAACGAATAAAGTAGAAAAATATGAAATCAGTATTGGAGAATCGCCCTGCACTCGCTGCCGAGGTTGAGAAGGTTGCCGAGGTAGCCGGTTACCTTTGGCAGAAGGGTTGGGCAGAGCGTAATGGCGGAAATATCACCGTCAATATTACCGAGTATGTAGATGATGAGATTAAGGCGTTGCCGGCTATTAGCGAGGTTTTCCCTATCGGCACTACGCTTCCTCACTTGAAGGGTTGCTACTTCTACTGCAAGGGCACGAATATGCGTATGCGCGACTTGGCTCGTCGACCTATGGAGAATGGCTCGATTATTCGCATCTTGGAGGATTGCGCATCGTATGTTATCATCGCCGATAACCACGTGAAGCCAACTTCGGAGTTGCCATCACACCTCAGCGTGCATAACTACCTCATCGGTAAGGGCTCGCCATATAAGGCTTCGGTGCACACCCACCCAATCGAGTTGGTGGCTATGTCGCACAACCCTAAGTACTTGGAGAAGGATGTCGCTACAAAGTTGTTGTGGAGTATGATTCCTGAGACTAAGGCCTTCTGTCCACGAGGCTTGGGTATCGTGCCTTACACTTTGCCAGGCTCGGTAGAGTTGGCAGATGCAACTATCACAGAGTTGGCAGACTACGACGTAGTGATGTGGGAGAAGCACGGTATCTTTGCGGTGGATTGCGACGTTATGCAGGCATTCGATCAGATCGATGTGTTGAATAAGTCGGCTCTTATCTACATCGCTGCCAAGACGATGGGCTTCGAGCCTGAGGGTATGAGCGAGGCGCAGATGCGCGAGATGTCTGTAGCATTCAACCTGCCTAAGTAGTATTGCCACTTGGGTATAAATAAGAAAGATGTCGGATTTCTCCGACATCTTTCTTTATGTAGCAGCTTGATTACTGGCGGTACTGAATGGTGAACTCAATGACATTGACCGGAATGAGAATGTCGCTCTTGTACTTTGCAATCTCAATCAAGTTGTTGTGTGAATCGTACTTGTAGACCTGCTTCTTGTCGATAGAGCCATTGCTCTCGTACTCGATATACTCGATTTTGTTGCCATTGGCATCGTAGACGTATACATCCTTCCAACGCAATGTGCCCTCGCTATTGTAGCAAAGCTCCTCGCACTTCTGGTTCGCAGCGTTGTACTTGTATCTGTATATGCGATAGAGGGTTCCGTCGCTATTGTAGTTTGCGTGCTCAACGACATTTCCGTTCGAGTCGTACTTGTAGCAATTCTTCTCGTTTATAGTGCCATCGCTGCAGTAGCTGATCTCCAAGTTTCGGTTGCCGGCAGCGTCGTATCCATATGCATATCGGCTGGTAGCTGCGCCCTCGCTGTCGTACGATACTTGAGATATGAGATTCTTTTTCTCGTCATATTTGTAGATGCTCTTCCACTCGAGCGCTCCGCTGCCCTTGTAGTGCGCCTTCTCTACGATGAGACCATCGCTATTGTACTTGCTAATCTCCTTGCTAATCATCGAGCCGTCGCCTCTATACTCCGAGTACTCGATGAGGTTGCCCTTTTCGTCATACTTGTAGAGGTCCTTCCAACTCAATACGCCAACCTCATCGTACGATGACTTCTCGAGCAGCTGACCTGCCTCGTTGTTCTTGATCCAAATCTTGCCATCGATTGTGCCGTCGCCCTTGTATCTGGTGATGTTGTAGGAGTTGGACTCTGTTATATATTGGTAGACATTTTTGCGATCAATTGAGCCGTCGCTATCGTATCGACACTGCACGATAACATTGCCGTCGGCGTTGAAGCTATAGACCTCCTTGCCATCGCAGATATCGCCCTTAACGATTGTGCCAAAAACATCCTTAAGCTCATACTTTACGCCCGAGATGCTCTCTACATTGCCATACAGAATTGGCGCATCATCATCGTCATTCCATCCAATTCTTGTGCGATTCTCCTGTGCGTGTGCACTGATAGTCAAAAGTGGCATTGCCAATGCCATAAAGATAAATCGTTTCATAGCTATTTATGTTTTAAGTTTTCCTTTCTGATTACAAATATAAGAAAAATATTACGAAGTTGTCCTTTTCGTTATCAAATAATGGAATACGCATCTTGCTGTATCAAGAAAAAAGAGCAGACAAAATCTGCTCTCTCTTTCAGCGGAAAGAAGGGGATTCGAACGGCGTAGCCGTCACCGACGAGGCAGCGTAGTCGCACATATAGCGGCTCGCGAAGAGCCGAGGAGGTAACCCCTATCAAAAGTTCGCAATCCCTTATGCTCACGATTGATACGACAACACTTGTGTAGTTTTTTTGTTTGACTGTAAGATTTTAGGAATAGAAATTACAAAATGGACAGTCAAACAAAAAGCCTGCAATATTGCAGGTCGTATCAATAAAAATGAGCAGACCGAAAAAGTCTGCTCGATGGCGGAAAGTATAAGTCTTGAACCTATGCCTCCCAATATCCTTGACTTCAATGAGTTATATTTCTCTCTCAACCAATCTGGTCGCAAATTGTGACATCCAAGTTGATGGGACAAAAGTAGCAGATATATTTGATCTGCCAAAATTTGA
>JAZLCQ010000019.1:0-3441 GCA_045614285.1 Alistipes sp.
TGAAGGGTGGTGTTGTATACCACGACGGTCAGTTCGACGATGCTCGTATGGCTTGTAACCTCGCACAGACTTGCGTTGAGCAGGGTGGCGTTGTTGCTAACCGCACCGAGGTTGTCAGCGTTTTGCACGACGAGAAGGGTAAGGTTGCAGGTGTTGTAGCTAAGGACCTCCTCACAGGCAAGGAGTACACCGTAAAGGCTAAGGCTGTAATCAACGCTGCAGGTTGCTTCGTTGACGAGGTGCTCCAGATGGACAAGCCGGGAGAGGCAAAGATGGTTGTTCCGTCGCAGGGTGTACACATCGTTCTCGATATGAAGTTCTTGCAGAGCGACTACGCAATTATGGTTCCTAAGACTTCGGATGGCCGCGTGCTCTTCGCAGTGCCTTGGCACGACAAGGTAGTTGTTGGTACTACCGATATTCAGCGTCCTACAGCTGAGAGCGAGCCACGCCCACTCGACGAGGAGATTGACTTCATCCTCGAGACTGCAAGCCACTATATGACTCCGGCTCCTACTCGCGCCGACATCGTTTCGGTATTCGCAGGTCAGCGTCCACTCGCAGCGCCTAAGAAGGAGGGTAAGAAGTCGAAGGAGGTTTCGCGTTCACACAAGGTTGTTGTTTCGGATAACGACCTCATCACAATCACCGGTGGTAAGTGGACTTCGTACCGTAAGATGGCTGAGGATACTGTTGACAAGGCTATCAAGTTGGGCAAGGTTGAGAAGCGTAAGTGCGTTACTCGCCGCTTGAAGATTCACGGCTGGCGTCCAAATCCAAACTTGGCTGACCACATGTATGTTTACGGTGCTGACGAGCCTGCAATCCTCGATATGATTAAGCAGAATCCTGCTCTCGGCGAGAAGTTGTCAGAGAAGTACGACTACACTGTAGCAGAGGTACTCTGGGCTATACGCCACGAGATGGCTCTCACTGTTGACGATGTTCTTGCACGTCGTGTACGCCTCCTCTTCGTTGACGCTCGCGAGGCTCAGAAGGCTGCTCCACGCGTAGCTCAGATTTTGGCTGAGGAGCTCGGTCGCGACCAGGCTTGGATCGACGAGCAGGTTGCTTCATTCGTAGAGCTCGCTTCGCACTACTATGTAGCATAAGGTCTATACCTATATTATATAAAAGTATGACGACATCTCTGTCGTCATACTTTTTTTTATTGCTTGAACTTTATCTTCGAGTAGGTAGGAGCACAAATGCCATCGCCCCTTTTACCCATTCGCAACACTCCATCAGGTGCGGTAGGATTCGTTATCGAGTAGTCGATGCGATAGGGCTCTATATAGGCGTTGCGAGACTTTGCCTTTTTGCCATCAACTACCGGATAGGCGTGATAACTGAAGAATCGTTTACCCTTAGCATCTTTGAGAAAGAAGGCGTGGCCTGCACCTCGCAAGTTGTCGCTATCTACAGAGGTAAAGATTGGATTTCGCTCATACTTTATCCACGAACTTGTATGTAGCGGATTGGCGTAGTCGCCTTGTTCGCGACGCAAGGTAAGCTGTCCAATTCCGTAGTCCGACCAATAGCCACTACCGCTGTAGGTAAGATATATTTCGCCATTATCGCCATATACAGCAGTACCGCCCTCCACTACGCGAGGGTGAGTTTTACTTGAGCCTCGGAACTCCCACTTTTGAGTAGGCGTAGTTACAACACCGCTTTCGCCATCTATCTGCCAAGGTGATGATATCTTTGATATCATAATCTTCTGATAGAACTTACTCGGCCCCTCTCCGCGTCCAACCTCCTCAACCCAAGTGAGGTAGACACCACGATATTTGCCCGATGGAATACGCAGTATGCTTGCGCCTACGCACCAAGTATCCATCACTTCGCCTCGCTCGTTCAATAGAGGTTGGCTATGCTGTTGGGTTTTTGTTACAGGATTGCCATAAGGGCCTTCGATATTTCCGCTGAGCGATTTTAGCACTACTGTTTTAATCGCGCGACTTGATATTCGGCCATTCTCGACCACCTTTTTACGCAGCGCGAAGTAGAGATACCAGCCCGACATACCGGGAAACTCATCCTCCGAAAAGTAGTGCATCTCAGGCGACCAAGTGCCATTTATTGTAGCACCTTCGCCAAACAATGATACGACAGATGGATCTCGCTTCGAATCGTATATAATATTATCATTCAGTTTATGATAATCGGACGAAAGATGATCAAGTGATGAATCCTTAATCATCGCCAGGCGCGATGAGCCGGTCATTGTGAGATAGAAATATCCGTCTTGATAGAGAAGGCAGGGATCAGCCGTACCTTTGCGGATGAGTGTACCGTTTAGAGGTTTGCCCTCCGCCGACCAGAACAATAGGAGAACAGCTACAAAGAGCGACAATATTCGCTTCATATTGCTCTACGGTTTAGTTGTTTAGAATCTTCTCTATTTTGCGCTGTCTGCATGTTTTACGCGGCGCAGCAGGGTCGAAGATTTTGTAACCTATCGAGACACCTATTTTTGATGGTAACCACTCGGCCGAGCCATTGAACGGATCGGGGAACTTAGGCTCCTTTTGGTGGCGCGGATACATATTAATCTGTCCGTCGGCAAGGTAGTCGTTGTACCAGCTCCACATACGGTCAAATGCGAAGAAGGCATCCACAACCCAGCGCTCCTTGAAGTGGTGCGAATAGCCGATACCGATACCCGCCATCATTCCGAAGCCACGACCAAAGCCTTGCTCAAAGGAGACAAGTTTTCCGCCACTAAAGAGGAATGGACGTGTAAGGTCAAATGCCTGCATACCTGCGTTGGCACTGACATAGAAGCCCTGAGCCTCGCGCTTGATATAGAAGCGGTACTCAGTCTGAAGGATACCAAAGAGGGCGTGGATATCGTTGCGGTCGCCCCACTTGATAGTTTTATATGGCGAGAACATCGGGTCGATCGAGACCGACGAGTGCGGACCAACTACAAACTCGAGCTGCGGATTGACAACTCCCGCAACAGCGTAGAGGGCATTCAACTTGGCATATATCTGCGCCTGCGCTACCCTCGGCATCGCCATCGCAGCAACGGCAAGGAGGAGTGCAAATATCGTTTTCTTCATAAATTTAGTCGCTTTCATACTACAAAGATAGTATTTCAAACGGAAAACGGAAAAAGTTAAGAGTGGAAAGTTGAAAGTGGAGAGTTTTATCGACTCTCTCTAAGAGAGAAAAAATTATAAAAAATAAGGACACTCTTTTCGAGTGTCCTTATTTTTCCATAGAAGAGTTTATTACTTCTTCTTATCGTAGCGCTTTGCGTAACGGCTCATAAACTTATCCACACGACCGGCGGTATCTACCAACTTCATCTTACCTGTGTAGAATGGGTGAGATGTGTTAGAGATTTCCATCTTATACACGGGATAGGTTTCGCCGTTCACCTCGATGGTCTCCTTTGTCGAAACGGCGGACCTGCACAAAAACACGTGG
>JAZLCQ010000020.1:0-4996 GCA_045614285.1 Alistipes sp.
ACAAACATCAGTCGCTCGATCAGCTCGTTGTAGATATGGAAGAGTCGGAACAGGCAGAATATGGTAATCGGAATGGTAGCAATCAGGTGTGCGTGGCGGTTGGTTGCCCAGACATAGCCTGAGAGAGCCGCCATCAGGATAATGACTGCTACATAAGCGCTGATTTTGCCGTAAGGTATATTCTGCTGTCGTTTCACAAGCCGTAGCGTTTAATCTTGTTGTAGAGTGTCTGGCGTGTAATGCCGAGCTGCTGTGCCACCTGCGAGAGGTTACCGCCGCACTGCGCGATGGCGTTAGCAATGGTCTGTCGCTCCATCTCTTCGAGCGTCTGGCTCTCGTTCAGAGGGCGTTGCGAGGTGCGTAGTTCGAGGTGGTCAGGCGAGATAATATCGCCATCACACATAATCACAGCCTTCTCAATGGTATTCTGCAACTCACGAATATTACCCTCCCACGAGTGATTTTTAAGCTTCTCCGCCGCATCTGCAGAGAGCATCAAACCTGCCTTGCCATACTTCTGCCCGTAGCGGTCGATAAATCGCTCGGCAAGGGGTACGATGTCCTCCTTACGGTTACGCAGGGGCGGAGTATGAATATGTATGGTATTGATGCGGAAGAGCAAATCCTGTCGGAACTCGCCCTTCGCTACTGCCTCGTGTAGGTCGCGGTTGGTTGCTGAGATGAGGCGAATATCGACGGGCGTAGCCTCATTAGCTCCGAGGCGCGTTACCGCACGATTTTGCAGCACGGCGAGCATCTTGGCTTGCAGATGGAGTGGCAGGTTACCAATCTCATCCATAAAGAGTGTTGAGCCGTTGGCGGTCTCGAACTTTCCCTCCCTATCGGTACGGGCATCGGTAAACGCCCCCTTGGTGTGGCCAAACAATTCGCTCTCAAAGAGCGTATCGGGAATAGCACCCATATCGTGCGACACCATACTCTTTCGGCAGCGTGCCGACTGGCGGTGAATCTCACGCGCAAGCACCTCCTTACCCGTACCATTCTCGCCCGTAAGCAGAATGTTGGCATCGGTAATCGCCACACGCTTTACCATCTGCCTTACACGCTTCATCTCCGCACTCTCGCCCCAATACATCTCTGTCTGTGGCTCGGTGGCCTGCTGCTTGGTTGGTTTCTTAGCCTTGCCTTTGGCTGCCTTATAGGCATTTTGGAGTGTAGCAATCAGTTTGGTATTATCCCACGGCTTAACGACAAAGTCAAAAGCACCCTCCTTCATCGCACGCACCGCCAACTCAATGTCGGCGTATGCAGTAAAGAGTACCACCTTTGTTTCGGGAAATTTCGCCAGCACCTCTTTGAGCCAATATAGCCCCTCGTTGCCGGTATTTATACCCGCGTGGAAGTTCATATCGAGTAGCACCACATCGGGAGCAGCCTTCTGCAAGGTGGTAATCAACGAATTAGGCGACGGCAGCGTGATAACCTCCTCGAAGATGCCATCACACAACAACTTCACCGCCGAAAGAATATTTCGGTTATCATCTACGATTAAAAGTCTGCCCGCCTTTGCCATTTTTACAAATTTTCTTTTCACAAAGTTACAACAAAATTGCGCTGTGTCAATATCTCACACATCGATTGTCTAATTATTAGACACTTTACAATTTGGGTAAAAATCACAAAGCGCTGATTATCAGCATTTGGCACACTTTGGCATAAGTTTGGCACGAGTGAGAGCAGAAACCGAAAAAAGTATGAAACGATTGATTATGACCCTTTTAGTGTCTAATATTTTGACACTTGTGTGCGTAACACACACTCAGGCGCAAGCACAACCGCTCAATATAGATGATTGTATGCGCTATGCCGTTCAAAGTTCTACTACGGTGGGCATGAAACATCTTGCCCACGACGATAGCAAAGCCAACTACAACGAGGCTTTGGCTTCGCTGTTCCCTGCGGTGAATGCATCGGTAGGCGGTGCGACCAACTTCGGTCGAGGTATCGACCCAGCAACCAACGCCTATACCAATGTAACCACGTTCAGCAACTCGTATGGAATCAGTGGCTCGATGCCCCTCTTCGATGGTTTGCAGGGCATCAACACCGTGCGAGCAATGAAGGTGGCACGCCAAAAAGGTGCGGTCGAAACGGAGATTGCCCGTGATGAGGTGGCGATGCAAACACTCTCGACATATATGGATGTGGTCTATTATACCGAGGCTGTCAAGATTGCCCGCGAGCAGTTGGAGGCATCACGCCGCACCTTGGAGCTTGTGCGCCGACAATTCGACCTCGGCACCAAGAGTGCAGCCGATGTGGCGGAGATTGAGTCGCAGGAGGCAAACTACGACTATCTCTTAACCACCGAGGAGAACAACCTCGCCCTTGCCTATATTAAGTTGCGTGAGGTGATGAACTATCCGCAGGATTGGCCGTTGGAGATTGTAACCGATATTGATTTGGAGGCTATGCCGAGTGCCACATCGGAGCAAGATTTACTGAACTACGCAATGGCAAATAATCCCAAAATCATTGCCAGCCGCCACGCCGTAGAGCAGAGTCGCCTAAATCTCTCGCGTGCAAAGAGCGCTTCCGTCCCCTCGCTATACCTATATGGTGGCTACAACACATCGTATTTTATCGACTTCGACAATAAGGCGGCCTACGACCCTTTTGGCACGCAGTTCTGCAACAACCGAGGTGGATATGTGCAGGTGGCGTTGTCGATTCCCATCTTCAACGGACTCAGCGCCCGCTCCTCGAAACGTCGAGCCAAGAATGCCTACGATATGGCGAGATTGGAGCAGTTTGCAGTTGCTCGCGCAGTAGAGAGCGAGGTGAGCCAAACATGGCAGGAGATGCAGGGCTATGGCAAGCAGTATGTGCAGGGTCAGAAGAAGGTTAATGCGGCTGAGCTCGCCTACAACGGTGCCGAGCGTAAGTTTGAGAATGGCCTTATCTCGGCCCTCGACCTGCAAACCGCCGCCAACACCTTGTTGCAAGCCAAGTCGGACAAGCTCCGTGCCCGCCTGCAATATATTGTCAAGAGCCGAATGGTCGATTACTACAACGGAATGCCACTTATTAGATAACAAATAAAACTCAAACAATATGGATATCAAACTTGAAAAGAAGAAAGGATGGCGTGCCATCTTTCAGAAGAAGAATCTGCCCTATGCAGCAGTAGTGGTGCTGATTGTGTTTATCGGCTGGTTGGTGTTGCGCGATAACTCCTCGACCTTGCGTGTCGATGCAGGGCTTGTGAATATCGCCACCGTTGAGCAGGGCGAGTTTAACGACTATGTACGCCTAACGGGTAGCGTTCAGCCGATGACCACCGTGCAGCTCTCGCCCCTCGAATCCGGCGTTGTGGAGCGCATCGTTGCCGAGGAGGGAACATCGGTCAAGCGTGGCGATGTAATCCTCGAAATGTCGAACAACTCCCTCTCGATGCAGATTTTGCAGTCGGAGGCGGACCTTGCCGAGAAGCAGAACATCTTGCGTAACACGATGATTTCGATGGAGCAGGAGCGTCTGGCGTTGCGTCAAGAGAAGTTGCAACTCGACTTGGAGGTTAGCCGCCTACACCGCACCTATCAGCAGAACGAAAACCTCTACAACGACAACCTCTTGGCGCGAGAGGAGTACTTGCGTGCAATGGAGGATTACGAATTAGCTGTGCGTAAGCGTGATTTGGTCTTGGTGCGTCAGCGTCAGGATTCGCTCTACCGTACCTCACAGGTCGATCAGATGGAGGAGAGCCTCCGCTCGATGCAGCTCAATATGGAGCTTATCCGCCAGCGAGTGGATAACCTCAAAGTGAAGGCTCCTATCGATGGCGAGGTGGGTATGTTGGATGCCGTTCTTGGTCAGTCTTTGGTGCAGGGTGCAAACATAGGTCAGGTGAACGACCTAACGACCTACAAGGTGCAGGCGCAGATTGACGAGCACTATATCGACCGCATCACTACGGGTCTTGTAGCATCGTTCGAGCGTCAGGATACGCGCTACGAGATGCAGCTCCGCAAGGTATATCCCGAGGTACGCAACGGTCAGTTTAAGGCAGACTTCCGCTTTGTGGGCGATGCTCCCGAGAATATCCGTAGCGGTCAGACCTACTACCTCAACTTGCAACTTGGCGAGGCTGCCGAGGCAATCCTGATACCTCGTGGCTCGTTCTATCAGGCGACAGGCGGCAAGTGGATATATGTTCTCGACGCTACGGGCGAGAAGGCATACCGCCGCGATATTCGTATCGGTCGCCAGAATCCGCAGTATTATGAGGTTGTCGAGGGCTTGCAACCCGGCGAGAAGGTGATCGTATCGAGCTACGACAACTTTGGAGATAATGAAGTGCTTATTTTGAATCAATAATCTAAACTGAACTATGTATATTCGTAATTTTCTAACCCTACTACGCCGTTACACCACATCGTCGGTGCTGAATATTGTGGGTATGGCAGTAGCCTTTGCAGCGGTATATCTTATCGCCGTGCAGGTAAAGTTTGACCTATCGTACAACCGCGTTATCCCCAACTCGGAGCGCATCTATCGCCTTGAATATCCAAATGAGGCAGGCTCAGGTCGTTGGGAGCATACTTGGAATAGACAATACCCCGATAACCTTGTTGCCTCTTGCCCCGAAGTAGAGGCAGCAGGCTCAATCCATATAGATGTATATGCCTCACAACGAGAGTATTCGCGTAAGCGAAATGCTACAATTGAGAATCTGACACTTGAGATTGCTGGTGCCGAGCACGAGGGCTTGGAGGTATTCCCTTTTGAGTGGGTAGCAGGAGGTATCGAGGATTTTATCGATGTGGTAGACAACAGTAGCGCAAGTGTTCTTGTTATATCTGAATCAGCAGCCAAGCGTTATAACCTTGAGGTAGGAGATGGACTACATATCGGTCGTGGAGCTTCTTCTAATGGAATTCGCACCATTGTGGGTATCTACAAAGATTTCCCTGAGCCTTCATCTCTTTCTCATTTAGATGGTTGGTATAATCTATCCCATCAAGCAACGACAAGC
>JAZLCQ010000021.1:0-15560 GCA_045614285.1 Alistipes sp.
CGATGCAGAGGGTAATCGCACTCCGAAATATCGATTCGTGGGAGGCTCGGTTTCGCGCAACGATCTGCTCTCCCGTTGGCGTATGCAGGTGGGAGTGAGAATCGTTTTCTAACGGAAAACGGAAAACGGAAAACGGAAAACTTTTTAAGTTTTTCGATTTCTGCTTGTAGTGGGAAAACGGAACCGACGCAGCGGAGCGAGAGCAGAGGGTGCTTGCACACTTTGCCGAGCCGCAAGGAGGAAAAGCCTGCATAGCAGGGTTAGAGACGAGAGGAAATAGTATGATGAGATTTGTAGAGCCCAAGCATCTTTGCTTTTTGGGATGCGACACAGACTGCACCTTATCACAAGAAAAAGAGGGCTTATTGGTCAAAATTAGTACATAAAATCAGGGCAATCGATTGATTTTCTTATATTTGCACTATTTGCGTTAGAAATGGATAAAAAGTTTGCCCAAAATGTGGGCATCGCACCCTCGTCAGACATGGCTACAACGGGGGTAAACAGCGATATTTTTGCACTAACTGCCATCGCCATTCCGTACTACCAATAGCTCGCCGTAGCACCTCGCCCAAGAGTCTTTACGAGGAGTACGTAAAGGGCAAGCAAACTCTATCTGAAATAGCCGAGCGACACGGCTTATCCGTGAGTACTGTGCAGCGCAGAATGCGCCAAGTTCGCACCACTCGCATCGTATCAAAATACAAAGAGGTAGTAATTCTTATGGATGCCACCTATTGGGGTAAGAGCTTTGGTGTTCTACTTATTGTCGATGCCTATCGCAAGCGACTTTTATGGCGCAAGTTTCTCGATAAAAAGGAAACAATTGCCGACTATTTAGACGGCATCGAGTGGCTGCGTGAGCATAAATTCAAAATACTCGGTATTGTGTGCGATGGACTATGGGGATTACCGCAGGCTCTAGCACGGTATAAGGTGCAATATTGTCAGTTTCACCAAGTTAAGACCGTAGATGAGTATCTTACGAAGAATCCTCTAACCGATGCTGGCAAGGAATTACAAAAGATTGCACACCTATTATGCCATACTGATAAGGAGTCTTTTATTGGTATGTTAGAGATGTGGTATGAGAAATGGGGCGAGTGGCTTAAACACAGAACTCTTGATAGAAAGACGGGCAAGAAATCATACACGCATCAGCGAGTGAGGAGTGCTTATTTCTCAATAAAGAGGCATATGAAATGGCTCTGGACTTGGTACGATTATCCTGATACGCCAATACCAAATACAAACAACATTCTCGAAGCAATCAATACGGATCTCAAAACTAAATTGAGGGTACATAATGGAATGTCAAAGAGATATCGAAGACTCTTTATAGATGAGTATTTCAGGCTCAAATGGAAATGATAAATGCGGGCAAATACCCGCATTTATGTACTATTTTTGACCAATAAACAAAAACAGCCCTGATTTTATGTACTATTTTGACCAATAAGCCCAAGTTTGCGCCAAGGCGTATAAAAACAAAAAAGATGTCGATTATTCGACATCTCATTGCTTTATTCGTTTGTGGGAGTTGACGGATTCGACCCGCCGACCCTCTGCTTGTAAGGCAGATGCTCTAAACCAGCTGAGCTAAACTCCCTTGTTGTTTGCGGGTGCAAAGGTAGTGTTTTTTTTATTACTCACAAATTTTTTCGAACAATTTAATCAAAAAAAAGAGCCCGACCATAAAATCGGGCTCCTGACCTATATTATATATGGTTTATTTCACCACCAAAGATCCCTTCAAACGGATATCTGCAGACGATGCACCAACATATACGGTGAACTCTCCCGGCTCAACCTTGAACTGACGCTCGATAGGATCGAAGAAGCGGAATGCCTCATCGTCAAGGCGAATGCTTACGCGCTTAGTCTCACCTGCCTGGAGGTATACCTTATCGAAGCCCTTCAACTCCTTAGCAGGGCGAACGAGTGTGCACTCGTTGTCACCAACGTAAACCTGAGCAACCTCAGCACCTGCTACCTTACCTGTATTCTTCAAGTCGAAGCTAACGACAAACTCCTTACCCTCAGCCTTAATCTCGAGGTTCGAGAATGCGAACGAAGTGTAGCTCAAACCATATCCGAATGGGAACAATGGCTGTACACCACGCTTCTCGTAACCACGGTAACCCATAAAGATACCCTCGCGGTACTCTACGCGCGCGTGTGGGTTAATAGTTGTAGGACGTACACGGTCAACATTCTCATGGTAGTTAGCCGAGCAAGGGTTATCCTCCAACTTAGCCTCGATAGAGATAGGCAACTTACCCGATGGAGAAATCTTACCTGTAATAATCTCCGAGATAGCGAGACCACCCTGCTGACCAGGATACCAAGCCATCAAAATCGCCTTCACGTCGTTCATCCACGATGCCATCTCAACAGCACCACCACCATTGATAACAACTACAACATTCTGGTTATACTTGAGTATCGACTTCAAGTAGTCAACCTGGCCACGTGGCAACTCGAAAGTACGGTCGTAGTTCTCACGCTCGGTGCGGTTGTTGTGACCAAGGCAAACAACGATGCAATCTGCGCTCTTGTAAACATCAGCATTAGCCGACTCATCTACGAATGGAGGCTCGAATGCCATCTCAGCGTAGATTGAGCCACCGAGGTTCTGGTGCTGAAGCTCAAACTTGTAGATCTCGCCAGCCTTCATATCGAGCATCATATAGCCATCCTGACCGCTATTCTTGTGCCAACGATCACGCATCACCATCTTGTCGTTCAAGTAGCAACGGAAACCGTCGTTGGTGTTTACATAGAAGTGGTAGCACTCATCAACCGTTGGCTTGTAGTAGAATGTGTGGCGAGTCGACACGTTAACCATATCGTTGTGTGCACCAAACTTATTCTCATCGATACCTACCTTGTCGGTGATGTAGCTGAATGCAGGCTCACCCTCGAGCTCAGCGTTGCGATAGTACTCAGCTGCTATACCCACCTTAGTCAACTCCTTGTCAGCGTATACAACGCCTGGAAGCGGCTTGCGATTAGCGGTCATCGATATGAATGTGCTCTTAATCTTCTTGTCGATTGTCTGCATAGCCTCAGCCACCGAGCAAGAGAGGAGCGGAGTTACGAAACCACTACCACCACCGGTAACAATCTTATCAGCGTTAGGGCCACAAACAACAACTTTACCCTTCTTGAATGGGAGGAGACCGTCATTCTTGAGCATTACGATAGCCGACTGCGAGAGCTTGTGAGCTACAGCGTCGCACTCAGGATTGTTCTCAGGGAGGCTCTTGTCGAGCTGCTCACGCTTATCGAACTCGAATGCGAAGATGGTCTGAATGATGTTCTGACACTTCTGGTCAAGAGCACGCTCATCGATTACACCCTGCGCAACCAACTCACGGATAAGCTCAGGCTTAACACACTTAGCGTAAGGCATCTCCAAGTCAACACCCCAACGTGCAACATTTACTGGCGAGTAGCACGATGTCCAGTCCGACATAACGAAACCACCGAAGTTCCACTGGCCACGCAAAACATCCTGATTGAGATACTTATCCTCCGAAGCATGAACGCCATTGAGGAGGTTGTACGAGGTCATAATAGTTGCAACGTGACCCTTCTTAACAGCCTTCTCGAAAGCAGGGAAGTAGATCTCGTTGAGGGTACGCTCGTCAACATCGGTCGATACGCTGTGACGTGCCCACTCCTGGTTATTACCGGCAAAGTGCTTGATGCAAGCCATTACGCCCATGCTCTGCACACCCTTGATGTAGGCTGTTGCAATCTCACCTGCGAGGTATGGATCCTCACCGAAATACTCGAAGTTACGACCGCAGAGTGGCGAACGGTAGATGTTAGCACCAGGGCCAAGCAAGATATGTACACCACGTGCACGTGAGTCCTTACCGAGCGAAACACCCATCTGCTCGATGAGCTCTACATCCCAGGTTGCAGCCGCTGCGATACCACTTGGGTAGAGGGTACTCTTTGTGTTGTTACGCACACCCTGAGGGCCGTCAGCCATACGAACTGCAGGCAAGCCGAGGCGGTCGATAGCGCGAACATACCACGACTCGTAACCGCCGATGTAGGCAATCTTCTCCTCGAGGGTCATCTGCGCAACAACTGCAGCAGCACGATCCTTGTGCTCCTGCTTAACCTGATACTTCGCAGAGAGCGACATTGTTGCCATTGCGGCAAACAAGAATAGAATTGTTCTCTTCATAATTGTTTTTAATTGTTTATGTATTAGTGATTTATCTATTTATTTCACACTGTGTTAGTGGACATCTATTCCGTCGAAATAGATCTCTGAAATCATCGTATTCTGCGTCTGATAGCCCGGATAAACCTCCACTATTTCGAACTTCAAACTCCACGTTTCACCGCCCTTCTTAGGGTCGTAACCGACCGTGTCAATCTCGAATGTCTGCAACGAGCGACTATCCTCGAGATTGAGCATCGCATAGGGCTTGTCATTGTGGTAGAGTTTGAATTTTTTGACACGTCCGTTCTTGCGCCACAACTCCTCACTGCGGAAGTTTCCATTGAGGATATTTACCGCCGTAATGCGAGGGCAGTTGCGAGGAAATTCGAAGACTACAAACTCGCCTACGCCATCGCCCGGAACACCCTCACCCCACGACGATTCGTGGTCGAAATCGTGGATATTTTCGGCATAACAATGGCCATATCGGTCATTTTTCAAGTTGCTCGATGCCCACACCTTCTCGACCTCGCCGCTACAATACCAGCTGCACGAAGGCGAGTAAAAGTGTCTATAAATCGGAGACTCGGCAACCTCTATAGGCAACTCGGCAAGACCCTGATCCAGAGCATCATACATCTTCAAATACTCCTCTTTTGTAGTATCGGGCACAGGATAGACTCTGCTCGGCTGAAGGTCCAATGCAGGTTGCACCTCACGACAGCCAAACAGCGACAATGCTGCGACCAATGCGACTACACAAAAGGGTATTCGAGACATTTTTTATCGTTCGAAAAAAGATGCTTATTCGACGAACTTAATCTTCTCCATATCGCGTGGCTTAGCCTCAGGCGACTCGTCGGGATAACCCACCGCCAAAGCGTAGCTGAGCTTGTAGCCCTCAGAGAATCCGAGCGACGAGAGGTACTCCTCCATTGCGGGCTCTGCGAAGGTCATCTGCACGCTGCCCAAACAGCAAGTACCCAAACCTAACTCGGTGGCTGCCAACATCATATTCTCGCCAAGCATACCGACATTCACGCCCGAGAACAACCCCTCAGGTGCTGCAACGAAGATTACTGCGGTAGCATTTCTAAAGATGTTTTTAAAGGTTGGTGTGAGCATATAGCTCGCCTTGTCGGTGCCCTCGACAGCCTTCAAATAGTCAGCTGTGCAAGCGTCAATCCACTCCTTCGAGTCGACGATGCGTACCTCCCACTCCTGCAAGTTTCTTGCACTTGGGGCCTTCACGCCACACTCGGCAATAATCTGCAAATTCTCGCGCTCTACCGGAGTATCCTTATACACACGAATACTGCGACGAGCCTCGATAGCCTCAATCACGCCGCTCTTTTTCTGCGACTCGGTAACCATCCATACCGCCAATAGTGCGGTCACGCACAACGCCAACAATGATACAATCTGTTTCATAACAATCAAATGATATAATTTCACGCACAAATATACAAAAAAGGAGAAAGAAAACCTATTTTAAGGGCTTTTTTCCAAAAAAAGTATTATCTTTGCAAACAATCTACGTGCGTATGTGCGCACATAAGGAAAAACAACGATATTATGGGAAAGAAAGATAATAACGAATTTTCGATCATCGATGACTTGGGCCTCACTCCTGACATCACAGATCAGAAGCACCAGGTCATACCTATTATCGCAGGTGGCGACGACGACGTCGTAGAGGAGGTTCAGCTTCCTGAGATTTTGCCAATTTTGACACTCCGCAGCTCGGTACTCTTTCCGGGCGCCATCACCCCTATCACCGTAGGTCGCGAGAAGAGTATTACTCTCGTTCGTGCCGTACAGGCTGAGGGTGGATTGCTCGGAGCTGTATTGCAGCGCAATGCCGAAATCGAAACCCCTACACCTGACGATATGTACCGTGTAGGTACTGCAGCCCGCATCCTCAAGATTCTCGAGATGCCGAACGGAAACCTCACGGTTATCCTCTCGGGCTTGGAGAAGATCGAGGTGGGCGAGTATATCTCGACCGAGCCATTCTTCAAGGCTAAGGTTACACCTTTGCTCGACTCTACACCTGAGAAGAACAGCGTGGAGTTCGATGCTCTCATCGAGTCCATCAAGGATGTTGCACTCAACATCATCAACACCTCGCCAACCATTCCGAAGGAGGCGTCGTTCGCAATCAAAAATATCGATTCGCGCCGTGGCATCGTGAACTTCATCTGCTCGAACCTCGAGTTCTCGGATGATGATCGCCAGATGTTGCTCGAGGCGCCAGGCTTGTTGGCTCGTTCGCGCAAGTTGCTCGAGATTCTCATTCGCGAGCAGCAGCTTCTCGAACTCAAGCAGGAGATTCAGGGCAAGGTGAAGTTGGAGATTGACAAGCAGCAGCGTGACTACTACCTCCAGCAGCAGATGCGTACCATTCAGCAGGAGTTGGGCGAGGACGAGGATGGCGACATCAAGCGTCTCCGCGAGGCTGCTGCAAAGAAGAAGTGGAGCAAGGCAACTGCCGAGCTGTTCGAGAAGGAGCTCTCGAAAATGGAGCGCCTCAACCCCGCTGTAGCCGAGTACTCGGTGCAGATGAACTACTTGCAGTTGATGGTGGACCTTCCTTGGGACGAGATGACCGAGGACAACCTCGACCTCAAGTGCGCTCGTGAGCAGCTCGACGCTGACCACTTCGGCTTGGAGGAGGTTAAGGATCGAATCTTGGAGCACTTGGCTGTAATTAAGTTGAAGGGCGATTTGAAATCCCCAATTCTCTGTCTCTATGGCCCTCCGGGAGTTGGTAAGACCTCGCTCGGTAAGTCGGTAGCTACCGCACTCGGTCGTAAGTTCGGCCGCATTGCACTCGGAGGCTTGCACGACGAGGCTGAGATTCGTGGTCACCGCCGCACCTATATTGGAGCTATGCCTGGTCGAATCATCGAGACCATCAAGCGTTGTGGTTCGTCGAATCCGGTCATCATCCTCGATGAGGTGGATAAGATTACCGTAAGTAACCACGGCGACCCATCGTCGGCATTGTTGGAGGTGTTAGACCCCGAGCAGAATACAACATTCCACGACAACTACCTCGACGCCGAGTATGATTTGTCGAAGGTGTTATTCATCGCAACCGCAAACGACATCGGCGCAGTAAATCCTGCGTTGCGTGACCGTATGGAGTTGATTAACATCCCGGGTTACATCCTCGAGGATAAGATCGAAATTGCCGAGAAGCACCTTGTGCGCAAGCAGTGCGAGGCTCACGGTTTGAAGGAGGAGCAGATGATTGTCGAGCGCGACATCGTGAAGAAGATTATTTCGGACTACACCCGTGAGTCGGGCGTCCGTTCATTGGATAAGAACTTGGCTAAGTTGGCTCGTTCGCGTGCCAAGGAGATAGCCTTCGAGGAGGAGTTCACACCTTCATTCTCGGCTGAGCAGGTTGAGAAGGTACTCGGTAAGCCAAAGTTCCGCAACGACGAGTACGAAATCAAGGATATGATAGGTGTTGTAACCGGCTTGGCTTGGACTCAGGTTGGTGGCGACATCCTCTACATAGAGAGCATCCTCACCCCTGGTAAGGGCAAGCTCTCGCTCACCGGAAACCTCGGTGATGTGATGAAGGAGTCGGCAACCATCGCCCACGAGTGGGTTATGGCGCACCACAAGGAGCTCGGCATCAACCCTGAGGTATTCGAGAAGAACGACCTCAACATCCACGTACCTGAGGGTGCCGTACCAAAGGATGGTCCGTCGGCAGGTATCACAATGATTACATCGATTGTGTCGACCTACACAGGCCGCAAGGTGAAGGAGCGCATCGCAATGACGGGTGAGACCTCGTTGCGTGGTCGTGTATTGCCCATCGGTGGCGTGAAGGAGAAGATTTTGGCAGCTAAGCGTGCCGGAATCCACACAATCCTTCTCCCTGAGGAGAATCGCAAGGATGTAGAGGAGATTACAAAGGAGTACATCGAGGGCTTGACCTTCCACTATGTACGTTCGAACGACCAGGTACTCGCACTTGCACTCGAATAAAGGAATATCACAATGCGGAGCATAGCCATCATCCCTGCACGATACGCAAGCACTCGCTTTCCGGCCAAGCCTCTCGCCATTTTGGGTGGTAAGTTGGTTGTGGAGCGTGTCTACGAGCAGGTAAAAAAGGCTATTGACAAGGTAGTTGTGGCGACCGACGACGAACGCATCTACGATGCAGTCGTAGGATTCGGAGGCGAGGCGGTGATGACATCATCGGAGCATCGTAGCGGCACAGACCGTTGCCGAGAGGCGTACGAGAAGGTGGGCTACGAGGCGGATATCGTTCTCAATATCCAGGGCGATGAGCCATTTATCGCGCCCGAGCAGATTCAAGCATTGCTTGAGTGCTTCAAAAATGAGGATATAGATATCGCCACCCTCGTAAAACCTTTCTGCGAAGCTGATGGCATCGAGGCACTCGAGAATCCGAACTCGCCAAAGGTGGTTATCAACGCTGTGGGCGAGGCACTCTACTTCTCACGCTCAGTGATTCCATACCTACGAGGCGTGGAGCGCAATGAGTGGCTGAAGCACCACACCTTCTACAAGCACATCGGCATCTACGCTTTTCGTGCCGAGACACTCAAGGAGGTGACCACTCTACCGACATCACAGCTCGAGAGGGCAGAGTCGTTGGAGCAGCTGCGCTGGTTGGATAACGGATACAAGATTGGAGTTGGCGTGACTAACATCGAGACGGTAGGCATCGACACGCCCGAGGATTTGGAGCGTGCCGAAAAATTCTTGAAAGAACAAACAACTAAATAATTTCAATAACACAAAAAAGACTTAAACACTATGAAAAAGACCTTATTGGTACTTGCTATGATTGCTCTCGGTCTCTCGACAGCATCGGCAGAGTGGAAAATCGCAGGCGACAAGATTCGCACAAAGTGGGCTGAGGAGGTAAATCCTTCGAATGTATTGCCTGAGTATCCTCGTCCACAGCTCGTACGTGGCGAGTGGCAGAACCTCAACGGTTTGTGGAACTATGCCATCACCGAGGTAAACGCAGCCGAGCCTAGCGCATATGAGGGCGAGATTCTCGTTCCATTTGCTATTGAGTCGGCTCTTTCGGGCGTTGGTAAGTGGGTAAACGAGAAGCAGCTCTTGTGGTATGAGCGCGAGTTCACCGTTCCTGCAGCGTGGATGACACAGCGCGTAATGCTCAACTTCGGCGCAGTAGATTGGAGCGCAGATGTATACGTTAACGGCGTATATGTAGGTGGTCACACCGGTGGTTACACCCCATTCTCACTCGACATCACCGAGGCACTCAACAAGAAGGGCTCACAGAAGTTGGTAGTTCGCGTATGGGATCCAACCGAGAAGGGTGAGCAGCCTGTAGGTAAGCAGTTGACCAAGCTTGGTAAGATTTGGTACACTCCTGTTACAGGTATCTGGCAGACTGTATGGTTGGAGCCGGTATCGAAGCAGAACCACATCGTAAGCGTACTCCCTACCAGCGACCTCCGTCACAATGACATCATCGTAGCAACCGAGACTGCTGAGAAGGCAGGTATCGTATCGGTTGAGGTATTCGACAACGGAACAAAGGTAGCTGAGGGCTGTGCACCTGTAGGTACTCCTGCAAAGGTTCACATTCCGAATGCTAAGTGGTGGACTCCTGAGACTCCACACCTCTACGACTTGAAGGTTACCTTGAAGCAGAACGGTAAGGTTATCGAGAGCGTTGAGTCGTACACAGCTATGCGTGAGCTCGGCAAGAAGCGTGACGAGTTTGGTCACCTCCGTGCTACTCTCAATGGCGAGGCAGTATTTATGTATGGCCCACTCGATCAGGGCTGGTGGCCGGACGGACTCTACACCGCACCAACCGATGAGGCTTTGGCTTGGGATATCCAGTTCACAAAGGATCTCGGCTTCAATACCATTCGTAAGCACATCAAGGTTGAGCCTGCACGTTGGTTCTACCACTGCGACCGCTTGGGTATGCTCGTATGGCAGGATATGCCTTGCGGTGAACAGATCAAGCCACACGCTTGGGGTCGTGCTGTAGTTAATGGCGGTAGCGACACCGTTGTAACCGAGGAGTTCAAGCGCAACTACTACAAGGAGTGGGGCGAGATTATGAACTTCTGCAACTTCTTCCCATCTGTAGTGGTTTGGGTACCATTCAACGAGGCTTGGTCGCAGTTCGACACCGAGAAGGTTGTAGAGTGGACTTCGAAGCGTGATCACACACGTCTTATCAACCCTGCAAGTGGTGGCAACTTGCGTGAGTGCGGCGATATTATGGACTGGCACCACTACCCTACACCTACAATGGATACTCACCACGCGAACTACGTTCTTATCCTTGGCGAGTATGGCGGTCTTGGTCTTCCAATCAAGGACCACCTCTGGAATCCTGACATGCTCAACTGGGGCTACGGTGGCAACCGCAAGAACAAGGAGGATTTGAACAACACATACGTTAAGTACGCCGAGATGATTTTGCCATTCATCCCTCAGGGTATGTCGGGTGCTATCTACACTCAGACAACCGATGTTGAGGGTGAGGTTAACGGCTTCGTAACTTACGACCGCAAGGTTATCAAGTTCGATGTTAAGCGTATCCACGACGTAAACCAGAAGGTTATCAAGGCTCTCAGCAAGTAATCTATTCTCACTGAGACTATGAAACCGATATTTATCGCAGGTCCGTGTGTCATCGAGTCGGCCGAGTTGCTCGACTCGGTGGCAGCGAGGCTGTGTGAGATAAACCGCACGCTCGGCACCGAGATCATCTTCAAGGCGTCATTCGACAAGGCCAATCGCACTTCGCTGCACTCCTACCGCGGAGTGGGCATGGAGCGAGGCTTGCAGATGCTCGACGATGTTCGCAAGAAGTGGGGCTTACGACTCCTCACCGACATTCACGAGGCGTGGCAGGCGAAGCCTGTAGGCGAGGTGGTCGACATCTTACAGATTCCCGCATTTCTCTGTCGTCAGACCGACCTTATCGTAGCTGCCGCAGAGACTGGACGCGTGGTAAATATCAAAAAGGGACAATTCCTTTCGGGTGCTGATATGCGCTATCCATACCAGAAGGCTATGGAGGCGGGCGCTGAGGAGGTGTGGCTGACCGAAAGAGGAAACTCGTTTGGCTACAACAACCTCGTAGTCGACTTCCGCAATATCGCAGATATGCTCGACTTTGCACCTCGTGTGATAATGGATTGTACCCACTCGGTACAGCGCCCAAGTGCCGCGAATGGCACGACGGGAGGCGACCGCAAGTTTGTACCCGCGATGGCACAAGCAGCCAAGGCCTTTGGTGCCAATGGCTACTTCTTCGAGGTGCACCCTACGCCCGATAGCGCCAAGAGCGACGGGCCAAATATGCTCTACCTTGACCACTTGGAGGAGGTAGTAAAGACTCTTTTATAGAAAAATGGAGAAATTGAACAGAGATATTATCCTCGACACTGCCCGTGAAGTACTACAGACCGAGTCGGAGGCTATATCACGCATCAAGGAGTTGCTCAATGGCGAGTTTGTATGCGCCGTGGAGGCTATCCTTGCTTGCGAGGGTAAGGTCATCCTTACCGGTATGGGCAAGTCGGGTATCATAGCGAAGAAGATTGCTGCAACACTCGCAAGCACGGGAACACCGAGTTTCTTCCTCAACCCAAGCGAGGCGTTTCACGGCGACCTCGGTATGATATCGAAGGAGGATATCATCATCGCACTCTCCTACTCGGGTGAGACCGACGAGGTGTTAAAGATTGTGCCTTTCATTCACGAAAATGGCAATCTCCTGATCTCTATTACCGGAAACACCGAGTCGGCATTGGCCAAGAACTCGAATATCCATCTTCACACAATGGTTGAACGTGAGGAGTGCGTCTTGCACCTCGCACCTACAACCTCGACAACAGCTCAGCTCGCCTTGGGTGATGCCTTGGCGTGCGCTGTGATGAAGATGCGCGACTTCACCTCACAAGATTTTGCACGACTCCACCCCGGTGGCAGCCTCGGTCGCAGATTATTAATGAGAGTGGGCAATGTGATGCGTAATCACGACCTTCCGATAGTCTCGGAGGAGGCGACAGCGGCAGAGATGATTCACGCCATATCGCGTGGAGGCTTAGGACTTATTGTTGTGGAGCGAGAGGGCGAGATTCTCGGCATCATCACCGACGGAGATATTCGTCGTGCGATGGAGAGCCGACAGTCGGCCTTCTTCGATATTCACCCGATGGATATCGCCACACGAGAGCCAAAGTGCATCCACCCCGAGAGCAAACTCATCGATGCCGAGCGACAGATGACGCAGCACAAGGTCAACTCGCTGTTGGTGGTTGACGACAACCGACAGCTCGTGGGCGTAATACAGATTTACGATATAAAACTATAAACTTAAAAATAACAGAATTATGGCATTTTTGGATTTTATGGCTCCTCCGAAGCACAAGCCGGAGTTGCCTGCCGAAAAGGTAAAGAGCGAGTACACCGCTATGCGTTGGAAGGTCTTTATCGGAATCTACTTGGGCTATGCAGCCTACTATCTCGTTCGTAAGAACCTCTCGTTTGCAGGTGCCGATATGATGGCACAGGGCTACATCGACCATAGCGGCCTCGGTGATGCTATGGCGGGATTGCCTATCGCATATGCGGTAAGTAAGTTCTTGATGGGTAGCCTCTCGGACCGTTCGGATGCCCGCAAGTTTATGACCATCGGCCTTATCATCTCGGCATTCGTGATGATTGCGGCAGGTTTCATTCCTTATCCAAAGGATAACTTCGCTGTAACAACCATCATCCTCTTCATCTTGATGTGCTTGACAGGTTGGTTCTCGGGTATGGGTTGGCCCCCATGCGGTCGTGTTATGTCGCACTGGTTCTCGACAAATGAGCGCTCGTTCAAGATGTCGATTTGGAACACTGCTCACAACATCGGTAGCTCATCGATGGCTTGGTTGTGCGGTATTGGCGGCTCATTGCTTATCTTCTTCGGATTCGGAGAGGCGGACGCATCGTGGCGTGCAGCCTTCATCATCCCTTCAATCGCAGCTCTTGCTGTAGCAGGTTTGTGTTGGTGGTTTATTCGTGATACACCCGAGTCGTGCGGTTTGCCACCAATCGACAAGTATCGCAACGACTTCTCGGGCGCAAAGGCTAAGAAGGGTGAGGAGACAAAGATTCCATTCAAGACCCTCTTCGTTGACTATGTCTTGAAGAACAAGATCTTGTGGCTCATCGGTTTCGCAAACATTCTCGTATACCTCGTTCGCTACGGTATCTCGGACTGGTTGCCAATCTACCTCCAGCAGGTACACGACATCTCGAAGGCCGTTAGCAAGAACCTCTATTCATACCATATGATTGCCGCTATCCCTGGTACATTGATTGCAGGATGGCTCTCATCACGATTCTTCCAGGGTCGTTGTGCTCCGGTGAATGTAATCTGTATGGCAGTTACTGCTCTTGGTGCATTCATCTACTGGCAGGCTGTGCCTATCTCGGCAGCATTGGGTATCGACTATCTCACCGCTGTTACAGCTGCGCTCATCATCACCGGCTTTGGAGTATATGGCCCTGTGGCGATGATTTCGATTCAGGCTATCGCCATCGTACCGAAGAATGCAGCAGGTACTGCAGCGGGCTTTATGGGCTTGCTCGGTTACTTGATTGGTGACGCTATCCTCTCAAAGATTGCGTTCGGTCGAATTGTAGAGCACAGCGCAAACGGTTGGGAGCTTACCTCTATCGGCTTCTTCGCAGCGAGTGTCATTGCGGCATTGATCTGTCTCATGGCTATGGGCAAGGAGAAGAAGATGTTCGAGGAGCGTATTGCAGCAGCGAAGGCAGAGCAGAAATAAAAGGCTGAAATATGTATAAATCGCTTACAGAATTTATCGGAGTACTCGAAGAGGCCGGGGAGTTGATACGCATCAACACCCCGGTATCTTCCGAGCTGGAGATTGCCGAAATCACCGATCGAATGGTCAAAAGTGAGGGTGGTGGCAAGGCTCTACTCTTCGAGAAGACAGACAAGGGCTTCCCTGTATTGACAAACCTCTACGGCTCGGAGCGTCGAATGGCGATGGCACTCGGAGTGGAGAAGCTCGCCGATATCTCGGAGCGATTTGATAACCTTATCGGCACGGTGACATCCCCAAAGGAGAGTTTCGTCGATAAGTTGCGACTCTTGCCGCTCTTGGGCGAGGCATCGAAGTGGTTTCCTCGCAAGAAAAAGGGGCGTGGCGAGTGCCAGCAGGTTGTTCTTACGGGCGAGGAGGCGAATTTGTCATTGCTGCCAATATTGAAGTGTTGGCCGCACGACGGAGGTCGCTTCGTGACCCTTCCGATGGTACACACCATTGACCCTGAGCGTGGCATTCGCAACGTGGGTATGTACCGTATGCAGGTCTTCGACGACCACACTACGGGTATGCACTGGCATCGCCACAAGACCGGCGCACGCCACTACGAACTCTACAAATCGCGAGGAGAGAGAATGCCAGTATCGGTGGCGATAGGAGGTGATCCTGTCTACGCCTACTCGGCAACAGCACCGGTGCCTGATGGCATCGACGAGTACCTCTTGGCGGGTCTGCTGCGTGGCAAACCCGTGAAGTTGGTAAAGTGCGTGACAAACGACATCTACGTACCCGAGGATTGCGACTTTGTGATTGAGGGCTATGTTGACCCGAGCGAGGATAAGGTTTTGGAGGGCGATTTTGGTGACCACACAGGTTTCTACTCGCTGACCGACTACTATCCGAAGTTCCACGTCACAGCCATCACACACCGCAAGGGGGCAATCTACCCTGCCACAATCGTAGGTATTCCACCGCAGGAGGATGCCTATATCGCAATGGCTACCGAGCGCATCTTCCTTGCGCCGATTCGCCTTGTGATGCAACCCGAGGTGGAGGATATGTATATGCCGTCGGCAGGTACGCAACACAACATCACTATCATATCGATGCGACAACTCTACGAGCGTCAGGCATCGAAGGTGGCACTCGGTTTGTGGGGCGGGGGACAGATGATGTTTAATAAATATCTGCTCCTCACGCCAGCGACTTCGAATGTCCGCTCTGCGGATGAGATGGCAGCATTGATGCGCAACTGCGACCTCACGAAATCGCTCATTCGTAGTGAGGGTATCTACGACGTACTCGATCACGCTACACCGACCTGCGGATTTGGCGGTAAGGTGGCACTCGATTTGACCAATGTAGAATTGACCGAGCGTAAAGTATCGTTCGACCGCCCTACCCTACCATCGGATGTGGAGGTCAGAGAGGATTTGCTCGAGAAGTGGGGCGCGTTGTTGCTCTTTGCCGACAATGACCTTGAGATTAACCCTGCGGAGGTGGCAAAGTCGGCTGAGTGCAACTATGTTGTT